>DASVBF010000113.1:0-47775 GCA_036375975.1 Nocardioidaceae bacterium | reverse complement strand
AGGAGCAAGCCGACCACTGCGCCGCCCACGGCCGCCCCGCGTCGGGTCGTGGCGCCGGACGACGACGAGGACTTCCTCCGGGAGCTCGAACGCCGGCGCCGCAAGGCCGCGCGGGAGGGCAAGGCCGACAAACCCGCTCCGAAGCCCGAGCAGGGGCATCGGAACCAGGGCGAAACCAACCCCGAGTCGAAGCCCGAGGGCCCCACCGAGAAGCGTCCCAAGCCCGAGTAGGGCCCGACGAGCGTCACACCTAGCCGAGGCCCGAGTAGGAGTGCAGGCCGGAGCCGAACAGGTTGATCCCGACGAAGTTGAACAACACGGTCCCGAAGCCGACGAGCGCGATGATCGCCGCACCCTTGCCCTTCCAGCCCGCCGTGGCGCGGGCGTGCAGGTAGGCGGCATAGACCACCCACGTGATGAAGGCCCAGACCTCCTTGGGGTCCCAGCCCCAGTAACGGCCCCAGGCGTACTCCGCCCAGATCGGTCCGGCGACCAGGGCGGCGAAGGTCCAGATCGGGAAGCCGAAGGCGTGCACCCGGTAGGCCACCCGGTCGAGCACCGAGGCCTCGGGCAGCCGGGCGACGTAGCCCGTCGTGGGCGCGTCCGCCCGACGCTCGGCCCGTGACTTGACGAGGTACAGCCCCGACGCCATGGCGCCCACCGCGAACGCGCCTGCGCCGATGACCGCCGCCACCACGTGGATCACCAGCCAGTACGAGTGCAGCGCGGGCACGAGCGGCCCGGCGGGCACGTAGAGCAGGAGCACGGCGAGCATCAGCACGACCACGGCGAAGCCCGTGACGAAGACGCCCAGCCAGCGCAGGGAGTACTTGCGGAGCAGCACGAGGTACATCAGCGTCACCCCGAAGGCGCCGGCCACCGAGAACTCGTACATGTTGCCCCAGGGCACCCGGGCCGGGTCGGCCCCGAGGCCACGCGTCACCAGGCCGGCGAGGTGCAGGAGCGCGGCCACGATGGTCAGGGCTACGCCGATCCGTCCGAACTTCTCGACGTTGTAGGCCTTCGCCTCGAGGTCGTTGCCGTCCCGGTCGACCGCACCTTCCGACACCCCGGCCCCGGCCGCGGCGTCGTACGATGCGGCGCCCCCCGCCGAGACCCCTGCGGCCACCGGCTGCGCGGCGGAGCGAGTCGTCCGGGCCGGAGCCTCCGCCGGCAGCGACCGCCCGAAGGCCCACTCGGCGATGTGGCTGAGGAACGCCAGCGCGTAGACGACCGAGGCGAACGCGATGGCGTTGTTGCTGAACGAGGCAAAGTCCGCGGGGGTCACGGCTTCTCCTTCTGGGGGGTTGCCTGCTGCTGGATCTGGGTCTCGAGCTCGTCGATCTCGTCCGCGAGGTTCCCGCCCGAGCTGCGGTCGAGCCCGGCGAGCTCCACCAAGGTACGCCCGCCCTCCCGGCGCACCCGGACCCAGGCCCGGCGGGGACGGATGAAGAGCGAGGCGAGCAGCCCGGTGATGGCGAGGAGCACGCCGCCGAGGGCCACGCCCTTGGCGGGCTTGTCGCTGATCTGGAGCTTCACCCACCGCTGGACGCCGTCGAACCTGATCGACGAGCCGTCCGGGAGGGTCTTCGTCTGACCCACCGCGATGTCGACGCGAAGCGGCCGGCCGTCCTTGCGCTTGAAGGCCTCCACGCCGCTCTTGTCGAGCTCGTACACCGACTGGGGCTTGCCGTCGTCGAGGCCCAGGTCGCCGTGGTAGGCGAGCAGCGACATCACCGGGTTCAGCGCGTCCGGGAAGCGCGAGAACGGGCCTGTCCTCATGGTGAAGCCGTACGTCGGGAGGAACAGTCCCTCGAACCCGAGCTGCTCCGGCATGGCGTCGGGGACCTTGACCACCCCGAAGGACTCGAATGTCGAGTCCTGGGGCAGGAAGATCGCCGGGCCCTTGTAGGCGACGTTCCCGTCACCGTCACGCACCGTCACGAGCGGGGCGTAGCCGTGGCCGACCAGGAACACCGAGCCGCCGTCCAGCTCGAGCGGGTGGTTCACCGCGAGCTTCTGGGTCCGCTCCGGCTGCCCGGGCTGCTCGGAGTAGGTCACGTCGGCGGAGAAGTCGGTCGGCATGCCGGCCTGCTGGCCGCTGCGGAGGAACTTCACCCGGAAGTCGTCGATGTTGATGTTGAACGGCTTCAGGTCGTCGGGCCCGAAGAACGTGCCGGGCTTGAAGTCGTCGTACTGGCTCAGGGAGTTCGAGAAACCCTGGCCCCTCACCACGATGACGCTGCCGGTGTAGCCGAAGAGGCCCCCGACCGCGAACCCGACGAGCACGACGAGCAGTGAGACGTGGAACAGCAGGTTCCCTGCCTCGCGGAGGTACCCGCGCTCGGCGGCCACCGAGTCCTCGCCGATATCGACGCGGTAGCGCCGCCGGCGGAGCGCCTCGCCCGCCCTCTCGAGAACGGCGGAGGGCTCCTCGTCGAGGGCGAGGCTCCGTGACTCCGGGAGGCGTGCGAGGTTGCGGGGGGCCTTGGGCGGACGCGCGCGGAACCCCCGCCAGTAGGTCCGCACCCGCGGCAGGATGCAGCCCACCAGCGAGATCATCAGCAGGATGTAGATCGCGCTGAACCACACGGAGTCGTAGACCGAGAACAGCCCCAGCTTGTCGTAGACCGGGGTCAGCCTCGGGTGCGACTCCTGCCACCGGCCGACCGCGACGGCGTCGATGTTCCGCTGCGGGATGATCGAGCCGGGCACGGCGGCGAGCGCGAGGAGGAAGAGCAGGATCAGCGCCGTGCGCATGGAGGTGAGCTGGCGCCAGGCCCAGCGACCGAGCTCCCTCGGGGTGAGCGCCGGAGGGGCCGGCGGAGGCGGCGGCGGGGCCGAGGTTCCGCTCGGGGCGGTGTCCGTCGAGGCGCTCATGCCAGGACCTGCTTCCGTTCGCCGTTCACACGACCACCGAGAACGTGCCGACCCAGCTGCGGAGGTAGGCCACCCACAGGTCCCAGACGCCCGTGACGAGCAGGAGCCCGACGATGATCAGCATGACCCCGCCGATGCGCGTCACCCACACCTGGTGCTGGCGCACCCAGCGGACGGCCCCGAGCATCCTGCGGAAGCCGAGCCCGGCCAGGATGAACGGCAGGCCGAGCCCCAGGCTGTAGGCGATGCTCAGCAGCGCCCCGCGGCCGGCGGTGCCCTCCTGGAAGGCGAGCACCTGTACGGCGGAAAGGGTCGGCCCGATGCACGGCGTCCACCCGAGGCCGAACAGGACGCCGAGGAGCGGCGCCGCCGTGAGTCCCACGGCGGGGACCTTGTGGACCCGCATGTCCCGCTGCATCCACGGCACCAGCCCGAGGAAGGCGATCCCGACCAGGATGGTGAAGCTGCCGAGGACGACGCTGATCTCCCGCGAGTAGACGATCAGCCAGTCCCCGAGCGCCCCGGAGGCGGTGCCCATCGCGACGAAGACCGCCGTGAAGCCGAGGACGAACAACGTGCTGCCGAGGACCATCCGGCCGCGACGCGCGGACTCGAGGTCCGCCCCGGACAGGCCCGTCGCGTACGACAGGTAGCCGGGCAGGAGCGGGACGACACACGGGGAGAAGAAGGACACGAGGCCCGCGACGAGGGCGACGGGGACCGCGAGGAGGAGCGATCCGGACAGCGCCGTGCCGGCGAACCAGTCGCCGATCTGCAGGCTCGCCATCACCCCTCCTCCGTCATGACGTCGCGGACCAGCCCCACGAGGGTCGCCTTGGTGGTCTCACCGATGATGCTGGCCGCCACCCTGCCCTGCGAATCGATCACGACCGTGCTCGGGATGGCGTTCGGGCTGAGGGTCCCGCGGAAGGCGAGCAGCGTCTTGCCCTGCTGGTCGTAGATGCTGGGGTAGGGCACCTCGAAGCGCCGCACGAACGCCTGTGCCGCCGCCCGGTCGAGGTCCCGGGAGTCGATCCCGACGAACGCGACACCGTCCCGGGCAAGCTCCTTCGAGGCGGCGACGAGATCGGGCGCCTCGGAGCGGCATGGTGCACACCAGGACCCCCACACGTTGACCACGACCGTCTTGCCCCGGTAGTCGTCGAGCGAGATCGGCTTGCCGTCGAGGGTCTCACCCGAGACCTCTCCGGGTTCCTTGCGCTTGTCCAACGCGAGACGGGTGATCACGCCCTTGCCCGCTACGAAGCCCGCGTCGCCCGAGCTGCCGACCTGGTCGTTCGAGCAGGCAGCGAGGCCCGCGCTCGCGAGGAGCGCGGTAAGTATCGCGGCGGCGGCTCTGCGGCGCACCGCGGGGGTTGGCGGGTTCGGCAACGCTCAGGCTCCGGCGGGTGGCTTGTTCTCGACAGGGGCGCCGCCCGCGGAGAACGGAGCGGCCCGGTCCTTGAGCGGCAGCAGGTCGGCCGCGGGCTCGGAGTAGCTCACGGTGGTCAACCGGTCACCGTCGAAGGTGAACGAGGTGAGGCTGCACAGGGTGCACTGCCGGCGGCGCGGGTCGTGCAGGAAGGACCGGCCTTCCAGGTGCAGCCGGGTGATCCAGATCGGCAGCTGGTGCGAGACGATGACGGCCTCGCGGCCCTCGGCGGCGTCGCGGGCGTCGTACACACCGGCTAGCATCCGGGCGGCCACCTCCTTGTAGGGCTCACCCCAGGAGGGACGGAACGGGTTCCACAGGTGCCTCCAGGCCTTCGGCTTGCGCAGCACACCGTCGCCGACACCGAACGTCTCGCCCTCGAACACGTTGGTGGACTCGATGACCCTCACGTCCGTGACGATCTCGACCTGCCGCGCCTTGGCCAGCGGCGCCGCGGTCTCCTGGGCCCGCTCGAGCGGGGAGGAGATCACGCGGGTGATGTCGCGGTCGCCCACCGCGTCGGCGACGCGCTGCGCCATCTTCAGCCCGAGGTCGGAGAGGTGGTAGCCGGACCGGCGGCCGTAGAGGATACCGGTCGGGTTGTGCACCTCGCCGTGACGGAGGAGGTGTACGACGGTCCTCATCTTGCTCCCTCGAGGTCGGGGACGGACAGCGCGGCGCGTGCGGCGGCCGGCAGCGCGGTGACGATCCGGTCGAGCGCTGCGTCGTCGTGGGCCGAGGACAGGAACCACGCCTCGAACGCGCTGGGCGGGAGGTAGACCCCCCGCTCGAGCATCGCGTGGAAGAACACCTTGAAGCGGTCGGTGCGCTGGGTCGACGCGACCTCGAAGTTCGGCACCGTGGTCACGCCCTCCTCGACGAAGAAGACGCTGAACATGTTCCCGGTGCTCTGGATCAGGTGCGGCAGACCAGCCTTCTCGAACGCCTCGGAGACGGCCGCCTGCAGAGTCCCGGACGACTCGCCGATCCGGGCGTACACGTCGTCGGTGGCGAGCCGCAGCGTGGTGAGCCCGGCAGTCGTGGCCACGGGGTTCCCGGACAGCGTTCCGGCCTGGTAGACCGGCCCCTCCGGCGAGAGGTGGGCCATGACGTCGGCCCGGCCCCCGAACGCCGCGGCGGGAAACCCCCCGCCCATCACCTTCCCGAAGGTCATCAGATCCGGCACCCAGCCCTCAACGGCGCCGTCGAGACCCCACTGCCCCGAGCGGGTGACCCGGAAGCCGGTCATGACCTCGTCGCTGACGAACAGCGCGCCGTGGCGACGGCAGGTCTCGGCGAGGAAGGCGTTGAACCCCGGAGCGGGCGGCACCACCCCCATGTTCCCGGGAGCGGCCTCGGTCATGAGGCAGGCGATACGGTCGCCGTGCTCCGCGAAGGCCTCCTCCACCGCAGCCCGGTCGTTGTAGGGCAGCACGAGGGTGGCTGCGGTGGACGCGGCGGGGACTCCCGGCGTGCCCGGCACCGCGAACGTCGCGAGGCCGGAGCCCGCGGAGGCCAGCAGCGAGTCGACGTGGCCGTGGTAGCAGCCGGCGAACTTCACGACCAGGTCACGGCCGGTGAAGCCGCGTGCCAGCCGGATCGCCGACATGGTCGCCTCGGTGCCGGACGAGACGAAGCGAAGCTTCTCGACCGGTGTCCGCCCGACGATCTCCTCGGCGAGCTCGACCTCGGGGACGGTCGGGGTGCCGTACGACGTACCGCGGGAGGCCGCCTCGAAGACCGCGGAGAGCACCTCGGGATGGGCATGCCCCAGGAGCATGGGACCCCAGCTGCCGACCAGGTCGACGTACTCGTTGCCGTCGACGTCGACGAGGTACGGGCCGTGTGCGCTCTCGATGAACCGCGGGGTGCCGCCGACCGCGTTGAACGCGCGGACGGGTGAGTTGACCCCGCCGGGTGTCACGGCCAGGGCGCGGTCGAACAGGGCTGCCGACGCGGACGTGTCGAGGTGGCTCACTCGGCCCATTGTCCCCGAGCGGGAAAGCGCAGCCCAACCAGCCCCCGCGGAGGAGCTGTGAGCGGCCGTCCCACGTCATGACCGCGCCGCTGAGGCGTCACACAGTCGACCAGGGAAGGTCCGGGACGTTCCCTGCGTTATCGGGACAGAACGGGCGAACGCGAACCCTAATCGCCTACCGGCGCGTAACCAAATAACGACCCGGTCGTTGGGCATGCAAGAGGGACATCTCGGGTATTCGTTGTGGGGGAACCCGGGCGGCACAGAACAGGGGAGTGGAGACGCATGTCTCACAAGCGCATGACGCACAAACGGCTGACCACGTGGCAGAAGGCGACGGCACTCGTGCCGCTCGCACTGCTCTCGGGCGCCTGGACGACCAGCCTGACGGTGACGTCTTCGGCCAGCGCGAGCCCGAAGCACCACACCACCAGGCTCCCGGACGGCACCGAGGTGCCCAACGAGGCCCTCGAGGCCCCGGCCAGCATGTCGCGGCCCGGGTCGATCGCGCCCGGTGTCCCGGACGGGGCCAAGGACAGCATCGTCGCGAGCTCCTCCCCCAACGGCATCCCGGCCGCAGCACTCGCCGCCTACCAGCGCTCCGAGCAGGTCATGAACACCGCCGACCGCTCGTGCAACCTCTCCTGGCAGCTCGTCGCCGCCATCGGTCGGGTCGAGTCCGACCACGGCCGCTACGGCGGGAACGTCCTCGGCAAGGACGGCAAGAGCCGGCCTGGCATCTACGGCATCCCGCTCGACGGCTCGGACGGCACTGCCGAGGTCAGCGACACCGACGCCGGACAGTTCGACAACGACGCGATCTACGACCGGGCGGTCGGCCCGATGCAGTTCATCCCGCAGACGTGGAGCGTCGTCGGGGTCGACGGCGACGGAGACGGCAAGCGCGACCCGCAGGACATCGACGACGCCGCCCTCGCCACAGCCGTGTACCTCTGCTCCGGCGACGAGGACCTCTCCAACTACGGGGGCCAGAAGGCGGCGGTCTACCGCTACAACCACAGCCAGGAGTACGTCGACCTGGTCATCTCGATCATGAACGCCTACCTCGATGGCGACTACTCCTCCGTGCCGAACGGAGTCGCGACCTCGCCGGTGATCAGCCCCGGCTCGAGCAAGGCCGGACCGGGCGCCTCCGGGAAGCGCAAGGCGGCCAGCCACCACCACAAGACCAGGACCAGCTCCGGCGGCAGCAGCGGCAGCGGCAGCGGCTCCGTCAGCCGGCCCGGCTCCGGTGGTGGCGGCGGGACCGCTCCGACCGCTCCCGAGCAGCCTGCGCCCGACAGCCCGACGAGCACGCTGAAGGACACCACCAACAAGGTGACCGACACCGTCAAGGACACGACCGACAACACGACCAGTACGACGACCGACACGCTCACGTACGCCGAGGCCAAGGCCAAGTGCATTGCCCAGGGCGTTCTCGCCATCAACCTGGACTCGTGCATCGCTGACCTGATGAAGTGACCAGCCCGTCCGGCCGGCTCCCAGCGGCCGGAAGAGCAGACGCAGAGGCCCCCGTCGATCGACGGGGGCCTCTTCTGGTCCTGCAGTGCGTGGGCTCGCCCACCGCCCGTCGGAAACCGTCTGCGGAAGAGGCGAGCAACTACGCTCCCCGGGCATGAGCAGCTTCGCCCGTCGACCGGTGCTGGCGGTCGCGGCGGCAACCGCCGTCGTCCTGGTGCTGGTGTCGGGGCGGTACGGGTACCACCGCGACGAGCTCTACTTCCTCCAGGCGGGCCGGCATCTGTCCTGGGGCTACCCGGATCAGCCACCCCTGGTGCCGCTGGTGGCGCGTGCCGTCTCCACCCTGGCTCCCGGGTCGCTCGCGGCCCTTCGACTCCCCTCGGCACTGATCGCGGCCGCCGTCACCCTCCTTGCTGCCCTGATGGCGCAGCGCCTGGGCGCACGCAGCGGCGGGCAGGTGCTCGCGAGCGCCAGCACGGCGTTGAGCGGGGTGGTCCTCGCCATGGGTCACCTGCTGAGCACAGCGACGTTCGACCTGCTCGGCTGGACGCTGCTCACCTACCTCCTGCTGCGTCTGCTGCAGGGGGACGACCGCCGGCTCTGGCTGCTCGCCGGCGTCGTCGCCGGACTGACGATGCTGGCGAACATCCTGGTCGCGTTCCTGCTCGTCGGCTTCGCGGTCAGCGTCCTGCTCGTGGGGCCCCGGCGACTGCTGCGCACCCGTGGGCCGTGGGCCGCCTGCGGGGTCGCGCTGCTGCTCGGTCTGCCGTACCTGGTCTGGCAGGGGACCCACGGATGGCCTCAGCTCGAGGTCGCGCGCAACATCGCGGAAGGCGGCAGCGGGACGTCGGCCTCACGACTGCTGTTCATCCCGCTGGTCGTGCTGCAGGTCGGGCCCTGGCTCCTGCCGGTCTGGCTGTGGGGCCTGGTCCGCTTGCTGCGGGACACCACCCTGCGCAGTCTCGGCGCGACGTTCGTGGTGCTCCTGGTCACCTTCGTGGTGACCGGAGGGAAGCCGTACTACCTGGCAGGGCTCTTTCCGCTGCTGTTCGCCGCCGGCGCCCAGCCCTTGCTCGACTGGGCGCCTCGCGGCTGGGTGGCGCCGGCGCTCCTGGTTCTGAGCACTCCTGCCCTCATCTTCGTCCTCCCGCTGCTTCCGGTCCGATGGGCGAACGTGGTCGTCCCGGTGAACTACGACGCCGGCGAGACGATCGGCTGGCCACAGCTGGTGCAGCAGGTGGCCGTCGCCCACCGGGACCTGCCTGCCCGGACCGCGGTCGTGACGGGCAACTACGGCGAGGCAGGCGCGATCGCCCGGTACGGCCCTGCGCTCGGTCTGCCGAACCCCTTCAGCGGCCACAACGCGTACGGCGAGTGGGGGCACCCGCCGGGAGCCGTGCCCGTGCTGGCAGTCGGGGTCGAACCGATGCTCCTGCAGCAGGCCTGCCGGGAGCTGAGGCCCGCCGGCCGGCTCGTCAACACCTTGGGCATCGACAACGACGAGAACGGGACGACGATGAGTGTCTGCGTGCCCCGTCGACCGTGGGCGACGCTCTGGCCCCGGTTCCAGGATCTGGGGTGAGCGACCCGACGGGACGGCCACCGGTGCGCACGCCACTTCTCGGGGGTCACGGCATACGTTCACCCTGGGCCGACCCTGCTCGTCTCGCCCCGGGCCGGGACCAGGAGGGCGCTCACGATGACGGCGGCCAGGAGAAGCAGACCCGCTGACCAGGCGGCCGCTGCCGTGTATCCGCGCACCAGGGCCTCGGCTCCTGTCGAGCCGCCCGTGCCGTGGACGGCGACCGTGTTGAGGACCGCAGTGCCGACACTGGCGCCTGCCTGCATGGCGACGTTCGCCACGGCCGAGGCGATGCCGATGCGGCGCGGGTCGACCCGCGAGGTCGCCGCTGCGACGGACGGAGTGACGACGCAGCCGATCCCGGCTCCGGCGAGCACCTCCCCGGGCAGGATCGACGTCAGGTAGCCGCTGGACGCGTCGAGCGTGCTGAGCAGGGCCAACCCCGCGGCGCACACGACCAGGCCGGGGACCACGAGGAGAGCCGGCGCGACTCGGTGCATGAGACGGCTGGCCAGCCCGTAGGCACTGGTGACGACCGCCAGGGTCATGGGCACGAACGCGAGCCCGGTGCGGGCGGGCGAGTAGCCGAGCACCGCTTGGTAGTAGTAGGTCAGCATCAAGAAGGCGCCGAACATCGCGAGGACCCCGGCGGCGCAGGCGAGATAGGCCGCCACCCGAACCCGGTCGCGGAGGATGTCGAGCGGAAGCAGGGGCGACTCGACCACGCTCTGGCGCACGAAGAACGCTGCGGTGAGTGCTGCCCCGGCGAGCAGGCTCACGACGACCGACGGGGACGCCCATCCCAGCTGCGCGGCCCGGCTGCAGCCGAGGACGAGGCCGACGAGCCCGGCGGTCGCCAGCACCGCCGAGGGAACGTCGAGGCGAGCTCGCCGATCGCCCGACCGGCTCGGCAGCAGGGTTCGGCCGACGAGCGCGACCGGGATGCACACCGCGACGTTGACGAGGAGGCACCAGCGCCAGCCGAGGGTCTCGGTCAGCACACCCCCGAGGAGCAGACCGACGACAGCGCCGCCGCTCGCCACTGCACCGAAGACTCCGAAGGCCTTTCCGCGCAGCCGGGGGTCAGTGAACGACGTGGCAACCGTCGACAACGCAGCGGGGGCCATCACGGCGGCGCACGCACCTTGCAGCGCTCGGCCGGTCACCAGAAGGCCGAGCCCCGGCGCAGCACCAGCCAGGGCCGAGGCCGCGGCGAAGCCGCTCATGGCCCCCAGCAAGGCCGCTCTCTGGCCGACCCTGTCGACGATCCGCCCGCCGAGCAGCAGCAGCCCCGCGAAGGGAAGCGTGTAGGCGGTGACGACCCATGCCCGGTCGACGTCGTCGAAGCCGAGCACCTTCTGGGCGCTGGGAAGCGCGACGTTCACGATGGTCGCGTCCAGGGCCACCACCAGCTGGGCGATCGATGCGACGACCAGCGCCGCCCAGGCGCGCGAGGCCACGGCGGATCCGTGCTCTGTGGGACGTGCGTTCGACATGTCCGCGCCTCCTTCCCGAGACAATCGGAGGGTTTTCCTCCGGTTCAATTTGCCACGGGGCACCGGGGCGAGGCAAGATGATCTGGAGATTTTTTCTCCGGTTACTGCGCAGGAGGACCACCTGCCGTCCGGCCGAGCTAGCGGGAGTCGGTGACGCTGATGAGGGCAGACGCCCAGCGAAATCTCGAGCGACTCCTCGAGACCGCTCGCGACCTGGTCGTCGAGCGAGGTCCGAACGTCCCCCTCGACGAGGTCGCACGAAAGGCCGGCGTGGGCATCGGCACCCTCTACCGCCGTTTCCCCGACCGCGACGCACTGCTCGAAGCCGTCGTGCTCGAGGCGCTGACCGCGACAGCCGCGGCCGCGCGTCGAGCAGCCGACGAGGAGTCCGACGCCTTCGAGGCCCTCGCGCGCTACCTTCGCGAGGCGCTGGAGCTGAAGGTGTCGGCCGTCATCCCGGCCGTGCTGGACGTGCTCGACCTGACCGATGCCGACCTCCGGGCCGCACGCACGGCGTCGTCCGAGGCGGTGGAGAGACTGGTCGACGCCGCGCACGACGCGGGCGCGCTGGCCAAGGACGTGACGTTCGCGGACGTCGGGATGATGCTCGTCCGGATCGCGCGGCCCTTGCCCGGCCCGATGACCCCGGAGCTCAAGCACGACCTCGCGCGTCGCCATCTCGAGCTGTTCATCCGCGGACTCCGTGCGGCACCAACCCCGGAAGCAGGCGAGCTGACCGGCCCCGAGCTCTCCCTGCCGGACCTGAGAAAGCTGACACAGAGGCCCTGATCGCGCTGCCACCCACCCTGTAGGACAGTGAGGCCGCGTCTGCGGTCCCCGACGGCACGGAGTGCATGTCCTTCGGGCCCGGGTCAGCGGCGGAGCAGGCCCGCCGCCTCGACGGCCCAGTATGTCAGCACGACGTCCGCGCCCGCCCGCCGGATCGAGGTGAGGGACTCGAGGATGGCGGCCTCGCGGTTGATCCAGCCGTTCGCGGCGGCCGCCTCGACCATGGCGTACTCCCCCGAGACGTTGTAGGCCGCGACCGGAACGTCGACCGCCTCGGCGACGGCGCGAAGAACGTCGAGGTAGCCGAGGGCCGGCTTCACCATCACCATGTCGGCGCCCTCCGCGACGTCGAGGAGTGCCTCACGCACGCCTTCGAGGCCGTTCGCGGGGTCCTGCTGGTAGGTCTTGCGGTCGCCCTGGAGCGATGAGTCCACCGCCTCACGGAAGGGCCCGAAGAACGCGGAGGCGTACTTCGCGGAGTAGGCCAGGATCGCGACGTCCTGGTGCCCGGCCTCGTCGAGCGCCTCGCGGATCACGCCCACCTGGCCGTCCATCATGCCGCTCGGGCCGACGACGTCGACGCCGGCCCTCGCCTGCGCCACCGCCATGCGCGCGTAGATCTCGAGGGTCGCGTCGTTGTCGACCTCGCCCGAGGCCGTGAGCACGCCGCAGTGACCGTGGTCGGTGAACTCGTCGAGGCACAGGTCGGCCATCACGGGCAGGGCGTCGCCGACCTCGGCCACGACATCGGCGATCGCGACGTTGAGGACCCCCGACGGATCGACCCCGCAGGACCCCGTGGCGTCCTTGGTCTCCGGGATGCCGAAGAGCATGATCCCGCCCAGCCCCGCCTCGGCAGCCTCCTTGGCGGCACGTCGGAGCGAGTCCCGGCTGTGCTGCACCACTCCTGGCATCGAGCCGATCGGCACCGGCTCGCTCACGCCCTCGCGCACGAACGCCGGCAGCACGAGCTGCCGGGCCTCGACCGACGTCTCCGCGACGAGCCGCCGCAGCGCTGCGGTCCGGCGGAGGCGGCGCGGCCTGACCTCGGGATAGCCCATGCTCAGGTGGCCTTCCGGCGGGCGGAGGGACGGCGTTCCGACGGCTTCGTCACCGGCTGGCCCGACTCGATCAGGGCGGCGCGACGCGCGGCCCCGAAGTCGGCGAGCGCGTCGGCGAGCACCTCGACCGAGGGCGTGGGGGCCATGACGTCGACGCGCAGCCCGTGCTCCTCGGCGGTCTTCGCGGTCGCCGGGCCGATCACGGCGATCACCGTCGAGGCATGGGGCTTGCCCGCGATGCCGACCAGGTTGCGGACCGTGGAGGACGAGGTGAAGACCACCGCGTCGAACTTGCCGGTCTTGATGGCCTCACGTGTCGGCGCCGGAGGCGGCGTCGCACGGACAGTCCGGTACGCCGTCACGTCGTCGACCTCCCAGCCGAGGTCCAGGAGTCCGGCGACGAGGGTCTCCGTCGCGATGTCGGCCCGCGGCAGGAAGACCCGGTTGATGGGGTCGAGCACCTCGTCGTAGGGCGGCCAGTCCTCGAGCAGACCGCGCGCGGACTGCTCGCCGCTCGGCATCAGGTCGGCGCGCAGGCCCCACGCCGCGATGGCCGCCGCCGTCTTCTCGCCGACCGCGGCGATCTTCAGGCCGGAGAAGGCCCGGGCGTCGAGACCGTACTCGTCGAACTTCTCCCGCACCGCCTTGACGGCGTTGACGGAGGTGAACGCGATCCACTCGTAGCGGCCCTCGACGAGGCCCCGGACCGCCTTGTCCATCTGCTGGGGGTTGCGCGGCGGCTCGACCGAGATGGTCGGCACCTCCTCGGGCACCGCGCCGTAGCCGCGAAGACGCGTGGACAGCGAGCCGGCCTGCTCCTTCGTGCGGGGCACGAGCACCCGCCAGCCGAAGAGCGGCTTCGTCTCGAACCACGACAGCGTGCTGCGGAGGTCGACCACGTCGCCCACGACGGTGATCGCGGGCGGCGCCATCCGAGCAGCGCGGGCGTCGGTCCCGATGTTCTCGAGCGTGGACACGACGGTGGCCTGCTCGGTCGTGGTGCCCACCCGGGTCATGGAGATCGGGGTCGTGGCAGGACGCCCCGCGGCGACGAGCGCCTTGGCGATCCCGTCGATCGAGTTCACCGCGGAGAGGAGGACCAGGGTGCGGTTGTCGGCGTACTGGCTCCAGTCCACCTTCGCCTCACCGCAGGTCACGACGGCGACCTCCCGGTTGTTCTTGGTGGTCAGCGGGATGCCGGCGTACGCGGGCACCGCCGTGACCGAGGAGACGCCGGGGACGATCTCGAAGGCGATGCCTGCCTTCACGCAGGCCTGCGCCTCCTCGGGCCCGGAGGCGTAGAGGAAGGGGTCACCGGCCATCAGGCGCACGACCCGGCGGCCGGTCTTGGCCTGCTTGACGACGACCTTGGCACGGGCCGCATGGGTGAGGGGCTGGCCGTCCTGACCGAAGCCGCCGTCGACGATCTCCGGACCCCCCAGGTTCTCCAGCGACTCGTTGCCGTCGTCGTCGACCGTGACCCGCGGCTCGGGGAGGCCGAGGCACGACCTCACCAGCTCGGCGTGGGAGGGCACCTCCGTGATCACCACCTCGGCCGTGCGGAGCAGGTCTGCCGCGCGCACGGTGAGCAGCTCCGGGTCACCGGGGCCACTGCCGACGAAGGACACGTAGCCCACGGGCGCGGACGGCTTGGGCGCTGTCGACTCGGCCTGCTCGGCGGGAGCGGCTGTCGTACTGGCAGCGGACTTCTTCGACACGGACTTCGCCTTCTTGGTCGACGGCTTGGTGGCTGCGGACTTTGTCGGGGTCTTGCTCACAGTCGCCTTCTTGCTGGTCGTGTTCGGCCGTGCGGTCATGACACCCGCTCGCTGATCAGGGTGTCGGCGCCGTCGTCGAGCATCTCTGCTGCGAGGCGCTGGCCCACTCCGACAGCGTCGTCGGGTGTGCCTGAGGCTGAGCGTCGTACGGCGACCATGCCGTCGTACGACAGGGCGATCGCGCGCACCCACAGCTCGTCGCCCTCGTCGCCCTCGGCCACCTCGGCCAGGGCACCCACAGGGGCCGAGCAACCGGCCTCGAGCGTCTTGAGGACGGCGCGTTCAGCCGTGACGGCTGCGCGGGTGCGGTCGTCGTCGAGCGCGAGGTGAACCTGGTCGAGCAGGAACTCCTCGTCGCTGCGACACTCCACTGCCAGGGCACCCTGGCCGGGTGCGGGCAGCATCTGCAAGGGGTCGAGCACCTCGGTCACCTCGTCCAGGCGGCCGATCCGGGCGAGACCCGCGCGGGCGAGCACCACCGCGTCGAGCTCGCCGGAGGTGACCTTCCTGATCCTCGTGTCCACGTTGCCGCGGATGTCGACGATCTCGAGACCCAGCCCGAGCGCGGCCAGCTGCGTGGCGCGACGCGGCGAGCCCGTGCCGACCTTCGAGCCCGTCGGCAGCTCGCCGAGGGTCAGCCCGTCGCGCGCCACGACGGCGTCCCGCGGGTCCTCGCGCAGGGGTACGGCGGCCAGGGCGACTCCCTCGCAGGGGTCGGTCGGGAGGTCCTTCAGCGAGTGCACCGCGATGTCGACGTCGCCGCGCAGCAACGCCTCACGCAGTGCGCTGACGAACACCCCGGCGCCGCCGATCGAGGCCAGAGACGCCGAGGACACGTCGCCCTCGGTCGTGACCTCGACGAGCACCACCTCACGGTCGAGGGCCTCCCGGAGCGCTTCGGCCACGGTCTCGCTCTGGGTCCGGGCGAGCAGGGAGGCACGGGTGCCGACACGCAGCGGCCCCACGTCGGCGATCTCGCCCATCGTGTTCGGCTGGTCGTGCCGGTGGTGGTGGCTCACTGCACTCCCTCCGCTCGGGTCACGGCGTCGACCGCCTCGGAGTCGAGCGCGAACAGCTTCGCGAGGGCGGTGGCGTAGGAGACCGCTCCCGACTCGTTCGCGAGCTCCTTGACCCGGACGGTCGGCTGGTGCAGGAGCTTGTCCGCGACCCGACGGACCGCCAGCTCGACCTCGGCGCGGATCTGAGGGTCCAGGTCGGGCAGCCGCGTCAGCAGGCGCTCGACCTCGGCCTCGACGACGCCGGTCGCCATGGTGCGCAGAGCCACCACGGTGGGCGTCACGCTCGCGGAGCGTCGGGCCGCAAGGAAGGCGCTGATCTCCTCGCTCACGATCGTCCGGACGGCAGCGATGTCCGAGCCGTTGTCTCCCTCGTGGAGCTCCTGGGCCAGCCGGGCGAGGCCGATCAGGGCGATGCCGGGGAGCTCGGCGACCGCGGGGTCCACGTCGTGGGGAAGTGCGAGGTCCAGCACGGCCAGCGGCTGGGTGGCGTGGTTCCGCGCCGCGGCGACCTGGCTGAGCGGGAGCACCAACCCGGCCGCGCCGGTGCAGGAGATCAGAATGTCCGCGGACGAGATCTCCCGGTCGATCTCGGAGAGGGCGACGACGCGGCCGCCGTACTGCTTCGCGAGCCGGGCAGCGTGCGCGTCCGTGCGGTTCGCGATGACCACGTCGGCAGCGCCCAGCCTGGCCACCGTGGAGACGGCCAGCGAGGCCATCGCCCCGGCGCCGACCACCACCGCCCGCTTGCCGGAGACCGTTCCGACGTGCTCGACAGCGCGGTCCAGGGCGGCCGTGACGAGCGAGGGCGCGGCCTGGTCGATGTCGGTCTCGGCGTGGGCGCGCTTGCCGACCCGGAGCGCCTGCTGGAAGAGCACGTTGAGCGCCGGCCCGATCGTCCCGCTGTCCTGTCCGAGCCGGAGGGCGTCGCGTGCCTGGCCGAGGATCTGGCCCTCGCCGAGCACCATCGAGTCGAGCCCTGCCGCGACGTTGAACAGGTGGGAGACCGCGCCGTCGTCGTAGTGGACGTACAGGTGCGGGACGATGGCCTCGGCGCCGAGCCCGGCCTGCTCGCACAGCAGCCGCGAGACGGTCTCCACGCTGCCGTGGAACCGGTCGACGTCGGCGTAGATCTCGATCCGGTTGCACGTGGCCAGGGCCGTCGCCTCGAGGACGTGCTCGGACTCCGCGACGTTCTGGACGAGCTTGGTGACCGCCTCCGTGTCCATGGCCAGCTGCTCGAGGACGGAGACCGGGGCGGTCTTGTGCGACACACCGACGACCAACACGCTCATGCCGACTCCACCACCCGGCTCAGGTCGGCCTCGTCCGGGGCGCTCATGGCCTTACGCTGCTCGTGGTAGGCGAGGATCTGGAGCTCGATCGAGAGATCCACCTTGCGTACGTCGACCCCCGGGGGGACAGACAGCACGGTCGGGGCGAAGTTCAGGATGCTCGTGACCCCGGCTGCCACGAGGCGGTCGCAGACCTCCTGGGCGGCGAGCGCCGGGGTGGCGATCACACCGATGGCCACGTCGTGCTCGACCACAACGGCCTCGAGCTCTCCGGCCGACCGGATCCTCATCTCGCCCACGAGCTCACCGAGGCGGTTCGGGTCGCTGTCGAGAAGGGCGACGACCCGGAAGCCGCGGGAGGTGAAGCCGGAGTAGTTGGCCAGGGCGTGGCCGAGGTTACCGATGCCGACGATGACGACCGACCAGTCCTGGGTCACGCCGATCTCGCGGGCGATCTGGTAGCGAAGGTACTCCACGTCGTAGCCCACGCCGCGGGTGCCGTAGGAGCCGAGGTAGGAGAGGTCCTTGCGCAGCTTCGCGCTGTTGACGCCGGCCGCCGTGGCCAGCTCCTCGCTCGAACAGGTGGCGATGCCGCGCTCGGCCAGGCTGATCAGCGCGCGCAGGTAGATCGGCAGCCGGGCCACGGTGGCCTCGGGGATGCCTCGCTCGGGCGTTCGCGTCGGGGCTGCCGACCCGGCCGCGGCGGTCGGCCGGGTCGTTCCCCCGACGGCACCCTCACCGGGGGTGCTGCCGTTGCGGCTGCTACGCGCTGAGGTCACGACTCTCCTGAACCCACCGGTGCGCGGTTCACCCGTCTCTCGGGGCGCGCTCCCCGGCGGCCAGGCTCACTTTAGGAGTTTGTGAACGCGGGAACAAACTGGAGAAGCGCGACCTCTAGCACACGTGATCTGGGTCACTCGATTCGGGGGACATGGGGAGGCAAGAGGTCTAGACGAGAGCCGCTCTGAGGCGCTCCGCGTCCACCCGCCAGAAGTCGTGCTGCTCGCCGTCGACGAACGTCACGGGGATCTGCTCACCGAACTCGCGCACGAGCTCGTCCGAGGCGGTGATGTCGACCTCGTCGAAGCTCTCCCCCAGCTCCGCGCAGACCGCCGCGACGACCGCCCGGGCGTCGTCACAGAGGTGGCATCCCGGCTTGGTGTAGAGCACGACGCGCGGCGGGGTCTCCCCCAGCTCGGTGCGAGGGTCACGGCTGCTGGGCTCGTTCACTCGAGAAGCCCGGTGTTGCGGCGCCTCCGGGAAGCCCGGAGGGTGCCCTTGGCGATCTTGCCGGTCACCGTGTGCGGAAGCTCGTCGACGACATGGATCTCGCTCGGCTGCTTGAACCTCGCCAGCCGCACCGCGCAGTGCTCCCGCACCCGGGCCACCAGGTCCTCCGCAGAGAGGCCGTCGGTCGGGACCGGCCTCACGTAGGCGACGACAGCCTCCCCTGTTCGCTCGTCGGCGACACCGATCACCGCTGCCTCGCGGACCTCGTCGAGCTCGGCGATCACCTCCTCGACCTCCACCGGGTAGACGTTGAAGCCGGAGACGATGACCAGCTCCTTGATGCGGTCGACGAGGAACAGGTCTCCGTCGCGATCGAGGAACCCGACGTCGCCGGTCGCCCACCAGCCGTCACGACCCGGTCCGTCGGCGCCGTCCGGCCAGTAGCCCGAGAACAGGTTGTCGCCCTTGATCTGGATCTCCCCCGGGTCCTCGCCCTCGGGGGTGTGGCCGGCCTCGTCGACCAACCGGAGTGAGATGCCCGGAAGTGCGGCCCCCACCGACCCCCGCTTGGGAGAGGCGCTCCGCTGGGTGGATGTCACGACGGGCGCGGCCTCGGTGAGGCCGTACCCCTGGTGGATGGTGACCCGGCTGCGCTCCTCGAAGCTCGTGACCAGCTGGGGGGAGAGCGGCGCCGACCCGGACAGCACGAACCGGACGCTGCGCAGCCGCTCCGCAAGGCGGTCGACGTCTCGCCAGTAGGCGATCACGGGAGGAGCCACGGGTACGACGGTCACGCCCTCGTGCTCGATGAGGGCGAGCGTGCCTTCGACGTCGAACCCCTCGACGACCACGATCCGCGCCTGCTGCCGCACGACCTGACCGAGCACGGCGTTGAGGCCGTAGACGTGGAACAACGGCAGCACGCCCAGGACCACGTCGTCGCCCCTGATGAGGGGCGGCTCGACCGCCGCGGCCTGCTCGATGTTGGCGAGCAGGGCACGGTGGGACAACATCGCCGCACGCGGTCGGCCGGAGGTCCCGCTGGTGTAGAGGAGCACGGCCAGCGCTTCGGGGTCCTCGGGGGTGGGCGGCACCCGTCCACCACGGCCGACCAGGTCGGAGTACGTCGTCTCTCCCGGCAGCCCCGGCGCGCCGACCACCACGACCCGCGGCACCGTCGTACGCGACCTGAGCTCGGCGTCCGCCCCGACGAGAGCGTCCTCGAGCCCGGCTACCGCGGAACGCACCGTCGTCACGGTGTCGGCGTCGGCGATGACGACCCTGGCACCCGAGTCGGCGACCATGCGGACGACCTCGCCGGTCGTCGAGCGCGGGTTGACCGGGACCGCGACGAGGCGGGCCCGCAGCGCACCGAAGTACGACGCCACGAACTCGACCCTGTTGGAGAGGTCGAGCATCACCCGGTAGCCGGCGACCATGCCGATGTCGGAGAGGCCCTGGGCAACCTGGTCCGCTTCGGCGTCCAGCTCGCGCCAGGTCAGCCGGCGGCCACCGGAAGCATCGACGACGGCCACCGCGTCGGGCTTCTCCTTCGCCGCCCGAGCCACCAGGTCGGCAAGGTTGGAGGCTGCTCTCACGAGGGCGAGTGTCCCACATCGATCCGGACCGCAACCGCCCGTGGGACCGGGTGACCGGGCCGTCGGCCTGACACTAGGGTGACCCCTGTGAACGCGGCGGACTCCACGAAACGGCACCGGAACCGGCACGCCCGCGCGGCAGACCTGCGCAGCCGGTCGGTCCTCGCCGGAGAGGCGTCCGCGGCGGCCGCGGAGGTCGAGTCCGCGCTCAGCACCCCGCCCGACCCGACGGCGGCGGCGTTCTTCGACGTGGACAACACGATCATGCAGGGCGCCTCGATCTTCCACCTCGCCAAGGGGCTGCACCGGCGCAAGTTCTTCACGACCCGGGAGATCCTCGGCGCCGCCTGGAAGCAGGTGTACTTCCGCGTGGTCGGCGTGGAGGACCCCGACCACGTCGCCGAGGCCCGGGCGTCGGCTCTCAACTTCATCAAGGGGCACCGGGTCGAGGAGCTCCAGGCGCTGGGCGAGGAGATCTTCGACGAGGCGATGGCGCACCGGATCTGGCCAGGCACGAGGGCCCTCGCCCAGCTCCACCTCGACCAGGGCCAGCGGGTGTGGCTGGTCACGGCCGCTCCGATCGAGATCGCCTCGATCATCGCCCGCCGACTGGGCCTCACCGGCGCCCTCGGGACGGTCTCGGAGCACGTGGACGGTGTCTATACCGGTCGACTGGTCGGGGACATGCTGCACGGGCCCGCCAAGGCCGAGGCGATCCGGGCCCTGGCCGACCGGGAGGGCCTCGACCTGTCCCGCTGCTCGGCGTACTCGGACTCCTACAACGACCTGCCCATGCTGTCGCTCGTCGGCGACCCGTGCGTGATCAACCCCGACTCCCGGCTGCGCGATCACGCGCGGGCGAACGGCTGGCGGGTGCGGGACTACCGCACCGGGCGGAAGGCGGCGCGCGCCGGGCTGTTCGCCGCGGGGGTGGCCGGCGCGGTCACGGGGACCGTCGCGGCGGGAGTGGCGATTCGTCGCCGAGTTCGTGATGTTTCACCCATGATGTGACGGGGAACACTCGCCACGACTGCAACTCGGAGTTACAGGCGGGTTCACAAACGGGACAACCCCCTCTAGCCTGGGGCACACGGGGAGCACCGGCCATTGAGCCGACGAGGGAGATCAATCGGATGTACGACAGTGCCGAGTTCGCGCGTGGTCTGACCGCGCTGCGCATGGCCCTGGCCGATCTCCTCTACCCCGTCCCCGCCACCGCATGCGCCGGTGTGACCGGTGTCGCAGCCGGTCCCCAGTGGTTGGCGTCGGAGGCGCTGGACTTCAACCCGCCGTCCACGAGCCTCGAGCCCGGGGAGCCGGACTCGTCCCTGGCCTGCTCCTCCGAGGCCGACGAGGCGGAGGCGTCCCGCCTCATCGGGCTCGTGGACCTGGCCCGGGGCGGCGACTCCGAGGCGTTCGGGATGCTCTACGACCACTACAACTCCTCGGTCTACCGGTTCATCTACTACCGCGTGGGCTCGGTGGCGCTGGCCGAGGACCTCACGTCGGAGACCTTCTTCCGGGCGCTCCGGAGCATGAGCTCCTTCAAGTGGCAGGGCAAGGACTTCGGCGCCTGGCTGATGACCATCGCGCGCAACCTCACGGCTGACCACTACAAGGCCGGGCGCACCCGCCTCGAGTTCGCAACCGAGGACATGGGTGCCCACGACTCGGCGACGGAGGGCCCCGAGAACGCCGTGCTCGCCTCGCTGACGAACGAGGCGCTGCTCCAGGCTCTCGGGGAGCTGCCGGCCGAGCAGCAGGAGTGCCTGATCATGCGATTCCTCCAGGGTCTCTCGATCGCTGAGACCGCGAAGGTGCTAGGGCGCAGCGACGGCGCGGTGAAGCAGCTTCAGCTGCGCGGGGTGCGCAACCTCGCCAAGCTCCTCCCGGAGGGAGTCCGATGACCGCCACGTCGGCGCCTGCCGGGTTTTGCCGAGCATGTCAAGGGTGGGCTGAGTCACGTCCCGTAACCTTGCTCTCCGGTGAGTCGTTAGAGGTCGCGAGGGGCCACCACGGCCACAGACACGACCCAAGGACAGGACGAGCCCGATGACCTCGGTGTTCCAGGCGCGACGACGCGTCGAGGAGTTCGCCGCCGCCGTTGACGGTGTGGCGGGGAGCAGCGCTGCGCGCGACCGGGAGACGAGCACGCTCCTCGGGGTCGTGGGCGCTCTGCGCGAGCAGGAGCCGGTCCAGCCGCGTGCGGAGTTCGCGGCCGACCTTCGTAGCCGCTTGATGCTCGAGGCGCAGAGCGTTCTCAAGCCCGGGACCGCCAACCTGGTCCTCCCGGTCCGCCAGCGCGGCCGCCGCGAGCGCCGCCTGGTCGCCGCCGCATCGGCTTTCGTCCTCATCGGCGGCACGACGACCATGGCCGCCGCCGCCCAGGGCGCACTCCCGGGCGACGCCCTCTACCCGATCAAGCGGGGCATCGAGCAGGCCGAGGCCCAGCTCAGCACCAGCGACGCCGCCAAGGGAGCCGACCTGCTGAGCCAGGCGTCCCACCGGCTCGTGGAGGTCAAGGGCCTCGTCGAGACCGACGACGTCAACAGCGTGCCGCGCGTCCCCGAGACGCTGGCCGCGTTCTCCTCCTCCGCGAAGGAGGGGTCGGACCTGATGTTCGAGTCCTTCCGCGAGAACAGCGACCCGGAGACGATCGTCGCGGTCCGCGACTTCACGACCCGTGGCATCGCGACTCTCGAGTCGTTGGCGCGGACCGTTCCCGACGACGCCCAGGACGATCTCGCGTCGGCCGCGATCCTGCTGCACGACATCGACAGCGAGGCCCTGGGCCTGTGTAGCAGCTGCGCGCCGGACCTTCCGGTCGTCGAGGTTCCTGGGATCTTCCTGGCCAGGGCCGAGGTGGACCGCGCGATGCGGAACGCCGCCGGTCGGGACCTCGAGAACAACCACCCCGTCGTCGTCCCGCGCGACATGGTGAAGGGGGTCGACCAGGTGGCCGGCAGTGCCACCCCCTCGCCGAGCAGTGCGACCGACGGGCCGACCGAGCCGAGCCCACTGCCCTCGCCCACGCTCGACCCGAGCTCCTGGCCGACGCTTCTGCCAGGGATCGACGGCGGCGCCGCCAACAAGGACGACCCGAACGTCGCTCAGAAGGACACCAGCCTGACCGGGGTCGTGAAGACGCTGCTGCCGGACCCCAACGGGATCCTCGACTGACCAGTCCCGGACTCGGCTGATCCGGCGCGCCGGGAGCCTTGCCGCTCCCTCGGCACCGTGTGCTCTCAGTAGAAGACCGAGCGGCGCTGCACGAGCAGGGAGTACAACGTCTGCTGGATCGTCTCGCGGACCTGGTCGGTCACGTTGAAGACCAGCATGGGGTCATCCGCAGCACCGTCGTCGTAGGAGTCGGTGCGGATCGGCTCGCCGAACTCGATCAGCCACTTCGACGGAAGAGGCACCAGCCCCAGGGGGCCGAGCAGCGGGAAGAACGGCGTGATCGGGATGTAGGGCACCCCGAGAAGGCGGGCGAGGGCGGGGACGTTCCCGACGAGTGGGTAGATCTCCTCCGCTCCCACGACCGAGCACGGGATGATCGGCACGCCGGTGCGCAGCGCGGCCGAGACGAACCCGCCGCGGCCGAAGCGCTGGAGCTTGTAGCGGTCGGAGTACGCCTTGCCGATCCCCTTGAAGCCCTCCGGCCAGACCCCGACCAGCTCGCCGCCCCGGAGCATGCGCTCGGCGTCCTCGTTGCAGGCCAGGGTGGCGCCGCCCTTGCGGGCGATCTCGCCCACCACGGGCAGCCGGAAGACGAGGTCCGCGCCCAGCGGCCGCAGGTGACGGCCGGTCTTGTCGTGGATGCTCACCCCGGTGATCAGCCCGTCCACCGGCAGCGTCCCGGAGTGGTTGGAGACGACCAGAGCTCCACCCTCGGTCGGGATGTTGTCCGCACCGCGGACCTCCACCCGGAACCACTTCTCGGCGATCGGCCGGACGGCGGCGTAGAAGAACCGCTCCGTGAGCTCGGGGTCGAAGCCGTACTCGTCGACGGAGTAGTCGCCCGTGACCCGACGGCGGAGGAAGGCCAGGAACTCCGCCAGCCTGGGCTCCCAGTTGTCTCCGAAGATCTCCTTCGACGCGCTCGAGAAGGCCTGGAGCCAGTCGGTGACGGGGATGCCCGCGCCCGGCGCCCGGTCGTTCGCCATGGTGCCGGAGACCTCGCGCAGCGGTGGCAGGGAAGGCGTCTCAGCCGTGTCAGGCGTGGCGTGCCCGGGCGCGGGCACCTCGATCTCCTCCCCGATCTTCTTCGAGCCCAGCTCCTCGGGAGAAAGGTCGGTCGGCGCCTTCGCGGCCGGCTCCTTCGGCTTCTTGGCCGACCGGGGCTTGGGGATCGCCTTCTTGCCGGTGGCACCGGCGAGGCTGCGCGCGGACGCGGAAGGCTTCGCGCTCCCGGAGCCGCGCCCGGGGCGGCCTCGGGTGCCGAGGGGGATGATCTCTGCGTCAGCCACGGCCGACTCCCAACGCATTGGTCACGACGTCCTCGACCGCGGCGACGCGGTCGGCGGAGATGGGTCCGGGCCCGAGCACCCGGCGAAAGTCCTCGAACGCGGAGCCGGTGGTGTGCTCGGGCGAGAACCCGAGGACCTGCCGCATCCGCGTGGTGTCCACCCCACGACCGTAGGTGAGGTAGGCCATCTGCTCCGGCGAGAAGTCCGCGACCCGGGACTGGCGGACCAGAGACCCGACCTGGCTCGCCGCGAACGACGGCAGGGGCAGCGACGGCTTGCCGAGACGACGCAGCGCCTGCGACAGCATGAGGATCCCGTCACCGGCGACGTTGAAGGTGCCGTGCACCCCCTCGGTGGCCGCGTGCCGCAGCACCTGGAGAAGGTCCTCCTCGTGGAGGAACTGGAGCCGCGCGTCGAAGCCGAGGATGGTGGGTACGACGGGCAGCCGGAAGTACTGGCCCATGGGCGAGTTCACCGTGGGCCCGATCGTGTTTGCCGCACGAAGCATCGTCACCTCGATGTCGGGGCGGCGGCGCGCGAAGCCCCGCACGTAGCCCTCGACCTCCACGACGTCCTTGGCGAAGCCGGAGCGCGGCATGCGCTTGGGTGCCATGTCCTCGGTGAACATCGCGGGGTCACGTGGGGATGATCCGTACACCGCGGTCGAGGAGCGCACCACGACCCGCTTGAGGTTCGGGGCCTTCTGGCAGGCGGCGAGGAGCTGCATCGTCCCGATGACGTTGAGCTCCTTCATCGACGTACGCCCTCCAGCCGTTCCCGGCGTCGCGATGACGCTCATGTGAACGACCGTGTCCACGTCCTCGCCGGCGATGACCTTGGCGATGACGGGGTTGCGGATGTCGGCGCGGACGAAGCGCACATCCCCCATGTCGCCGCGCGGCGGCACGACGTCGACGCCGATGACGCGGTCGACGGCAGGGTCTGCTGACAGAAGCCGGGCAAACCGGCCACCGAGATCACCCGAGACCCCGGTGACGAGCACGATCCGTCCCATCAGTCGACCACCTGCGCCAAGAGGGTTACTTGCCCTGACGACGACGCTGGATCCGCGTCTTCTTGAGCAACTTGCGGTGCTTCTTCTTCGCCATGCGCTTGCGGCGCTTCTTGATGACAGAACCCACTGTGGACCTTTCGAGCCTCGAAGTCGATCGCGTCCGGCCTCATGCCGCGCGACACCAAGCGCCCAGCCTACTTGCATGCGTCATGACGCCGGAAATCGGCGGTCCCGCTGCTCGCCAACTGGACGCGAGGTGCCACTGCGGGTGATTCGGGTCACAGCTTGCCGTGGGCGAAGCATGACGGAGCGGTCCACAGCGAGCGAGTCGGACTACCGGCCGATTCTTCACAGAACGGGCAGGAGTGTCGTCTTGACACTTTCTTCTCTGTTTGCACACCAGCCACAGGGATTCATCACATACTGGAAAAGCTTCACAGTTCGACCAAGCACGGCACCCGGAGATCTCTTGGCCGGCCTCACCCCCGTTCCCCCGAGGCTCGCCCGCCCATCAGGCCTTGGGAGGGGCCCGACGATGACCCGACACCCTTCTCGCACGATGCACCCATGGGCATTGGCCCGTTCTCTGACCCGGGTCGCGGTCGCGGCGGCCACGACGTCAGTCGTGGCGCTCGGCGCCTCCGCACAGACCCCAGCGCCCGCCGGCCCGGCCGCCGCAGAGCCGGCCACCGCCGCGACGCTCGTCATGACCGGCTCGGGGTCGCTGAGCTCGGACACCTACGAGCGGCGCGTGCAGCGTCAGGTCAACATCCGCCGGGCCAACCACGGGCTGCGCAAGCTTCGCTTCGCTGACTGCCCCGACGGGACGGCCGAGCGCTGGAGCCGCTACCTCGCCGCGAACGACGCGTTCTTCCACCAGTCCATGACCAGCGTGCTGGACAAGTGCAACGCGCAGTACGCCGGCGAGACGCTCGGCCGGGGATCGATGACGCCCCACAAGCTGGTGCGGATGTGGATGGAGTCGCCCGCCCATCGGGACATCCTTCTGAGCAAGAAGTCCCGCCGCCTCGGAGTCGGCGCCTCGCGTGACGACTTCGGTCGCTGGGTCGTCGCCGCCAACTTCATCCGCTTCTAGAAACCCGGACCGCACCTTCGGTCCCGGTCTTCGTCGGACGACGACGGTGGCGGCCCCCTGAAGGGACCCGCCACCGTCGCTGTCCGTCGTCCGTGCGCCCGGGAATCAGCCGGTCTGGAAGAAGCTCTTGCGCAGGTACTCGTTGACCGCGTCTTCGGGCACCCGGAAGGAGCGGCCGACACGTACTGCCGGCAGCTCGCCGGAGTGCACGAGGCGGTAGACGGTCATCTTTGAAACACGCATGACCGTGGCCACCTCGGCAACGGTCAGGAACTTCACTTCGGAGATGTCTCCGGAGTTGTTTGGGGCCATCATGCACCGACTTTCACCGCACACCACGTCCCCGGCTTCCCCACCGGAGACCTACGTATGTGCTCAGGTGAGAATAGAGCCTAGAGTGACCCCTGGGAAAGGGGTGACTTTTCGGACATTCTTTACTGATACTGCGGCGTGTCAGGACAGAACCGCAGCCAAACTCATGCTAACTCGTCACCAGGGTTGGTGATCGAGGCCGTTGAGCGGAAAGCACGCCTCCCGGGTCGCGTGGATCGCCCGGTCGAGCCAGGTCGAGGGGTCGTAGCCGCCCGACCAGTCCCGGTAGACCGGAGCCCGCCCGTCTGTGAGCCGGAACGGCGCGACCCGTCCGAGCAGGGTCTGCACATGGTCGCGCCAGCCTTCCGGGGTGGGCGTGTGGGGGTCCAGTGGTTGGCCGCCGACGATCGCGAGCAGGTGAGTCCAGGAACGGGGGACCACGTCGACGACTGCGTAGCCGCCGCCACCCGTGACGACCCACTTCCCGTCGCACACGTCGTGGGCGAGGTCGTGCAGCGCGAGGTAGGTCTCGCGGTGCCCGTCCACGGTGAGCATGAGGTGTGCGAGCGGGTCCTCGATGTGGGAGTCGCAGCCATGCTGCGTGACGAGCACGTCGGGGGCGAACTCCCGCACGAGCGGCGGCACGACCGCGTGGAAGGCGCGCAGCCAGCCGGCGTCCGCGGTGCCCGGGGGAAGGGCCACGTTGACTGCGCTTCCCGGGGCGTCCCGGCCGCCGGTGTCCTGCGGGAAGCCGGTGCCCGGAAAGAGCATCTGGCCGGTCTCGTGCAGGCTGATCGTCAGCACCCGGGGGTCGTTCCAGAAGACCCGCTCGACCCCGTCGCCGTGGTGGACGTCCACGTCGACGTACGCCACCTTCTCGGCACCGTTGTCGAGCAGCCACTTGATGGCCACGGCGACGTCGTTGTAGATACAGAATCCGCTCGACTTCTGCGGCATCGCGTGATGCAGGCCCCCGGTGATGTTGGCGGCGTGCAGCATCTCCCCGGTCCAGACCTGGCGGGCCGCCTCGACGGAGGCGCCGACGATGTGCGCCGCGGCGCCGTGCATCCCCTCGAAGGTGGGGTTGTCCTCAGAGCCGAGTCCGTGCCGCTCGTCGACCTGGTACGGGTCGCGGCTCATTCGCTGCACCGCCTCGATCAGGTCGCCGGTGTGGACGGTGGCGATCAGGTCGTCGGTCGCGACAGGCGCGGAGACCTGCTGGAGCCCGCCGTTCGCCGTGAAGGGGACGGCGAGCACGCCGAGCTCGTCCGCCAGGCGCATGGTGAGGTCGACGCGGACAGGTGTCATCGGGTGCGTCGGACCGAAGTCGTAGTCGGTCAGGGTCTTGTCGAACACCACGCACGCACGGCCTGCCATAGAGCCACGCTACTACCCGTCAATGCCCGGCGGTGTCCCGTCCAGAACTGTGTTTGGGTCGTGCGGGCCCAGGTGCGGATCCCGTGGACCAAACCCGGCTCGGACGTAGCATGTCCAAGGTGACAGCACGAATTCCGCACTGGATCAGTGGCTCCCGATCGACCTTGGCGTCCACCCGCACGTCTCCCGTCCACAACCCCGCGACCGGGCAGGTCACGGGCGAGGTCCTGCTCGCCTCCTCCGACGACGTGGCCACGGCGGTTTCCCGGGCCCGCGACGCTGCCGTCGAGTGGCGCGAGTCGTCGCTGTCGCGGCGAGCCTCGGTCCTGTTCGCCTTCCGGGAGCTCCTGCAGGAGCGGTCCTCGGACCTCGCGGCGATCGTGACGGCCGAGCACGGCAAGGTGCTCTCGGACGCCGCCGGCGAGGTGTCCCGAGGTCTCGAGAACGTCGAGTTCGCGACCGCCGTACCTGCTCTCCTCAAGGGGGGCTACACCGAGCAGGTGTCGACGGGTGTGGACGTCTACTCGATGCGGCAGCCGCTCGGCGTGGTGGCCGGCATCACGCCGTTCAACTTCCCCGTCATGGTGCCGCTCTGGATGTGCGCCAACGCCATCGCGGCCGGCAACGCGTTCATCCTGAAGCCGAGCGAGAAGGACCCGTCGGCTTCGCTGCTCCTCGCGGAGCTGTGGCAGCAGGCGGGTCTGCCGGACGGCGTCTTCTCGGTGCTGCAGGGAGACCGGGAGGCCGTGGACGGGTTGTTGACCCACCCGGACGTCGCGGCCGTCAGCTTCGTGGGCTCGACACCGGTCGCGCGGCACATCTACGAGACCGGCACCGCGAACGGCAAGCGGGTCCAGGCGCTCGGCGGCGCCAAGAACCACATGGTGGTCCTGCCCGACGCCGACGTGGACCTTGCCGCGGACTCAGCGGTGTCGGCGGCGTACGGCTCGGCCGGCGAGCGCTGCATGGCGATCTCCGTGGTCGTCGCGGTCGGCTCCGTCGGGGACACGCTCGTCGACGCGATCGCCGCCCGGCTGCCGAAGCTCACCGTGGGTGACGGCGCCGATGCGGGCACCGACATGGGGCCGCTCATCACGGCCGAGCACCGGGACCGGGTCGCCTCCTACGTGGGCGCCGGCGCTGAGGCGGGCGCACGGGTGGTCGTCGACGGACGCGAGGCCGAGGTCCCGAAGCAGGGCTTCTTCCTCGGCACGACCCTCCTCGACGACGTGCGGCCGGGCATGAGCGTCTACACCGACGAGATCTTCGGGCCTGTGCTGTCCGTGGTGCGGGCCAAGACCTACGAGGAGGCGCTCGGCCTCGTGAACTCCAACCCGTACGCCAACGGGACGGCGATCTTCACGCGTGACGGTGGTGCCGCCCGGCGCTTCCAGCACGACGTCGAGGTGGGCATGGTCGGTGTCAACGTCCCCATCCCGGTGCCGGTGGCGTCGTACTCCTTCGGCGGCTGGAAGGCGTCCCTGTTCGGCGACAGCGCCATGTACGGCAAGGAAGGGCTCGACTTCTACACCCGGCCCAAGGTCGTGACCTCCCGCTGGCCCGACCCCGCCACGTCGGAGGTCGATCTCGGCTTCCCGAGGACGCGCTAGCGGCCGACGGAAGAATCCAGCACTCTCCGAGGACGCGCTAGGGGGCATCGCTGACAGTTTCCCAAGGTATGCAGGGAATCCCTCGCTTCCCATGGCGGTATTACCGTGGGAAGCGAGGAATCTGCTACATACCTTGGTAATTGATACGGATCAGGAGCCTTCGGCCAGGGCGCGGGAGCGGTCGCGGGCGGCCTCGAGGGCGGTGAGGAACGCCGCCCGCACCTTGTGGTCCTCGAGCTCGCGCACCGCCGCGGCGGTCGTGCCCGCCGGAGAGGTGACCTGCTCACGCAGCACGGTCGGGTGCTCGCCGGTCTCCCGGAGCAGCTTCGCGGACCCCACGACCGTCTGCACGACGAGCTCGGAGGCGGTGGCGCGGGGCAGACCGAGATGCACACCGGCCTCGATCATCGCCTCGACCACGAAGAAGATGTACGCCGGCCCCGAGCCCGACACCGCAGTGACGGCGTCCTGCTGCTTCTCCGGGACCCGGATCACCTTGCCGATGGACGCCATCAACGACTCCGCCTCGAGGAGATGACCCTCGTCGCAGTGGGAGCCGCGTGAGATCGCGGCCATGCCCTCGTCGACGAGGGCCGGTGTGTTGGGCATGACGCGTACGACGGCCACGCCGGTCGGCAGGTGGGTCTCGAGGAACGACGTCGTGATGCCCGCGGCGAGCGAGACCACGAGCTGGCCCGGCCGGACCGCCGGGGAGATCTCCTTGAGGAGGTCCTCCATGTCCTGGGGCTTGACCACGAGCGCGAGGGTGTCGGCCTTCTCGGCCGCCTCGAGGTTCGTGGACACGGTGACGCCGTAGCGCTCGTGGAGCTCGTGCGCGCGCTCGGCCCGCTTCTCGCCGACCATGAGGTCGTCGGCGCGACGGCCCGCCCGGAGCAGACCCGACAAGAGGGTCTCCCCCATGACGCCGGCGCCGATGATGGCCACCTGGGACATGCGCGGACTCCTTACTTCTTCGAGACCAACGACCTCAGGAACAGTGCCAGGTTCGAGGGACGCTCGGCCATCCGTCTCATGAGGTAGCCGTACCACTCCGTGCCGTAGGGAACGTAGACGCGCACCTTCTCGCCGGCCTCGGCGAGCCGCTGCTGCTCGTCCGGCCGGATGCCGTACAGCATCTGGAACTCGTAGGAGCCCTGGGTGCGCTCGTAGCGGGTGGCGAGGGCGCCCGCGATGTCGACCAGCCGTGGGTCGTGCGTGGCGAGCATCGGGTAGCCCTGGCCGCTCATCAGCACCTTCATGCAGCGGACGTAGGCCTTGGCGACATCGGTCTTGTCCTGGAAGGCGACCGTCTCCGGCTCCTTGTAGGCGCCCTTGCACAGCCGGACCCGGGAGCCCTCGTAGGCGAGGTCCCGGCAGTCCGCCTCCGTGCGGTGCAGGTACGCCTGCAGCACCGCCCCCGTCTCGGGGAAGTCCTTGCGCAGCTCGTGCAGGATGCCGAGCGTGGAGTCGGTGGTGGTGTGGTCCTCCATGTCGAGGGTGACCGTCGTACCGGAGTTGCGGGCCGCGTGACAGATCGTGCGGGCGTTCTCCAGGGCCAGCTTCTCGCCGTCGCCCGGAAGCGCCTGGCCGATCGCGGACAGCTTCACCGAAACCTCGGCGTTGCGCGCGAGGCTGTTCTCGCTGAGCGCGGCGAGCACGTCGAGGTAGGCAGCGACGGTGTGGTCGGCCTGCTCCCGGGCGAGCGTGTCCTCACCGAGGAAGTCCAGCGTCACGTGAAGGCCGCTCCGGATCAGGTCGCGGGTGGCCTCGACGGCCGAGTCGGTCGTCTCGCCCGGGACGTACCGGTGGACGATGCCGCTGGACACCGGCATGGTGCTGGCCAGGTTCTTCATCCGCGTGCTGCTCGCGAGCATCAGCAACGGCTGCCGTAACACTCGATCTCCTCCCGTCGGGACGCCGGCCGCGGCCCTGCGGCTCCGGCAGTGCCCAGGCTACGCGGTACGCCCGAGATGCGCCGCACGCCCCGAAGCACGGGGCTCCCTCGGGCTAGGCAGTCCGGCGACGCAGGGTCGCGGCACCGAGGGCGAGCGCGGCGACCGTGAAGCCGACGACGACGGCGAGGTCGCCCCAGACGCTCGTGTCCACCCCGCCGAACGCGTCGGAGGTGGTCGTCGACACCGTCGTCATCGCGTCGACCGCGTAGGAGAGCGGGAGTACGTCGGAGATGGCGCCGAGCACCGGGGGCATCTCGTCGCGCGGGATGAACAGCCCGCAGAGCAGGATCTGCGGGATCACGATCGCGGGCATGAACTGGACCGCCTGGAACTCCGTGCGCGCGAACGCCGAGACGAACAGACCCAGCGCGGTGCCGAGGACCGCGTCGGCGACCGCGACGACGCTCAGCATCCAGATCGGGCCCGACACGTCCAGACCGAGGGCCCACACGCACAGGAGGACGGCGATCACCGACTGCAGCATGGCCGCCAGCCCGAACGCGAGCGCGTAGCCACCGAGGAAGTCGAGCTTCCCGGTCGGCATCGCGAGCAGCCGCTCGAGGGTCCCCGAGGACCGCTCTCGAAGCGTCGTGACCGAGGTGACCAGGAACATCACGATGAACGGGATGAGCGCGAGCAGCGGCGGCCCGAGGCTGTCGAAGCCCGGCCCGGCGTCCTCGAACATCCACCACAGCAGGGTCAGCACGACGGCCGGGAGGACGAGGAGCATCGCGGTCGTCCGGTGGTCGTGGCGCAGCTGCCTCAGGACCCGACCTGCCAGCGCGAGGGCGATCCGACCTCTCATGCGTCGCGCCCGCCGGTGCTCCGAGCGGCGGCTCACGGGGCCGCGTCCACGATCGACAGGAAGGCATGCTCGACGTTGCGCGCGCCGGTCCGCTCCAGGAGGCCCGCCGGGGTGTCGTCGGCAAGGAGCCTCCCCCCGCGCATGAGCAGCAGCCGGTCGCAACGTTCGGCCTCGTCCATGACGTGGCTCGACACGAGCACTGCGGCGCCCTGGTCGGCGATCCGGTGGAAGAGCTGCCACAGGTCGCGACGCAGGACCGGGTCGAGCCCCACGGTCGGCTCGTCGAGCACCAGCAGGTCCGGGGTGCCGAGCAGGGCCACGGCCAACGAGACCCGGGACCGCTGCCCTCCGGACAGCCGGCTCGCCAGGCGGGTGCGGTGGTCCTCGAGGGCGACGGCGGCGACGCAGCGGTCCACCTCGTGCTCGCCGAAGCCCAGGACCCGGGCGAAGAAGCGGAGGTTCTCGTCGACGGTGAGGTCGTCGTACACGCTCGGCGCCTGGGTCAGGTAGCCGATCCGGTCACGGAGCGCGGCGTCCCCCGCGGGCCTCCCCTCGACCGTGACGGTCCCCGACTCGACGATCTGCACGCCGACGATCGAGCGCATGAGGCTGGTCTTCCCGCACCCCGAGGGGCCCAGCAGGCCGGTCACCTCGCCGTGCGCCACGGTCAGGGAAACCCCGTCGACCGCGCGGACCCCGCCGCGTACGACGTGCAGGTCCGCGACCTGCACCGCCACGTTGTCGCTCACGTGAGCATTCTGCCGCGACGGGAAGCACTACGGGGTCAGCCCCGCCGAGATCGGTGACGGCGGACCGGCCGGTCAGGTCGGAGCGTTCGAGCGCCCCATGTCCGGAGTGGCGAAGTGCAGGCGCACGAACGCGAGCGCCTCCATCAGGTCGAGCTCGCGCACCTCGCGCGTGCCGGAGCGCCGCGTGTTGATCTCGACCACGATGTGGCCGCGGAAGTCGTCCACGGCAAGGTGCTCGAGCAGCTCGGCGACCGGTTGGTTCCCGCGCCCGGGCACGAGGTGCTCGTCCTTCGCGGAGCCGCTGCCGTCCGTCATGTGGATGTGCCGGAGCCGGCCGCCGAGGGACCGGGCCATCTCCAACGGGCACGCCTTGGCGGTCGCGGCGTGCGACAGGTCGATCGTGGCGTTCGCGTAGTCGTGCCTGGAGGGGTCCCAGTGCGGGACGTAGACCTGCATCTCCCGGCGGGAGGCGCGCCACGGGTACATGTTCTCCACCGCGAAGGCGATGCCGGTGCGCCGCTCGAGGTCCGCGACGCCCTGGACGAAGTTGCGGGCGTAGTCCCTCTGCCACCGGAACGGCGGGTGCACCACGACCACGTCCGCCCCCACCTCGTGTGCCATCTCGGCGCTTCGCTCGAGCTTGGCCCAGGGCTCGGTGCCCCAGACCCGCTGCGTGATGAGCAGGCAGGGTGCGTGCACGGCGCAGATCGGGATCTCGTGGTACTCCGAGAGGTGCTTGACCGCCTTGACGTCCTGGCTGACCGGGTCGATGCCGACCATCACCTCGACCGCGTCGTAGCCGAGCCGGCTCCCGAGGGCGAAGCCGTTGGCGGTCGACTCCGGGTAGACCGACGCGGTGGACAGGGCCACGAGGGGGCCGTCGCGGTGCTCCAGGGCCTCGACCCTCCCCGAGGACGCCGGCCTGGGCTCTGGCGTCTCGGGAGTCTCAGGCGATGCACCTGCCACGTGGCTCACCTCCTCAGGGTATGCCGTCGGGCTATCAGCCCAGCACGCTGATCTGGTCGAGGCGCTCGAGGATCACGCCCTCGCGCAGGGCCCACGGGCAGATCTCGAGCTCCTCGAGCTCGAAGATGTCCATCACCGCGTCGCCCACCAGCGCCCCTGCGAGGAGCTGGTGGGCACGGTTCGCCGAGACCCCGGGCAGGTTCGCCTTCTCGGAGTCGGGCATCTTGACCAGCTCGGGCAGCTTCTTCGCGAGGACGGCGGCGGGGAGCACCCGGCGTACGAGGAGCCCCTCCGCCGACGGCGCGGCCCCGCACACACGCGCCAGGGAGCGAAAGGTCTTCGAGGTGGCCACGGCGTGGTCGGGGACGCCGCCGCGCAGCACGGCACCCGCGTGGCGGGCGACGTCGGTGCGGATCTTGCGGCGAAGCTCCCGGACCGCTTCGGCGGACGGCGGGTCACCCGGGAGGAAGTCGCGGGTCAGGCGGCCCGCCCCGAGCGGCAGCGACTGGGCGACGTCGGGGGCCTCGTCCGACCCGGCTGCGATCTCGAGGGAGCCGCCGCCGATGTCGAAGACCGCGAGCCGACCGGACGACCAGCCGAACCAGCGGCGTACCGCCAGGAATGTCAGCCGGGCCTCGTCCTCTCCGGAGAGGACACCGATCTCCACACCGGTGAGCTCGGCGACGTGCTTGAGGACCTCGTCGCTGTTCACCGCGTCGCGGACGGCGGAGGTCGCGAACCCGAGGATCTCCTCGCAGCCCTTGTCCTCGGCGACCACGAGGGCCTGGGACACGAACCCGGTCAGCGCCTCGACCCCCGAATCGGTCACGGCGCCACGCCCGTCGAGCTGCTCGGCGAGGCGGAGCGGTTCCTTGTAGGAGTACGCCGGCATGGGCGCCGCTCCGCCGTGCGCATCGACGACGAGCAGGTGCCCGGTGTTGGAACCGATGTCGAGGACTCCCAGTCGCATAGGCCTCCAAGCCTCCCACACAGGACGTAGGGTTGGCGCGTGCCCGAGGTAGATCTGGTCTTCCCACGCGCGTGGGTGGAGTTCCGCGACCCCGCCGACGAGAGCCAGGTCTTCAGGTGCGACCTGACCTGGCTGACCTCCAACTGGATGTGCATCTTCGGCCAGGGCTGCAAGGGCATCTACGCCGACCGGCCCGACGACGGGTGCTGCACGCTGGGAGCGCACTTCTCGGACAAGGACGACGAGAAGCGGGTCAAGAAGTTCGTCAAGATGCTCGGGCCCGAGGACTGGCAGTTCCACCCTGAGAACACAGGTGCCGAAAGCAAGAGCGGCTGGGTCGAGACCGACGAGGACGGCGAGCGCAAGACGGCGGTCCGCGAGGGCGCGTGCATCTTCCTCAACCGTCCCGGGTTCGCGGCGGGCCAGGGCTGCGCGCTGCACGGCCTCGCCCTTCGCCTGGACCGGCATCCCCTCGAGACGAAGCCGGACGTGTGCTGGCAGCTGCCTATCCGGCGTACCTTCCGCGAGGTGGAGCTCCCCGACGGCACCTCCTACACCGAGGTGAGCATCGGCGAGTACGACCGCCGGGGATGGGGCCCGGGGGGCCACGACCTCGACTGGTACTGCAGCGGCAACACCGAGGCTCACGTCGGCGCGGAGCCGGTGTACCTCTCGAACGGGCCCGAGCTCGTCGAGCTCATGGGCCGCAAGGCGTACGACGAGCTCGTGCGGCTGTGCGAGGCGCACCTCCGGTCACGCTCCGCCCTGGCCATCCACCCGGCCGACCCCCGCTGACCCTGCGCCCGGTAGGTCGCACCTCCCGAGGCAAACTGCCGCTTCCCTTGGCAAGATCACCGTGGGAAGAAGCAGTTTGCCTGCATACCCTGGGAAACCGCCGGGCCGGCTCAGTCCTTCTTCCGGAGGTGCCTCTGCGCGACGTTGTCCGGCATCGGCTCGTACCGCACGAACTTGCGGGTGAAGGTCGCGGCACCGTGCGAGAAGGACCGGAGGTCCACCGAGTAGCGCGTGATCTCGACCTGCGGCACCTCGGCGCGCACGACCGTGCGCTCCTGGCCCGCCGGCTCGCTGCCGAGCACCCGCCCGCGGCGTCCTGACAGGTCGCTCATCACGGTCCCCACGAGGTCATCGGGAACCATCACCGCGACCTCGTCGACCGGCTCGAGCATGGCGATCCTCGTCGCGGCGGCGGCCTCGCGCAGGCCCAGCGCACCGGCGGTCTGGAACGCCATGTCGGAGGAGTCGACACTGTGGGCCTTGCCGTCAGTGAGGGTCACGCGGATGTCGACCACCGGGTAGCCGTTCGCGACGCCCTTCTCCATCTGGGCGCGGACGCCCTTCTCGACGCTGGGGATGAACTGGCGCGGGACGGCGCCGCCGACGACCTTGTCGACGAACTCGAACCCGGACCCCTCGGGCAGCGGCTCGACCTCGATGTCACAGACCGCGAACTGCCCGTGGCCACCGGACTGCTTGACGTGGCGGCCGTGGCCCTTCGCCATCCCGGTGAACGTCTCACGCAACGGCACGCGCAGCTCGACCTGGTCGACCGTCGCGCCGTAGCGGTTGGCCAGCCGGTCGAGCGCGACGTCGGCGTGGGCCTCGCCCATGCACCAGAGCACGAGCTGGTGGGTCTCGGGGTTCTGCTCCACGCGCAGCGTCGGGTCCTCGGCGGCGAGGCGCTGGAGGCCGGAGGAGAGCTTGTCCTCATCGGCCTTCGCGTGCGCCTCGATCGCCACCGGCAGGAGCGGCTCGGGCATCGACCACGGCTTGAGGACCAGCGGGTTGTCCTTGTCCGACAGGGTGTCGCCGGTCTCCGCCCGGCTCAGCCGGCCGATGGTGCACATGTCCCCGGCGACCACGATCTCGGCGGGCCGCTGGTGCTTGCCGAGGGGGACGGAGAGCACGCCGATCCGCTCGTCCTCGTCGTGGTCCTCGTGGCTGCTCTGCTCGCCGAAGAACGAGCTGAAGTGGCCCGACACGTGCACCGTCATGTCGGGCCGGATGGTTCCGGAGAAGACCCTCACGAGACTCACCCGTCCGACGTACGGGTCCGTCGTGGTCTTCACGACCTCGGCGACCAGCGGGCCGTCGGGCTGACAGCTGACGTCGCCGGCGCTCTTGCCCTGCGGCGTGAACACCTCGGGGCAGACGTGCTCGGGAGGAGACGGGAACCCGGCGACGATGAGGTCGAGCAGCTCGGTCGTGCCGAGACCGGTCGAGGAGCAGACGGGGAGCACAGGAAAGAACGAACCTCGGGCGACAGCGCGCTCGAGGTCCTTGACGAGGAGGTCGCGGTCGACGGCTTCACCGCCGAGGAAGCGCTCCATGAGGGTCTCGTCCTCCGACTCCTCGATCACCCCCTCGATCAGCGTGGCCCGCTGGTCCTCGTGGGCCGGGTCGTCACCGGTGAGGAGGCCGATCATCTGGTCGCCCTCGTGGAGGTAGACCGGGAGCACCTTGTCCCCGAAGGCGTCCTGGGCCCCCGTGACGACGCCGTCGTAGTTGGCGCGTGCGTGGTCCATCTTGGTCACGACCACGACGCGGGGCAGGCTCACCGAGGCACACTCCCGCCACAGCTCGCGGGTCGCCTGGTCGACGCCCTCGTTGGCAGCGATGACGAACATCGCGCAGTCGGCGGCCCGGAGACCGGCGCGCACCTCTCCGACGAAGTCGGCGTAGCCGGGGGTGTCGAGCAGGTTGATCTTCACGTCCTGGTGCACCAGCGGCGCCAGCGCGAGCCCGACCGAACGCTGCTGCCGGAGCTCGGCCTCGTCGAAGTCGCTGACCGTCGTACCGTCCTCCACCCGTCCAGGACGGTTCAGCACGCCGGCCGCCACCAGCAGTGCATCGACGAGCGTCGTCTTTCCGGAGCCGGCTGGTCCGACGAGGACCACGTTGCGGATTGACTCGGGTCGGTCGGTCGTCGGGACCGGTTCCGCGCCGAGCTGGGTCGATGCTTTGCCTGCCACATCTGCCTCCTCGTGCTGGTGATTTCTCACGAAACACCCAGGGGCCCGGAGTGCACAAGGGGTCGAAGGTCCGGTCCCCCGAGAGTCGAACCGCCTCGAACCCGACCCCGCTGTCCGGGTGTCCAAGATCAATGGCGAGAATGCTTGACATGCGCCTCGACCACATCTCCTACGCAGCCGGACCCGACGGACTCAAGGGCACCGCGCTCCGCCTCGGTGGGCTGCTCGGCGAGGAGTTCGTCGACGGGGGGATCCACCCGCGCTTCGGCACGGTGAACATGGTCCTGCCCCTCAGCGCAGGGACGTACATGGAGATCGTCGAGGTTCTGGACCACCCGGCCTCCGACAAGGCGCCGTTCGGCCAGGCGGTCCGTGCGCGCTCGCAGGCCGGCGGCGGCTGGATGGGCTGGGTCGTGGCGGTCGACGACATCGAGCCCCACGAGATCCGGCTGGGCCGTGAGTCCGTGCAGGGCAACCGGCACCGCCCCGACGGCGTCGAGCTGCGGTGGCGTCAGCTCGGCGTGAAGGGCCTCCAGTCCGACCCACAGCTGCCCTTCTTCGTGCAGTGGGAGTCCGGGGTCGAGCACCCGAGCACCGGCTGCAGCGGCAACCTGCACCTCGAGTGCCTCGAGATCGCCGGGGACCCGGACCGGGTCCGCGACTGGCTGGGAGACCCCGACGTCGACCCGCTCGAGGACGTCGAGGTCGAGTGGGTCGCTCCGCACGGGGAGCCCGGCATCGTCGCGGCGAGGTTCGAGACCGCCCGCGGTCAGGTCCGGATCTGAAGTCCGGCGGTTCCGACGACCTTGGCCCGGTCTGACGGGACGATCCCGAGCCCGAACATCTGGCACCACCCGGACACGTACGAGCTCGAGAACCGCGCGGTCGACCCCGACCGGCGTATCGAGGCCGCGATGCGCTCGGTCTGCGACTGGAGCGGCCGGGACCTTCTCGACCTCGGGTGCGGGACCGGGTACCACCTGCCGCGGTGGGCCGAGGACGCCCGCTCCGTGGTCGGGGTGGAGCCGCATCCGGGCCTCGCGGCGATCGCCCGGCGCCGGACCGCCCGCCTCGGGAACGTCCGGGTGCTCCAGGGCACTGCCCAGGAGGTGCCCCTGCCCGACAGCTCCGCCGACGTCGTCCAGGCGCGATGGGCGTACTTCTTCGGCCCGGGGTGCGAGCCGGGCCTCGCGGAGCTGGACCGGGTCGTGCGCCGAGGCGGCGCGGGCTTCGTGATCGACAACGACCCGACGCGGAGCACGTTCGGGGCGTGGTTCCGGCGCGGGTACCCCTCCGTCGACCCCACCGCCGTGGAGCGGTTCTGGTCCTCCCACGGCTGGACGCGGGTCCCGCTGGACGTCGAGTGGCGGTTCGACCGGCGTGAAGACCTCGAGGCGGTGGTCGGGATCGAGTTCACCCCGGAGCTGGCCCGGGAGATCCTCGCCGAGCACGAGGGGGTCGTCGTGGACTACGCCGTGAACCTCTGGTGGCGCCGCTTCTGACCCGAGTGCCCACCCTTGTAACGCGGGGTTATGGACCGTGAACAAGCGGCATGCCGCTGGGGACGCGTCCACAACACGTGGGGGGTACCCGGTCGGGGTCAGGAGGAGCCGCGGACGACCAGGGTCGGCGCGAGCAGCAGCCCCGGCTCCTCGATCGGCTTGTGCGAGAGGAGCTTGTCGAGAAGGTTCACGATGTCCACGGCCACCTGCTCGAGCGGCTGCCGGACCGAGGTGAGCCCGGGTGGTGCGACCTGGGCGGCGATCGAGTCGTCGAAGCCCACCACGGCGATGTCGCGGCCCGGAGCCAGCCCGAGGTCGTCCAGGGCGTGGAGGACACCCATGGCGACGGTGTCGCTGACGCCGACGAAGGCCGTCGGCTTCTCGTTCTCGAGCAGGGCGTGGGCGGCGCGGCGGCCGAAGTCGACCGTGTCGTCCCCTCGCGCGCTGAGGCGGCTCGTCGACAGCCCGTGCCCGTGCATCGCGTCGGCCCACCCGGTCCGGCGGTCCTCGCCGATGAACGAGCTCTTCTGCCAGCCCACCCACGCGATGCGCTCGTGACCCCGGTCGACGAGGTGGTCCACGGCGAGCATCACCCCGGTGCGTCCGTCCACGTCGACCCACGGGTGCGACGCCGACGGCTCGTCCCACGGGCGTCCGAACGCCACGAACGGCGCTCCCCGCTCCTCCAGCCAGCCGGCCTGCGGATTGCCGCGGTAGGTGTCGGTGATGACGAAGGCGTCGACCGCGGTGGAGCGGAGCAGGTCGTCGTAGCCGGCGATGGCCAGGCTCTCGTCGAGGTCCCCGTGCTCGGCGCCCTCGCCTGCGTCGACCCCGGACGAGAAGAGCAGGACGTGGTAGCCCGCGTCCTTCGAGCTCTCCACGAGCGAGTGGAGGAAACGGTCCATGGTGGCGTTCGCGGTGCCCTCGACGACCCGGTCGACCCGGAGCCCGATGAGGTGGGAGGAGCGGGTGCGGAGGTTTCGGGCAGCGCGGTTCGGGGAGTACCCGAGAGTCTCCACCGCCCGTCGTACCCGATCGAGCGTCTCCGGGCGCAGCAGGTGAGGGCTGTTCAGCGCGTTGGACACGGTCTGGCGTGAGACCCCCGCCTCGCGAGCGACCGTGGCCAGCGTCGGCGCGCGGCCGTTGCGCCGAACGCCTGCGGTAGGACCTGGTGACATCGCTTCCGTTTCCCCCGGTCGACAATCCCTCTGGATCGTTCCAATTCTTGGCTGGCATGATCGCTCGCCACCCGCCCCCAGGTCAACCGCGGGCCGGTGTGGACTGAACTGCCCGGCCTGCCCGCGTTTGTCGGCGCGGTGGCATAACGTCCGGGACATGAGCAGGACGACAGGACGAGCCCGGCCCTCCCTCCGATGCAGCGAGTGCGGCTGGGAGACCGCGAAGTGGGTCGGCAGGTGCGGCGAGTGCCAGGCTTGGGGCACCGTCGCCGAGGCAGGGGCTCCGCAAGGGCGTACGACGGCGGGCCCGGTCACCTCGGCCGCGGTGCCGATCGGCCAGGTCACGGCCGACGAGTCCCGGGCCGGCACGAGCGGGGTGCCGGAGCTCGACCGTGTCCTCGGCGGGGGCCTCGTGCCGGGCGCGGCGGTGCTGCTCGCCGGCGAGCCCGGGGTCGGCAAGTCGACCCTCCTGCTCGAGGTGGCTGCACAGCATGCCAGGCGCGGTGCGCGCACGCTCTACGTGACCGGCGAGGAGAGCGCGTCGCAGGTGCGGCTGCGCGCCGACCGCACGGGGAGCGTCCATGACGAGCTGTACCTCGCAGCCGAGACCGACCTCGGCGCCGTGCTCAGCCACATCGACGCGGTCCGGCCTCAACTCCTGGTCGTGGACTCCGTCCAGACCATCAGTGCTGCCGACGTCGACGGCGTCCCCGGCGGGGTGACCCAGGTCAAGGAGGTGGCTGCCGGACTGATCCGGGTGGCCAAGGCCCGCAACATCGCGACCCTGCTCGTCGGACACGTGACCAAGGACGGCTCGATCGCCGGCCCTCGCGTCCTCGAGCACCTCGTGGACGTCGTGCTCCACTTCGAGGGCGAGCGGAACTCTCGCCTCCGGATGGTCCGGGCGGTCAAGAACCGGTTCGGCCCGGTGGACGAGGTCGGCTGCTTCGACCTCTCCGCAGAGGGGATCGTCGCGGTCACGGACCCCACCGGGCTCTTCGTCGCCAGACACCACGAACCCGTCCCCGGGACCTGCGTCGCCGTGACCATGGAGGGCCGACGGCCGATCCTCGCGGAGGTCCAGGCGCTGGTCACGCCGTCGGCCGCCGAGCGTCCGCGACGTACGACCTCGGGCCTCGACGGCGCGCGCATCGCGATGACCGTCGCTGTGCTCCAACAGCGGGCCCGGATCCGCCTGCACGCCCACGACGTGTTCGCCTCCACGGTCGGCGGCGCGCGGGTCAACGAGCCCGCCGGCGACCTTGCCGTCGCGATCGCCATCGCCTCGGCGTGGAAGGACCGAGAGGTGCCGACCGACGTGGTCGCGATCGGAGAGCTCGGCCTGGCCGGTGAGCTTCGCCGGGTCCGCGACCTGCCCCAGCGGATCGCGGAGGCCGCCCGACTCGGCTTCCGGCACGCGATCGTGCCCAGCGAGCCCGGCCAGGCCCGAGGAGCGGTCCGCAAGGTCGGCGACCTTCAGGTCGTGAGCGTGCCCGACGTCGAGGCGGCCCTGCGCGTGCTGGACCTCGGCAAGGGCGATGTGACACCGTTGATCGCTCCCGACACCACCTCACCGCAACGACCGGCGCTCGGTCTGGTGTAGGTGCTCCCGCTTGTTGCCGGTGCCTCGCGGGAGGCATCCCTTAGACTGACCGCGTCAGACGCACTCGATCAGGGGAGCACCTTGGTATCCACCGACCGGTCGGAGGAGACGCTCCGGCTGCGGGCGACCTTGGCGAGCATCGCGCCGGGGACGTCGCTCCGCGACGGGCTGGAGCGCGTCCTCCGTGGCCGGACCGGTGCGCTCATCGTGCTCGGCAACGACAAGACCGTGGAGGCGATCTCCACCGGTGGCTTCACCTTGGACGTGCCCTTCACCGCCACCGGCCTGCGCGAGCTGGCCAAGATGGACGGCGCGATCATCCTCGACCCCGAGGCCACGATCATCTGCCGAGCGGCCGTGCACCTGATGCCGGACCCGTCGATCTACAGCGAGGAGACCGGCACCAGGCACCGCACCGCCGACCGGGTGGCCCGGCAGACCGGCTTCCCGGTCATCTCGGTGTCCCAGTCGATGCAGATCATCGCGGTCTACGTCGGCGAGATCCGCTACGTCCTGGAGGACTCCGGTCAGATCCTCTCCCGGGCCAACCAGGCGCTGGCCACCCTCGAGCGTTACAAGCTCCGGCTCGACGAGGTCTCCAGCACCTTGTCCGCGCTGGAGATCGAAGACCTGGTCACCGTCCGCGACGTGGCCGTCGTGGCACAGCGGCTGGAGATGGTGACCCGCATCGCGCGGGAGATCGAGGACTACGTGCTCGAGCTGGGCAGCGACGGACGACTTCTCGCGCTCCAGCTCGACGAGCTCGTCACGGGCGTGGACCTGGAGCGGGAGCTCGTCGTGCGCGACTACCTTCCCGACGCCCGCAAGCCCCGGAGGGCCGAGGACGTCCTGGCCGAGCTGGAGGGGCTCAGCGCCTCGGACCTCGTCGACATCGCGACGGTCTCCCAGGCGCTCGGCCTGGGCACCAGCGAGCACCTCGACGGGGCGGTCACGCCGAAGGGCTACCGCCTGCTCGCCAAGGTCCCGCGCCTGCCCAGCTCGGTCGTCGACCGCCTCGTGGAGCACTTCGGCAGCCTCCAGAAGCTGCTCTCCGCCGGCGTGGACGACCTCCAGGCCGTCGACGGCGTCGGCGAGCTGCGCGCCCGCAGCGTGCGCGAGGGGCTCTCGCGCCTCGCGGAGTCGAGCATCCTCGAGCGCTACGTCTGACCGCCTGCACCGACCCGCAGGACCGGCCCCCCGCGTTCAGTCGTCGTGCGACGCCGGCGTCGCCGTGGGCTCCGGCTTGGAGCTCTGCTCGGGCTTCGGGCTCTTCTTCGGCTTCGGGGTCGGCGTGATGGTCACCGGTGCTGGCGGCAGCAGGCGGAACTGCTGGTCCGCCGGCTCGGAGCCCATCGCAGCCGCGGCGACGTGGTAGTACCCCGGCTCCGCCCACTCGGTGACGCGCGAGCAGTCCGGGTCGGACCGGCGTCCCGACCACACGACGTCGACCAGCACGGGCCTGCGGTCGCGGCGAAGCACCACGGGCTGGTGCGGCACCGCGTTCGGACAGTCCTGGGTCGACCAGATCCGGTCACTTCCGGAGGACAGCTTCACGGCGAGCGTCTCCGGGGAGACCTCCCAGTTGCACGCCGGGGAGGAGAAGGTCGTCAGCTCGAGAGTCAGCCGCACGTCCCCACCGGCATAGGGGTTGTTCTTCAGAGCGGGCACTACCCGGACGTCGCTGTCCTGGCAGGGGCCGCTCGGCATGGCGAGGGGCACGCGCACCTGGGAGCGTCTCGTTCCGCCCTTCCGCTGCTCGCCGGTGAGGGCCTCGGACGTCGACACGGCCGTGGGCGACCCGGTAGGCGACTCGGCAGCGGCCGGCCGCGCCGCAGGCTCGGCAGCCCTGCCTGAGAACCCGCCCAGCAGGCGGCCGATGCCGAAGACAAGGGCAAACGCGACCCCGAGCACGAGGACGCGCCGCGTCCAGTACACACGCGCCGGGAGCGGCCCGCGGGGTCTGGTCACCGACATGGCCACACCGTAACTTTCCGAAAGCCCTCATCCTGGGAGCCACTCCGGCGGGCCGGGGCCACGCGAGTTCGGCGCTGCCGGCGCGCTGGCTACGATCGGCGGACCATGACCGACCTCCACGAACGCGTCCTCCAGTGGTACGACGAGAACGCCAGGGTGCTCCCCTGGCGGGAGCAGAGCGCGACCCCGTGGGCGGTGATGGTCAGCGAGTTCATGCTCCAGCAGACCCCGGTCAGCAGGGTCCTCCCGGTCTACGAGCAGTGGATGCGGACCTGGCCGCGCCCCGCCGACCTTGCCGCCGTCCCTCCTGGCGAGGCGGTCCGGGCCTGGGGCCGGCTCGGCTACCCCCGTCGCGCGCTCCGGCTGCACGCCGCGGCGACTGCGATCGTCGAGGAGCACGGTGGGGAGGTTCCGTCCTCGCACGAGGCCCTCCGGGCGCTCCCCGGCGTCGGCGACTACACGGCAGCGGCGATCGCGTCGTTCGCCTTCGGGCAGCGCCACGTCGTGCTCGACACCAATGTGCGTCGGGTGTTCGCCCGGGTGGTCCGCGGAGAGGAGCTTCCGGCGGCGTCCGTGACGCGGGCCGAACGCGAGATCGCCACCGACCTGCTACCCGGCGACGACGCCACGGCGGCCGCCTGGGCGGTCGGAGTCATGGAGCTCGGGGCGCTCGTCTGCACCGCGACGAACCCGCGCTGCTCCGCCTGCCCCGTGCAGGACCTGTGCCTGTGGATTGAGTCCGGCCGGCCGGCGTACGACGGGCCTCCGCGGCGCGGCCAGACCTACGCCGGCACGGACCGGCAGTGCCGCGGACGGCTGCTCTCCGTGCTCCGCGACGCGGAGGGTCCGGTGCACCGCTCCCGGCTGGACGCCGTGTGGTCGGATGAGGTGCAGCGGGCGCGGTGCCTCGCCTCGCTCGTCGAGGACGGGCTCGCCGTCCCCACCTCCGAGGACACGTTCGCGCTCCCCTGAACCACCCGCGCCCTGCACCCGCGACGCCCTGACCAGCGACGATGGGCTCATCGCACTCCGCCAGACCAGTCACCACCGAGGAGGCCCAGCATGCAAGGCCGTGACGTGTACGTCATCGACGCCGTCCGCACCCCGATCGGGAGGTTCGGCGGCGCACTCGCGAAGGTCCGTCCCGACGACCTCGCGGCCACGGTGGTCGGGGCGCTCCTCGACCGCAGCCCCTCCCTGGACCCTGCGGAGGTCGACGAGGTCTACCTCGGCGCGGCCAACCAGGCCGGCGAGGACAACCGCAACGTGGCACGGATGGCCACCCTGCTCGCCGGCCTGCCCGTGTCCGTCCCCGGTTCGACGGTGAACCGTCTCTGCGCGTCCGGGCTCGACGCGCTCGTGATGGCCGCGCGTGCCATCGCCGTGGGCGACGCCTCGGTCATGATCGCCGGAGGCGTCGAGTCGATGACCCGGGCACCCTGGGTCCTCCCCAAGCCGGATCGCGCGTTCCCGGCCGGCAACGCGGAGATGTACTCCACGACGCTCGGCTGGCGGATGGTCAACCCGAGGATGCCGTCCGAGTGGTCGGTCGGTCTCGGTGAGGCCACCGAGCAGCTCGCCGAGAAGTACGCCGTGACCCGCGAGGCCTCCGACGAGTTCGCGGCCCGCAGCCAGAACCTGGCCGCCAAGGCCTGGGCGGACGGCGCGTACGACGGCGTCGTGGTGCAGGTCGAGGGCACTGCCCTGGAGCGCGACGAGGGGATCCGGGACGGGGTGACGCCAGCGACCCTGGCGAACCTGAAGCCGTCCTTCCGCCCCGACGGCATCGTCACGGCGGGCAACGCCTCGCAGCTCTCCGACGGCGCCGCCGCCCTGCTGCTCGTCGACGACGACGGCCTGAGGAAGCTCGGCGCCGAGCCGCTCGCCCGCATCACGGCCACCGGGGTGCATGCCGTCGAACCCCACATGTTCGGCATCGCGCCCGTCGAGGCTGTCAACCGCGCGCTGGCGAGGGCCGGTCACGGACTGGCCGACGTGACCGTCCTGGAGCTGAACGAGGCGTTCGCCGCCCAGTCCGTCGCGTGCCTCTCGCAGTGGACCGGGCTGGACCCGGACGCGGTCAACCCCCTCGGCGGCGCGATCGCGATCGGACACCCTCTGGGCTGCTCGGGCGCGCGCCTGGCCGGCAGCCTCGCGCACCAGCTCGCCTCCGCCGGCTCCGGCGTGGGCGTGGCCGCGCTCTGCATCGGCGTGGGCCAAGGCCTCGCCGTCACCCTGGAACGCTGAGCATGTCGGACGACGAACGAGAAGGCCCCCGCCGGAGCGGGGGCCTTCTCACGTTGTCCTGCAGGTCAGCCTGCCGGTCGGCTCACTCGTCGCCGGCGCCGGCCGCGGTCTCGACCGGAGGCATGTCGGGCAGCTCGGACTTCGGCGTCCCCTTGAAGGAGAACTCCGCCTCCATGCCCTCGCCCTCGACGTCGACCAGGACGATCTGACCGGGGCCGACCTCGCCGTACAGCATCTTCTCGGCGAGCACGTCCTCGATCTCGCGCTGGACCGTACGGCGCAGCGGGCGGGCGCCGAGCACCGGGTCGAAGCCCTTCTTGGCCAAGGCAGCCTTCGCCGCAGTGGTGAGCTCGATCGACATGTCGCGGTCGCGCAGCCGCAGCTCGACGGCCGCGATCATGTTGTCGACCATGTGGACGATCTGCTCCTGCGACAGCGGCGGGAACACGATGATCTCGTCGACACGGTTGAGGAACTCGGGACGGAAGTGCTGCTTGAGCTCCTCCGAGACCTTCGCCTTCATCCGGGCGTACGAGCCCTCGACGTCACCGGCCTGCTGGAAGCCGAGGTTGACGCCCTTGGCGATGTCGCGGGTGCCGAGGTTCGTGGTCATGATGATCACGGTGTTCTTGAAGTCGACCACCCGGCCCTGGGAGTCGGTCAGGCGACCTTCCTCCAGGATCTGCAACAGCGAGTTGAAGATGTCGGGGTGCGCCTTCTCGACCTCGTCGAACAGAACGACCGAGAACGGCTTGCGACGGACCTTCTCGGTGAGCTGGCCGCCCTCCTCGTAGCCGACGTAGCCCGGGGGCGAGCCGAAGAGCCGCGAGACGGTGTGCTTCTCGCTGAACTCCGACATGTCGAGCTGGATCAGGGCGTCCTCGTCGCCGAAGAGGAACTCCGCGAGCGTCTTGGACAGCCAGGTCTTACCGACACCGGACGGGCCGGCGAAGATGAACGAGCCGCCGGGGCGCTTCGGGTCCTTCAGGCCGGCACGAGTACGCCGGATGGCCCGGGAGAGCGCCTTGACGGCCTCCTCCTGGCCGATGACGCGCTTGTGCAGCTCGTCCTCCATCTTGAGCAGTCGGGTCGACTCCTCCTCGGAGAGCTTCACGATCGGGATGCCGGTCGCCACGGCGAGGACCTCGGCGATGAGCTCCTCGTCCACCTCGGCGACGACGTCCATGTCGCCGGCCTTCCACTGCTTCTCGCGCTCGCTCTTGGCGAGGATCAGCTTCTTCTCCTCGTCGCGCAGGGACGCGGCAGCCTCGAAGTCCTGGCTGTCGATCGCGCCCTCCTTGCGACGGCGGACGTCGGCGATCTTCTCGTCGAACTCG
>DASVBF010000073.1:0-5523 GCA_036375975.1 Nocardioidaceae bacterium | reverse complement strand
GCTCATAACCCAGAGGTCGCAGGTTCAAATCCTGCCCCCGCTACTGTAAAACCGCAGGTCAGAGGCCCCTTCTGTCTCAGGAGGGGCCTCTTGCTTTGCCCACCCGTGACCTGATCCGTGACAGAACACGTCTTGATCCGGGGTCGGAACGCGAGACGCCGGGGAACGCATTCAAGGATCTGAGACGCCACGGCGGGCCCTGAGACCGCGGTCGCTGGGGCAAATTCCCGGATGACGACCTCACCATGGACGCGCAGGTCGGCGCGGCTGTTGCCGTACGATGGAACCACCAGTCGTGATGCTTGCGGTGCGCACTTGGCTGAGACAGCCACCGAAGTGTCCGTCGAGTCGTGTGGATGGCCGGAAAGCGCCGGACGCGCTAAGCGCTGATCGGGCGCAGCCCAACGGCTCTCTCCGAGGGACGTACCAACGTCAGCGTCGCTCGCCCGACGATCGAGCAGCGCCGTGTCGCGGTACTGCTGGCCGACCAGGTGGCCTCACTGTTGGGAAGAGGCCGACCTGAACCCTTGACGGGGGTCTGACGTCATCCCTACGTACGGGCGCATGATCATTTCCGCGTGTGCGCGGCTGGTTCGACGCCGACATCGGCGAATTCGTTGGCCGAGCCCGTGGCCTTCGAGTGGGTGCTGCGCGCCGCTACAACTGCCTTAGTTTTGTTGGGCGGGCCGGCGCCGTCACGGGTCATCGCTGATCTGCGCTTCTGTGGTGCACGGTGTGGTCGGCAAGCGCGATGCCGACTTGATTCGCAAGTGCGGCGGCGACGAGTCGATTCTCCAATTGCGGGTGGGCCCTGTCGTCTGGCTGCATCAGGAACCTGCCTTGGAGGTAGCCTCCGTTCTGCGCGAGCAGCTCGATCTGGGCCTGGGGAAGTCCACGAGAGTCGGCTGGCCAGTCCTCGCCGTCGACGGTGACGCGGCCGTCGTGATGGAGACGAGCCGAAACTCCGAGCCCGGCGACACCTACCTGGAACTGACAAGACCTCAGGTTCAGGAGCCGCGTCAGTTGCTGACTCACCTCCGCGGTGACTGCAGACGGGTCTGTGGCCGTGACCGTAGCCTTGGCCGTCGCGTAGATGCCGTTGAGGTAACCGGCGCGTTCGCTTGCGGCGGTGTTCCCGCGGCGTCCCCAGACAGCTAGTTCCGTCACGGCGATGCCGATGATCAACAAGAGCAGCGCTGTCTGGACGTCAGATGGCCGGTTCATCGTGAAGTGCTGGTACGGGGGGGTCAAGAAGAAGTCGAACCAGACGGCCGACGACACCGCCGCGAGGTAGCCGGCCAGGCGGTTGCCGTTGGCAGCGACGGCGACCACCACCGCGACGAGGAGCAGGGCCGCATCGGTGTGGTTGACGTTGGTCCGGAGAGGCACGAGTAGGGCAGTTACACCGACAGGGACGAGGATCGCAGTCAGTACGGCGACCCGGTCGCGGTGAGCCCCTGTGAGCTGCATGTCACTCCAAGAACGGGTTCCACTGGTGGCGCATCCCGACGTCGATCCTCGCGCCACCAATGACCTTGCTTCAGTATCGAGCACGCAGCCGGTGACCCGGATCACGGGAGCGTCAGGATCGCGTCAAGGTTTCCTGGCTGGGCGTCAGAAAGCCGTCAGGACCGTTGTGAGAGCTTCACCGCCGGCACTTCACTCACAGCATGCGAACACCTTTACCCCACCCGCCTGGGCTGCTGGGCCCGCACATCCCGGCGGCCCGATGGCTGGCAGCCGACTGGGATCCCCGCGCAGAGACCGGCGTAGCAACGCCCGCAGGGCTGATCGCCGCGTTTGCGGCGGCCGCGGCCATGTCACCCCTGCGGTCTTCCGTAACCATTGTCGCGGGGACGGTCGTCGTGGCCGTGGTGGTGTCGTTGACCGGCTGGTTCGGATCTTGGGCGGCCACGTTGGCGACCGCCGGCGTTGCGTGGCTCATGCTCAACGGTTTCCTCGAAGACCGCTACGGCGAATTGCGGTGGCACGGCTGGAGGGACGTCGTCGTCTTGGGCGTCCTCCTTGTCTGCGGAGCGGCGGTCGCGTCGCTGCGGAACGTGCAGATTGGCCGACGTCGCCGGGCCGTGGTTCGGAGCATGGCGGCGGAGCTGGAAGGCATGGCTAACCCGTCCCACGGCGCTTCAGGAGAGCGACATGACTGACCTGATCTTCCTTGTTGTCACGGTTGTCTTCTTCGCCGTGCTCGCTGTGGTTGCCCGGGGGGCGGAGAAGCTGTGACCGCCGAGAACCTGATCGGGCTGGTCCTCGCTATCGGGACAGCCGTCTACCTGATCGTTGCCTTGTTGTTCCCGGAGAGGTTCTGATGTCTACCTACGTCGCAGGCGCCGTGTTCATCGTGGTGCTCGTCGCGGGGCTGGCAGCCTCGCACGTCCCGCTGGGTGACTACATGGCGCGGGTCTACATGGGCAACCGGCATCTAGCAGTGGAACGGTGGATCTACCGGGCCACCGGAGTGAACCCGGACGCGGACCAGAGGTGGGGCACCTACCTCCGGAGCGTGCTCGCTTTCTCCGCGATATCGGTGCTGCTCCTCTATGCAATGCTGCGGCTGCAGGGCCACCTGCCATTCGCTCTCGGGTTCCCCGGGATGGAGCAGAGCCAGGCGTTCAACACCGCCACCAGCTTCACCTCCAACACCAACTGGCAGTCCTACTCCGGTGAGTCTGCACTGGGCTACACCGCGCAGGCAGTCGGGCTGGCAGTGCAGAACTTCGTCTCTGCCGCGGTCGGCATCTCGGTGGCGATCGCGCTGGTTCGTGGGTTCGCCCGGTCGCGCACCGAGCAGCTGGGCAACTTCTGGGTCGACCTGGTGCGCACCTGCGTGCGGATCCTGTTGCCGATCTCAGTGGTCGCGGCGGTGGTGCTGATCGCGGGCGGCGCGATCCAGAACTGGCACAGCCTGGACACGGTGCAGACGCTCGTCGGCGGCCACCAGGCGATCACCGGTGGCCCGGTGGCCAGCCAGGAGGCGATCAAGGATCTGGGGACCAACGGTGGCGGCTTCTACAACGCGAACTCCTCGCATCCGTTCGAGAACCCCACGGCGTGGACCAACCTGTTCGAGATCTACCTGCTGCTGCTGATCGGGTTCGCGCTGCCGCGGACGTTCGGGCGGATGGTGGGTGACAAGCGGCAGGGCTACGCGATCGTCGCGGTGATGGCGACCCTGTTCCTCGGCAGCATCGTCGCCATCAACGTGGCCCAGGGCATCCACCATGGCACGGTGCCGACTGCGGTGGGCGCCGCGACGGAGGGCGTGGAGCAGCGGTTCGGTGTGCCGAACTCCGCGACGTTCGCCTCCTCGACGACCTTGACGTCCACGGGCTCGGTGAACTCGTTCCATGACTCCTACACCAGTCTCGGTGGTGCGGTGTTGCTGCTGAACATGCAGCTCGGGGAGATCGCGCCGGGCGGGGTCGGCTCGGGGCTGTACGGGATGCTGATCCTCGCGGTGATCACGGTGTTCGTCGCCGGGTTGATGGTGGGCCGCACCCCGGAGTACCTGCGGAAGAAGATCGGCTCCCGGGAGATCAAGTTCGCCTCCTTGTACTTCTTGACCACGCCGCTGGTGGTGCTGGTCGGGACGGCGCTCTCCATGGCACTCCCGGATCCGCGGGAGAGCATGTGGAACCACGGGGCGCATGGCCTCTCGGAGGTGCTGTATGCGTTCACCTCGGCCGGGAACAACAACGGGTCGGCGTTCGCCGGCCTGGCGGCGAACACCACCTGGTACAACACCGCACTCGGGCTGGCAATGCTCACCGGCCGGTTCCTGCCGATGATCTTTGTCCTCGGCCTGGCCGGTTCGCTGGCCCGGCAGCAACAGGTCCCGGTCTCGGAGGGCACCTTGCCCACGCACCGCGCCCTGTTCGTCCTGATGGTGACCGGTGTCGCGGTCATCGTCGTCGCCTTGACCTACCTGCCCGCGCTGGCGCTCGGGCCGCTCGCGGAGGGCCTGCACTGATGACCACGCTCACCCAACCTCCGGCCCCCGGGACCGCGCGTCGTGGTACGGCTCCACGACGGGTGCAGGGCGGCCTCCTCGACCCGCACATGCTGTGGACGTCGCTTCCCGACGCGTTCCGGAAGCTGGACCCGCGCACGTTGTACAGGAACCCGGTGATGTTCATCGTGGAGATCGGGTCCGTCTACACGACCTGGCTCGCGATCCGTGACCACACCGCGTTCGCCATCATCACCACCGCCTGGCTGTGGGTCACCGTGCTGTTCGCCAACCTGGCCGAGGCGGTCGCCGAAGGCCGCGGCAAGGCGCAGGCCGAGACCCTTCGCCGGGCCAGGACCGAGACCACGGCGCGGCGGCTGACCTCCTGGTCTCCCGGCCGGGACCCGTCGGCGTGTCCTGAGGAGCGGGTGCCCGCGCCCCAGCTGCGCCAGGGCGACATCGTGGTCGTGGAGGCCGGTGAGTTCGTCCCCGGTGACGGTGACGTCGTGGCCGGCATAGCCAGCGTCGACGAGTCGGCCATCACCGGCGAGTCCGCACCGGTGATCCGCGAGTCCGGAGGGGACCGGTCCTCGGTGACCGGCGGCACCCGGGTGCTCTCGGACGGGATCATCGTCCAGATCACCCAGAAGCCGGGGGAGAGCTTCATCGACCGCATGATCGCACTCGTCGAGGGTGCCTCGCGGCAGAAGACACCCAACGAGATCGCCCTGAACATCCTGCTCGCCTCTCTGACGATCATCTTCCTTCTCGCGGTCGCGACGCTGCAGCCCCTGGCGATCTACTCCAAGGCACAGCAGCCCGGGCTCCCCGGCTCCGCCGCACTGACCGGCAACGGAGTCACCGGCATAGTGCTCGTCTCCTTGCTGGTGTGCCTGATCCCGACCACGATCGGCGCGCTGCTCTCCGCGATCGGCATCGCCGGCATGGACCGGCTGGTGCAGCGCAACGTGCTCGCCATGTCAGGGCGCGCGGTGGAAGCCGCGGGAGATGTGAACACCCTGTTGTTGGACAAGACCGGAACCATCACCCTGGGCAACCGGGAAGCGGTGGAGCTCATCGCGGTCAACGGCGTCAGCGAGGAACAGCTCGCGGACGCCGCCCAGCTGGCCAGCCTGGCTGACGAGACCCCGGAGGGTCGATCCATCGTCGTGCTGGCCAAGGAGCGCTACGGGCTCCGTGAACGCCACGAAGGAGAGCTGACCCACGCGCGTTTCGTCCCGTTCACCGCGCAGACCCGGATGAGCGGAGTCGACCTGGCCGAGAACGGAGCATCCCGGCAGATCCGCAAGGGCGCCTCCACCGCGGTGAGGGACTGGATCCGCGAGCTCGGCGGCGTCCCCACGGCCCAGCTGGGCAGCATCATCGACGGTATCTCCGGGGCGGGTGGCACCCCCCTGGTGGTCGCCGAACACAGCCCGTCGGGGGCACGGACCCTGGGCGTCGTCCACCTGAAGGACATCGTCAAGACCGGTATGCGGGAACGGTTCGACGAGATGCGCGCGATGGGCATCCGCACCGTGATGATCACCGGCGAC
>DASVBF010000072.1:0-3392 GCA_036375975.1 Nocardioidaceae bacterium | reverse complement strand
CAGAACGACTGCTACGTCAACGTGCTGCGTGACGCGATGGCCGTCGACCAGCACGAGTCGTGCGGTGTCTACTTCGGCACCACAGGGGGACAGGTGTACGCCTCCAGCGACTCCGGGGACACCTGGTCACCCATCGTCCGTGACCTGCCGGCGGTGCTGTCCGTCGAGGTCCAGACCCTGTCCTGAGGTCATGATGAGCCACTCGGTACGCGTGACCCTGCCGCCGAACCTGCGGGCGATGGCCCAGGTCCACGGCGAGGTGCTTCTCGAGGTCCCCGGCGAGGTCACCCAGCGGTCGGTGCTCGACACTCTCGAGGCGGAGTACCCGATGCTCCTCGGCACCATCCGTGACCGTGCCACCGCCCGCCGGCGTGCGTTCGTCCGTTTCTTCGCCTGTCAGGAAGACCTGTCCCACGACGAGCCCGATACACCGCTGCCGCAGCGGGTCGTCGCCGGTGAGGAACCGTTCATGGTCGTGGGTGCGATGGCCGGAGGCTGACCAGCCGCATGCCTGCTGCCCCGCTGGCGCGACACTCAGATGCGGGGGTCCGCGCGGAGCGCGACGCCAGGTGGCCCGTTTGGGCCACCTGCCCTCCGCGCGGAAGGGCTACTTCGTCAGGGAGATACGTAGTGGACTCCGTAGTCCCGCGGAGGCCCGATCGTGTCACGTGCGCCAGGATCGATGTTCAACAGAAGTCCCTCGGGGGATTCCCTGGAGTGATACCGCGATGCACAAGTCCTCACAGCGACCCAGCCTCTTGAAGGTCTCGCTGGTCCCCGAAGCACCGTGCTTGTTCCTCGACCTGCGTGGCGAGCTCGACTTGTGCAGCGTCAAAGAGTTGCCCCGGGACGACGAGTACTCCTCGCGACGGGACCTGACGACGGTCCTGGTCGACCTCGGTGAGCTCACTTTCTGCGACCTCACCGGGCTCAGGGCGCTGCTGACCTTCGCTCGGATCCATCAGGCGCAGGGCCGATCGGTCGTGGTCGTGCGGGCCACCCCGTTCATGTGGCGGCTGCTCCGTCTCTGCGGAGTCACCGACCGGCTGGAGTTCGAACCCGCCAAGACCCTCGTCTGACCATCACTGGGCCCGACCAGCGCGGCGACCCTCGAGACCGGCAAGGCCGCCATGCGGCGGGTTCATCGTCGACGCGCCTCCCGCTCGACCACCCAGGCGACCACCTGGGTGCGCGACCCGAAGCCGAGCTTGCGCAGAATGCTCTCGACGTGGCTCTCCACGGTGCGCTGGGAGATCCCCAGCCGTTCAGCCATCTCCCGGTTGGAGAGTCCGCCCCCGACGAGGTTGGCCACCTCGAGCTCCCGGCGGGTCAGCGGGACCGGTTCCTCCGGCGCCTCCTCGACCGGTGCCTGCCCCAGCGCAATAGCGAGCACGTTCTCGTCGGAGAGTGCCGCGCCGCGCCGGAACGCCCCACGGAAGGCAGCGGCCTCACGGTCGATGCCGGCTTGCTCCTCGCTGCGCCGCCGGTTCACTGACAGGTACGGCACGGCGTCCGGGTCCACGCCCAGGTGCCGCCAGAGTGCGTCGGCGGCACCCAGCAGCGTTGCGGCACGCTCCGGGCGCCGCTCAGCGGCCGCTACCCAAGCGAGAACCTCGAGGATGAACGCCGTGGCCGAGCGGTCGCCGAGGTCCATCTTCATCACCAGCGCCTGCCGCTCGAGGTCGGCGGCTGCCTCCGGGTCGTCGCGCAGCAGGGCCAGCATGCCGAGGGCGGCCAACGCGTAGGACCGGACGTGGACCTCTCCGGCCGGTTCGGTGAGGTCGAGGCATGCCTGTAGCGCCGTACCGGCGCCGTCGAGATCGCCCGCGAAGCCACGGCACAGTGCCAGGACGAACAGCGCCGAGGACTCCAACGGCCGGTCGCCGGCCGTGCGTGCGGCGGCCACGGCCTCCTCCAGCGGCGTGAGCGCCTCGGCGGGGCTGCCCCGCCAGCTGATCTCGACCGCGCGCGCGATGAGCAGGCGGGCACTGACGGTGTCTTCGGCGGCACCACCTGCGAGCAGCGCTGCCGCCTCGTCCAGCATCGACCGGCCGGTGCCCGGCTCGCCCTGCATGACCGCCGTCCAGGCCGCCATCGCGAGGGCGCGGGCCCGGGTGCCCGCGTCGGCCTCCGCGACCGCCAGCCCGTGTGCCAGCCAGTGCCGGGCCTCGCCCAGCCGCCCGGTCACCGCCCAGTACGGCTCCAAAGCGGTCACCATCTCCAGGGCCAGCACCGCGTGCCGGGGGTCGCCGACGGCATGGCGTAGCGCCTCGCGCAGGTTGCCGTGCTCGCGCCTCAGGGTGCGATACCACTCGGCCTGCTCGGGCCCGAAGGACGCATCCGTGGCTGCGCTGACCAGGTTGGCGTACCACTCCAGGTGCCGATCCCGTCCGGCCTGCTGCTGCTCCGCGGTCAGATGCTCCGCGGCGTACTCGCGCAAGGACTCCAGCATGCGGAAGCGCACGTACGACGCGCCGTCGTCCTCGCGCACGAGCACCGACTTCTCCAGGAGCCCGTCGACGAGGTCGAGCACGTCCGCTCCGTCGATGCCGTCCCCGGCGCACACGACCTCGGCGGCCTCCAGGGGGAACCCTCCGGTGAAGACCGACAGCCGGGCCCAGAGGAGCTGCTCGTCGGGGGTGCACAGCTCGTTGCTCGCCTCCAGCGACGCGCGCAGTGAGCGCTGCCGGGGCGGCGCGCCTCGGGCGCCCTTGGCCAACAGCCGCTGCCGGTCGCTGAGCCGCTCGAGGATGCCCTGGGGCGACAGCACGGGGATCCGGGCCGCCGCCAGCTCGACGGCAAGCGGCACCCCCTCGAGCGCTGTGCAGAGCCCCGCGACCGCGGCGGCGTTGTCCTCGGTGAGCCGGAACGACGGAAGCACGGCGGCCGCCCGGGCGGCGAAGAGCGCCTGTGCCTCGTCGTCCGCCAAGGGCCCCACCGGCATGACCACCTCTCCGGTCACGCCGAGCTGCCGCTGCGACGTGGCCAGCACTCGCAGCCGTGGCGCCCTCGTGAGCAGCACCGCCACCAGCTCCACCGCCGCGTCCAGCATCGCCTCGCACCCGTCGAGCACCAGCAGGCCCGCACGGTCTGCGACGGCCGCGGCGACGTCATCGGCACCTGCGGCGCCGTACGGCAGATGAACCTCGAACGCGCCGGCCACCGAGTGCCCCAGGAGTTCGGTGTCGACCAGGTCGGCGAGGTCGACGGTCCACGTGTCCTCCTTACGTGCCCGCTCGTAGTCGGCCGCCGCAGCACGGGCCAGGGTCGTCTTTCCGATCCCACCCTGCCCGGTGAGCGTGACCAGCCGCGCCGAACCCAGCGTCCGACGCAGGTCGGCGAGCTCCTGGCGGCGCCCCAGCAGCGACTCACCCGGCCGCGCCGGCGCAGGG
>DASVBF010000043.1:0-2692 GCA_036375975.1 Nocardioidaceae bacterium | reverse complement strand
GGGATGGTGTTCACGACCAGGCTCTCCGGCGGGAGCCTGCGCGGCACCCGCGGCCGCAACGGCTTCGAACACGAGCTCCGGGGGCTCGGGGTGGTGCAGAAGAACTCCACCCCGAACCACCCCACCACCTGCGGCAAGGTGGAACGGTTCCAACAGACGATGAAGAACTGGCTGGCCGCCCAGCCCGTCCAGCCGGCCAGCATCGAGCAGCTCCAGCGGCTGCTGGACCGGTTCTGCGTCGAGTACAACCAGCGCCGTCCGCACCGCTCGCTCCCGCACCACGCGACGCCGGCCACGGCCTACGCCGCCCGCCCCAAGGCCACCCCCGGCGACCGCAGCGGCGACACCCACGACCGGGTCCGCCGCGACCGTGTCGACACCGGCGGCAAGATCACCCTGCGCCACCAGGGCCGGCTCTACTCCATCGGCATCGGCCGAACCCACGCCCGAACCCGCGTCCTGATCCTCGTCCAAGACCTCGACATCCGCATCATCGACGCCGTCACCGGAGAACTCCTCCGCGAACTCATGCTCGACCCGACCAAGCGCTACCAGGGCACCGGCCGACCACCCGGACCACCCCGAAAATGACGACTCCCGAACCCGCATCGTGCGGGTTCGGGAGTTTCCGATGTCCTGAGACATCACACTGTGGAGCTGGCGGGAATCGAACCCGCGTCCTTCGGCGCTGCTCCAGGGCTTCTCCGGGTGCAGTCTGTGATGTCGTCTTCTCAGTCCCGGCACTCGCACAGACACGTTGCCGACAGACTCAGCCACAAAATCGTCCCGGTGGCCCCCTGTGGCCAGGGAACACCGGCAAGCCTCCTAGATGAGGCCAGGTTCTGAGCCGGAGGCGGCGCTCAGTCTGACCCGTTCACCAGTCGCTCAGGCGGCGAGGGCGAACGAACTGCGCTTGGAGTTGGCAGTTATTGGTTTCCAAGGAACGTTTACGAGATGACCTTGGATTCTCGACCCGCTTCCCCTGGAACGAACGTCCCAAGTCGAAACCGATCAGCCCCTCTTGAGTTGTCAAACAGTGTTGCCACTGTAGTGGGTCCAACCCCGAGACCGCAGCCGGTATTCCTTCCACATGGTCCCGACCACCCTTGAGAGGCGCCCCAGAAGACGATAGGATTCGAACATACGTTCGATCAAGGTCACCGGAGCAGCGTTGATGAGCACGATCCCCACCGTCGAGGAGCTGGAAGCACTCCTCGGAAGCCTCGGTGAAGACGATCGAGTGACCTCGGATACCGAACGGATCGACCTCATCACAGCACTGGAGTCACTCAAGGGAGCAGCAGCCGCCGCCCAGGCCCGACTGACGGTGGCCTTCGACGCCTCCCAACGCAGCGAGCAGGCCGCACAAGGCCTTCCGGCGCGGAAACAGGGGCTGGGTGTCGCCAGCCAGGTGGCCCTGGCTCGCCGCGACTCCCCCAACAAGGGTGCGCGACACCTCGGTCTCGCCAGAGCGTTGGTCAACGAGATGCCTCACACGTTGCGGGCCTTGGCCGCGGGCCGGATCAGCGAATGGCGCGCAACGATCCTGGTTCGTGAGACTGCGGTCCTCAGCGCCGAACACCGCACCCAGGTGGACGCGGAGCTCGCGGGGAGGCTCGGTGATCTCGGTGATCGCGGGGTCGAGCGGGAGGCCAAGAAGCTCGCCTACAAGCTCGACCCCGGCTCCGTGGCACGTAGGGCCCGTCAAGCACACAACGACCGGCGGGTCTCCATCCGGCCGGCTCCCGACACGATGAGCTACGTGACGGGCCTGCTCCCCGTCGCCCAGGGTGTCGCGGTCCACGCTGCCCTCACCAGGCATGCGGACTCCCTTCGAGCAGCAGGAGACTCGCGGAGCCGGGGCCAGATCATGGCCGACACCTTCGTGCAGCGGCTCACCGGTCAGACCGAGGCGCCGGCTGTACCAGTCGAGGTCCAGCTTGTCATGACCGACCGCGCGCTCCTCGGAGACGACCACACCCCCGGCGTCCTGGTCGGCCACGGTCCCATCCCAGCCGCAATCGGCCGATCACTCGTCCGACCCCGTTCTGACGCCGACGAGGCGCAGGTCTGGGTGCGCCGGCTCTACACCAACCCGGTCACGGGCGCCCTCGTGGCGATGGACTCGCGGCGGCGGACGTTCCCGCCCGCGCTGAGGCGGTTCCTCGTCATCCGCGACGAGGTGTGCAGGACCCCCTGGTGCGACGCGCCGATCAAACATGCCGACCACCTCCGCCGGGCGGCCGACGGCGGAGAGACATCCGCCGCCAACGGCCAGGGTCTCTGCGAGACGTGCAACCAAGCCAAAGAAGCGGTCGGGTGGGAGACGTCGGCATCCCGTGCCGGTCCGGGCGCTGGTGGCCCGGTGACAGTGCGCACCCCCACCGGCCACCGCTACCGCTCGAACCCTCCGCGGCCCCCGGGCGACCGGCCACCTCTGGCTCTGATCAGGGACTTCGCTGCCGACACCCCGAGCGTCGGAGAAGAACGCCTCGGACGCTTGGCCGTTCCCGCGTGACGTCGCAGCAACGAGGTTGCCCCAGCGAGACCGTCCCCACGCCAAGCCCGAGGACTACCCAAAGAGAGCGGTGGCGTTCTCCCAGCACACGCGGCGCAGCCACCCCTCCCCCAGGTCAAGTTGTTCCAGCGACTCGAGCTGGTGGGCGTAGGGGTAGGGGATGTTGGGGAAGTC
>DASVBF010000124.1:0-18116 GCA_036375975.1 Nocardioidaceae bacterium | reverse complement strand
GGGCTGGTGCTGCTGCCCTACCTGGACGGTGAGCGCACACCGGACCTGCCGCACGCCACAGGCACCGTCGGCGGACTGACCCGGGCGAACGCCACCCCCGAGAACCTCGCGCGTGCGGCGTTCGAGGGCATGCTGTGCGGGCTCGCCGACGGGGTCGACGCCCTGCGACGCGAGGGCCTCCAGGTGAGCCGGGTCCTGCTGATCGGCGGCGCGGCGGTCTCGAAGGCGGTGCAGAAGATCGCCGCGGACATCTTCGGGGCGCCGGTGACGGTGCCGGCTCCCGGTGAGTACGTCGCCCTCGGCGCCGCCCGCCAAGCGGCCTGGGCCTGGGCGACCGCGAAGGGCGACCCCGAGCCCGCGCCCTGGGGCAGACCCGGCACGGTCGTCCACGAGCCCGCCGGCACGTCGCACGGAGATGCGGTCCGGGCCGCCTACCGGGAGCTGCGGGAGACGATGCACCCGTCCACCCGGCAGGCCGCGCGGGGTAGTCGCTACTGGTAGCCCAGGATCTCCTTGCCCAGGATCTCCTTGCCTCGTCGCGCCCAGGCCAGGGCCGACTCGATTGCCGTCCTCGATGGTGAGCTTCGAGCTCCAGCCGAGGACGTCCCGCGCCATGTCGACGTTGGCGAACGCACCCACCGCTGATCGTGAAGGCGTCCTTCAGGCCCTGCGCCGCCAACACGAGCTGACCGACGACATGTGACGTCTCACGGACGTAGACCCCGGACTCGAGCTCCGGGTCCGAGCCGATCGGGTTGAAGTACTTTGTCGACTACAAGTGTCCAACCCCTCGGGGAGTTTACGCCTTGCATGCGCATACCCGCTTCGAAGGGATATGCACCTTTCGTCCTCGACCGTTCGGCTGAGGGCTGGCGGAAAGGCATATGCCCGATTCGTCCGGGCAGTAGACTGACAGACCGTTATGCAGGGGCGCCGCCCCTATCCCGAAGAGCCAAGGGGCGAGCCACGTGGAACTCAGGGACTACCTGCGCATCGCGCGCCGACGGTGGCGGATCATCGTCGGCTGCACGGTCGTCGCTGTGGCTATCGCGGCGCTGGTGACCTGGCGCACGACCCCGGAGTACACCTCCAGCGCCCGCCTGTTCGTCTCCACCACGCAGAGCAACAGCTCAGAGGCCTACCAGGGCAGCCTGTTCTCGGAGCAGCGCGTGGCTTCCTACGCCAGCCTGGTCAGTCAACGCGAGCTCGCCGACCGGGTGATAGACCGGCTCGGGCTCCGCATGTCGCCAGAGGAGCTGACCAACAGGGTCACGGCGAAGGTGGTCCCCGAGACCGTCCTCCTCGAGATCTCCGTCACAGACCCGAGTCCGCACCTGGCGCAGCGGCTCGCCCAGGGGTTCGCCGACGAGCTGACCCGGACCGTCACCGACATCGAGACGCCGCGGGGCAGCACGACCTCGCCGATCAAGGCGACGGTCGTGGACCCGGCCGTCATGCCCGAGGTCCCGACCTCGCCGCAGCCCCTCAGGAACTTGGCCTTCGCCGGCGTCCTGGGGCTACTGCTCGGGTTCGGCGCCGCGGTCCTGCGAGAGCTCCTCGACACCACCGTCAAGACCAACGACGACGTCTCCACCGTCACCGGCTCGGCGGTCATGGGCACCATCGCCTTCGACGCCAACGCGGGGAAGAAGCCGCTCATCAGCTCGCTGGGGACCCATTCCCCTCGGGTCGAGGCCTTCCGCGTGCTTCGGACGAACCTGCAGTTCGTCGACGTCGACAAGGAGAGCAAGGTCTTCGTCGTCACCAGCTCGGTCCCCGAGGAGGGGAAGACCACCACCGCGACCAACCTCGCGATCACCCTCGCGCAGGCCGGGCAGAAGGTGCTCCTGCTGGAGGCGGACCTCCGGCGGCCCAAGGTAGCCGACAAGCTGCGGCTCGAGTCCGCCGTCGGGCTGACCACGGCCCTCGTCGGGCGGATCGACCTCGAGGACGCGGTCCAGGAGTACTCCGTCGAGAACCTGTCCGTGGTGACCAGCGGCGCGCTGCCGCCCAACCCCGCCGAGCTGCTTCAGTCGCAGGCCATGTCCGACGTGATGGACCGGCTGCGGAAGACGTACGACGTCGTGATCGTCGACGCTCCGCCGCTTCTCCCGGTTACGGATGCCGCGCTCCTCACCGCCCAGTCCGACGGCGCCCTGATCGTCGTACACCACGGCAAGACCACCCGCGACCAGCTCGGCCACGCCATGGACCGCCTCGAGGCGGTCGGTGGCCGAGCGCTGGGCGTGGTGCTCAACATGGTCCCGCAGCGGCGGTCGTCCGGCTACGGTGAAGGCTACGGCTACGGCTACGGCTACGGGCCGAAGTTCGGTCGGCACGGTCAGCCGAGGATGCTGAGCGACGACCCTGACGAGGGCTCCGAGAACAGCTGAGCGCGGTGCGGGCGGCTACCTACATGAAGCCCTCGATGAACCCCAGCACCTCGGATCGGCGATACGGACAAACCGGTCACGGCGCCCGAACCGGTCTGGAACCGACCTTGTCCCCCATCCGGTGCCCGCGTGGCGCGCCGCCCGTATCCTCGACCCCGTGAAGAGGGAGGGAAGCTGGTCCGCCGCGCTCGTCGTGGCGGCGGCGGTTGCTGTCACGGTGCTGTGCGGGTATCTAGTCGCCTCCTGGCCGCCCGACCCGCCACCGGCCCCGGCAGCGGCTGCGCCGGCCCGCCCCGAGCCGTCTCCTTCGGCATCGGGCACGACGTCGCCCTCCACTCCGTCGTCGCCAGCCACCTCCCCCGCCGCCGAGGAGGAGCCGGTCCTCGCCGTGCTGGGCGACTCCTTCTCCGCCTCGAGCGCGACCAGTGCGGGTCCGGAGTGGCCGCGGCTGCTCGCAGACACCTTTGGGTGGCAGGTCTTCGTCAAGGCCGCGGACGGCAGCGGCTACCTAGCCCAGGGTGAGGGGACCCCGTTCGGGCAGGGCCTGCGGCCGCTGCTGCGGCACTCGCCCGACACGGTGATCCTCGCCGGCGGCTACCACGACGTCCGGTCCTACGCCGTACCTCGGGTCACGCGCGCTGCCGACCGGCTCGTGAGGCGGCTGGCCGCCGAGGCCCCCCGGGCGCAGGTGGTCCTCGTGTCGCCGTTCTCCTCCGACAGCCCGGGACCGCTGACGCGCCGGCTGTCTGCCAACCTGCGACGCGTTGCCGAGCGGCACGACGTCGAGTACGTCGACGCCACCCGATGGCTCGCGAGCGGGCCGAACCTCGTGGGCTCCGACGGCGTGCACCCGACAGCGCAGGGGCAGCGGCGGCTCGCGACGCGGATGGAGCAGGCCCTGGACCGGCTCGGTGTCGCCGCTCCGACGGCCGGCCCCACCGGCTAGCCCCGTCAGGCCGGCCAGCAGGTCAGCCGAACTGGATGGCCTTGGCGCGCGCCGCGCCGATGATGGACGCGAGGGTCACCGAGTCCTTGTGGCTCAGCTTGAAGGTCTCGGGCTTCTGGCCGTTGATCAACGAGGTGAACTCGGCGATCTCGTAGCGGAGCCCGTCTCCGTCGAAGCGGTAGGAGTACTTGCGGTTCTGCCGCTGGTCCTCGAACCGCACCTCGAAGTGCTCGGTCTTCCACCAGGGCGCGGGGACGTACACGTAGCCCTTGGTGCCGGCGATGACCAGCTCCCCTTCGGCCTTGACCCCCAGTCCGATGCGGGCTGAGGCGACCGCCGAGTCGAACACGAGGTCGATCCGGCTGAACAGGTCCACGCCCTGCTCGGGCGGTGACCACGAGTAGGCGGTCATGTCCCGAACGTCGTGACCCAGCAGCTTGACCGCCGCCAGCAGCGGATAGCTCGCGAACTCCGTGATGGCTCCTCCGAACGGCGGGTGCATCTCGCGCACGTCGGGCGGGGTGAGCCTGGTGAAGGTCGCGTCGACGGAGCGGATCTGGCCGATGGCGCCGCTTCGGGCAACCGCCACCAGGTGCTGGAACCCGGGGCAGTACGCCGTCTTGATCGCCTCCATGACGACGACACCCCGCTCGGTCGCCCGCTCAAGGAGGTCCGAGCACTCCGCCGACGACAAGGCCAGCGGCTTCTCGGCCAACACGTGCACGCCCCGCTCGACGGCCATCAGGGCAAGGTCGACGTGTGTCTCGTGCGGTGTGGCGAGGTAGATCGCGTCGCTCGAGTCGAGCAGCTCCTCGTAGGAGCGAGCAGCGAGGCGGAGACCGTGCCGGTCGCGGAAGCTCTCCGCGGACTCCCTGGTCCGCGCGTAGACGCCGTCCACGTCGACCCCGCTGACGTAGCGGGCCTCAGCGATGAAGCGGTCGGCGATCCGGCCCGCCCCCACAACCCCGAGCCGATGTATCCCGGCGGACTCGTTGCGCAGCTCCGTGCTGGACACGCCCTGGGTCCGCTCGAGATAGATGACGTCGCAGTAGTCCCTCAGGTAGTCGAAGGCTCCGACCCAGTCCGAGCCGACCGCGAAGATGTCCACGTCGTACTGCTGGATGTCGTGGACCTTCTGGCCCTCGTACTCCTCGATGATGATGCGGTCGGCCAGCCCGCAGCGTTCGACGTTGCGGATCCGGTCCATCAGCGGCTGCCGCACGTTGAGCTTCCCGCGGGCAGCGTCGAAGTTCTCAGTCGTGACAGCGACGATCAGCTCGTCGCCGAGCGCCCGTGCGCGTTCGAGCAGGCGTCGATGACCCTCGTGGAAAAGATCGAAAGTTCCATAGGTGATGACACGCACCGTCGGACCCCCCCGGGCTTGAAGCGGCGTTCCCCTGCTCGGAGTCTAGGAACTAGCTGTGGGGTTCGGGGACAGTTCGACCAGGATGCCGGGCGGTGTGGCCCGGTGGGGGGAAGGGCCGATGGTCCGAGGATGCCATGCCGGACGGGCGCGGGGTCCTGTTCGCACCAGTCCTCCCGGGCCGTTGTCCAAAGACGCGTCGGGCGGAGGCCCCCCGGCAGTAGCGTGGTGTGTCCGTCATCGCAAGCGTCTCGAGGTGAGGGGGTGTCGTCGTCATCCGGTCGTTGACGCAGCTCGCGCGGGGGATCGCGGGCCACCTCCGCCAGGATCGCGTCAAGCGGTTCGGTCAACAGTTCGGGTGGACCCTGTCCTCCCGGGTCGTGGCTGCCTTGCTGCAGATGGTCGTGCTTGCGCTTCTCGCACGAGGGCTGGAGCCCGCCGGCTTCGCCTACGTCTCCTCGATCAATGTGGCGCTGCTTGTCGTCGTCGCGCTCAACGGCTTCGGGATCCAGCGCCAGATCTCCTACCGGCGAGCCAGGGACCCGAACGACGAGCGGCTCCCCGGCCTCTTCCGCCGACGTCTGCGCTACACCTACACCAGTGCCGTGGTCTGGCTCGCGGCCACGGTCGCCCTCGCTCTCGTGTTCGACGACGACCGGTGGCTGGCTGTAGTCCCGGCGACGATCTGGCTGGTCGCCGAGCAGAACACGCAGGTCTGGAACAGCATCGCGATCGCGGACGGCAAGGCGAGCCAGATGATGGCGTCCTTCCTCTTCCGGCGAGTCCCGGTCGTCCTGTTCCTCGTGGCGGCGCTGGTCGAGGGCTGGGACATCGTCTGGTCGTGGTCGGTGGGGCTCGCCCTGGGAGCCGTCCTGGCCTACCTGTTCCAGTACCGGTTCCAGGAGCCATGGGCACGAGTCCTGGTTCCCCGTCGTGACCGGGAGAAGGTCGGGCTCGATCTCGGCTACTGGTGGAGCCAGGTCGGGGAGCAGATGCGCGACCTGGACGTTCCCTTGCTGACCGCCTTCGTCGACCCGGTCGTGGCGGGCATCTATGCGCTTCCTGCCCGGTTCGTGCGACCCATGAACATGATCACCATCGCGACCGGGTCGGTCGCGTTCCCCCGGCTGAGCCGTCGGAAGACCGTCTGGAGGACCGAGCTTCTCGCCGGAGTCGCCGTGGGCGCGGCCCCGACAGTGCTTATCGCGGCGCTGCTCTTCCTCGCGGCCCCGGCGCTGCCCCTCATCGCGGGCGATGCGTACGCCGGCTCTGTGACCACCATGCAGATCGTCTGCGTGGCCACCGCCCTGTGGGGCCCCTGCAGCCTGATGGTCGTGTTCATGCAGTCACGGTCGGACCAAGCCACCCGGGCGGCCGGGGCCACGGTCATGACGTACAACTGCCTCCAGCTCGGCGGTGTCGTGCTCGGCGGCATCCTCGGCGGAGCGCCGGGTGCCGCGCTCGCCTACGTGGTCGGCCAGGCGCTCACCCTGGTGACGCTCACGGTTCTCGCGGTCCGCTACGCGGCGCCCGGGCGCCCCGAGAAGGTGGCAGCCTCCTTCGCCACGACGGCCACCGCTCCGGAGCAGGCGAACTGACGACTCCCTCGTTTTCGAGACCGCGGGGAAGCCGCACTTCTAGACTGGCGGCATTCTGCCCGTCGGCGGAACAGGAATACGTCGCAAATCGGCTGGTGTTGGTACGGGGAGCCCGCCCGGGGGATTACAGGGCGCGGAGGGGTGGACAGCTGTGAGAGTACTTCACGTCGTCGAGAGCTTCGGGGCGGGGACCGCGAGCGCCATCGGCGCTTACGCCACGTCCACACCTGACCTCTCCCACCACCTGCTCCGAAGAATTCGCACCGGCGAGTACTTCGAGGACGGGGGCGGGAGCCGGTTCGAGTCGGTTTCCACGCTTTCGGGGCAGCTGAGCAGCAGCGTGAGGCAGATAAGGGAAGCCATCCGGTCCCTGAGGCCTGACGTCGTGCACGCGCACTCGAGCTGGGCCGGCGCGTTCCTGAGGGGGACCGTCATAGGCCCTCGCAAGTTCCGGATCGTCTACACGCCGCACGGCTATGCGTTCGACCGTCGTGACATCGGCCGCGCCGTGAGGTCGGCCTTCTGGCTCGCAGAGGCTGCCCTGACCAGGAACACCGACGTCATCGCCGCCTGCTCGGAGCGCGAGGCCGGACTGGCCCACGGCCTCCACAAGCGTGCCAACGTGGTGCTCGTCCCCAACGTCGTCGACGCCGGCGACATCGACGTACCGGCGTTTCTCGAACCAAGTGGAGAGGTCGTCGGCGTCGGGCGGTTGACTCCTGCCAGGGACCCGGACTTCTTCGCGGCGGTCGTCGACGCGCTCCGGCGCAGCCGGGCCAACGTCCGCGTCACGTGGATCGGCGGCGGCGAGGCCGCCTATGTCGACCGGCTGACCAGGGCAGGTGTGGAGGTCACCGGCTGGGTGCCGCGGAGTGAGGCGATGCGACGGCTCGCGTCCGCCGCTGTCTACGTGCACCCCTCGCGGTGGGACGCCTCGCCGATGACCCTCCTGGAGGCCAACGCGCTGGGCGTGCCGATCGCCGCCCGTTCGATTGCCACGCTGGCCGGCTCCCCGCCGGCCGCGCTGGGAACTCACCCGTCCGAGGTGGCGGCGATCGTCCACGACGTCCTCTCCGACGAGAGGGCAGCGAAGGAGAACGTCTCGGAGTGGACGTCGCATCTGGCCAAGAACAGCCGGGCCGAGCAGCGTCGGGCGCTGCTGGCTGCCTACTCGGCGTGATCCGGATGAACGTCGTTGCAATGGAGCTGCCGTGATCGCGATCGCCGGGACCGAGAGACCGAGTGCCACAGCCCTGCAGATCGCCGGTCTCTGCGTTGCCGGCCTCGTCGGCGTCCTGGTGCCCCTCTCGTCGGGAGCGCAGCTCCCGCAGGCGCTTCTCGTCGTGGCCGGCTTCGTCACGCTGGTCGTGCTGCTGGTGACGCGAGTCATCACCGCGGTCGACCTGCTGGTGATCGGCTCGCCCTTCATGTTCATCATCCCGGCCGGCCACCTCAACATGGCAGCGGCCGACCTCATCCTCCCGCTCGCGGTCCTGCAGACGCTCGTGGCCTACCGGCACGCGGATCCGTCGAACCGCCTGCAGCCTCGCCACGTGGCCTACCTCGTGGCGCTCGTGATGGCCGTGACCGTCTCGAGCATTGGCGGCCTACTGGTCGAGCGTGACTACTTGGCGGAGGAGGCCGTGATCGGCGGCATGAAGCTCGTCGTCGGGGTCGGCTACCTGCTCGCGGTGCTGTTCGAGCTCCGCACGAAGGGTCTCCCAGCCTTGTTGCGCCTTCTCAGGCTCTGGTCCTGGGTGGCCGTGGGTCTCGCGGCTGCCTCGATCATCACCGCGATAGGGCTGGCGCCGCTTGTCCCGTACGACGGCGAGCGGTCGAACGGCTTCTTCACCGACCCGAACCTCTTCGGCGCGTACCTGATCGTGTCGCTCGTGCTGGTCCTGACAAGAAACAGCATCGTCTACCACCCGACCTGGCTGCTCCAGGCAGTCGTCATCGCGGGCGGTGTCATCACGACGGGCTCGCGTGGCAGCATGATGACCCTGGTCGCGGTCCTGGTGGCCGGCTTCCTCTTCATGCGGCGGCTCACCATCCGACTGTCGATCCTGTCCATCGGCGCCGCCCTCTTCATCTTCATCTCCACCGCACTGAGCAACCCGACAGGCACCGCCGCGGCGATGGGGACGAGCCGGTTGATCTCGGCGGCGGAGAAGGTCGAGAGCGATGGTCGCATCCTTCTGTGGCAAAAGGCGTTGGAGCTCTGGTCGGAGAGCCCTTTGACCGGAGTGGGTCTGGGTCAGTTCGCCGTTCACACGGCGAACATGCCCGGGTACTACCGACCCAACGCCGGCCCGGACACGGGCTACGTCGCTCACAACACGTTCCTGAGCCTCGGTGTCGAGACGGGCGTTCTCGGTCTGGGCCTGGTCCTCTTCGGGCTCGTATGGGTGGCCCGTCGGCTGTACTCGTCTCCGCCTGTCTTCCGCGACGCCCGCACGGCTCTCATCCTGGGCATCATGGCGCTGTCGCTGGAGATGATGACCCTCAACCTCCAGAACCTCCGCTACGTGTGGATGTTCTTCGGGGTCGCCATCGCGTTCCCGCACATCGCGGCAGCCGCCCAGGCGTCCGAGGAAGGTCCCGACGGTCAGGAGGCGGGCCTCAGCGTCGACCGTCGAGCAGGGGCATCACGCGTGCCCAGACATCCCGGGCGACGTCCTCGGGATCCCGCTCTGCATCGACGGTCATGACGGTCCGTGAGCCGGCCGCCAGGCGGTCGTAGAGCGCCGCATGCTCCGACAGCTGCCGGACCGACCACTGCTCGGGCTTCCGGGCGTGAGCGACCTCAGGGCGGATGCGCAGCAGGACCTCCAGGTCCGGGGCAGGAGTGAGCGAACGCACGATGCCCGCGAGCCAGGAGCGTGCGACTCCCGGGAACTGCCACTGCAGCTTCACGGAGCTGTCCAGCCGGTAGCGGTCGAGCACGACCACGTCCGCCTTGGCGGAAGTCACCCGCTGACGAAGGCTCAAGCCTGTGGAGACCGCCGCGATCGTCCCTGTGACGACCCACGGACTCGACCGCAGCCCCCGGACCACCCGCGAGCGCAGTCCCGGGCCGGCGTGCGGAGGTGCAGTCCCTTCCTGTTCGTGGGCCTGGGTCTCCGCGCGCACGCGCTGCTCCACGACACCCTGCTCTTTGGGTCGGAGCTTCCGGCGGAGTCGTGAAGGGACGAGGTTCTTCACCCGCTCGGGCCAGAACTTGAACGGCACCCAGACCACCTCGACGGCACGGTCCTCGCCGAGGCCGGCCTGGAGTGCCTCGATCTGGAACGACTTGCCGGCACCGTCGAGCCCGGAGAAGGACACCCGGACCGGTCTGCCTCGACCGTTCCGCGTGTGGTTCGACCGACCCAGGTCCACCTGCTTCAACACCATCCCGATCCCCCGTTCATCGTTGTGGGACTGCCCGCCTGCAGTGAGTACGTCCGGCCACCGGGAGAGACGACCGGCGAACCGCCTCCGCGCGCTCCGGCGCGCAGAGCAGGACCACTCTCTCCAGTCCCACGGTGGTGACGCGGTTCCAGCTGCCTCCCACCGAGAGATAGTGGTCCCTCCGCAGCTCGGACTGGAGGCGGGCCCGCTGCTCCGCGGGAACGAGGAGCTCCACCTCACACACTCCGGGTCGCCGCCTCACGGTCAGGATCGTGCCCTCGACCGACGCCGCCTCGATCAGGTCGACCACCCGAGGGACGGTTCCCAGACCGGCTCTCCTCCAGAGCACCGGATAGGCCGCCCTCTCGGCCGCCTTGATCACTCGGCGGGTGCGGGAAGACGCTCTGGCCGGCGTCTCTGCCGTAGGTCGCTCAGGCTCGGGCAGGATCTCGCGACCCAACGCCGCCAGCGACGTCCACTGCCGGTCGCGCACGCAGCCGATGGCACGGTCGGCGGACCAGCCCTGAGGACACAAACCCTCGAGGAACTCCTCCCCGGGGCTCGGTCGGTACAGGTCGTCCGCCGCGGTCACGAGCTCGGCGGCGCGACGCTGAGTCACCTGCTGCTTGTCCAGCACGCAGTGCAGGAGCACGGTCCAGAACATGTCCGTCGGGTCCAAGACGTACAGGTCGCCGTCGCGCCCGCGCCGGGCGAGACAGCCGTCCTCCAGATGCGAGGCGATGCGGCGCTTCCGGTTGTAGATGACCTCGGTCACGACATCGAGCTTGACCGTCGTACCGGAGCCCGGGTCGGGCACGAGGTAGAAGCGGTGCCACGGATGGGTTGAAACGGGCAGCATCACGGCCCGACGGTCGAACAGAATGTCCTCTAAAGCCCCCAGGTGCTCCCGTCGCACGAGCAGGTCCACGTCGCGACCCGGAAGCCCGAGAGTCGCCCGCCCGCGCAGCAGGGCCCATTCGACTCCGGTGTCGTTGAAGTCGCGGAAGAGCCGATCGAGCAGTGGCGTCGTCTGTCCGGTCATGCCACGCGTGTCCCCCTCACGAGACGGCAGGCAGTCCTGACCCCTCTCAAGCTGCCGACGCCGAAAACGGGCGAGTATCGCGCGGTCCCCCCCGGCTCCACTCGTGGTTCAGAGTAGGACCGGAAATGCGCTCTCGAGGCGAAAGGCGCTATGTCCTCGATGCCACGAATTAGGAGCCTCGACCTGTTCAAACCGTTCAGTGAGCAATGCGATTTTCCGCAATTCCTGGCGCCGAAATGCCGTCTCAGAATTCTTCCGAAAGCGGTCCCGGCGCGATCTATGGTGGAACGGAATGTCGGGGGTAGGAACCCCTTCCTACGCAACTAAGGGCAGCCAACTGTGGAACTTCGGGAGTACCTCCGCGTCGCTCGTCGACGGTGGGCGATGATCGTGGGCTTCGTGGTCGCCGCTGTTGCCGCGTCCGCGGTCGTGACCTTCGGCATGACGCCGGAGTACGCGTCCAGCGCGCGGCTGTTCGTGTCGAGCGCACAGAATGACCCGGCCGCTGCCTACGAGTCGAGCCTGTTCTCGCAACAGCGCGTCGCCAGCTACGCCACGCTGGCAACCGGCGAGCAGCTGGCACGTCGCGTCATCGAGCAGCGAAACCTCGACATGACGCCGGCCGACCTGGCGAAGAAGATCCAGGCCCACGTGGTTCCCGACACGGTCATCCTCGAGATCAGCGTCACGGACTCGACTCCCCAGCGCGCCCAGCGCCTGACCCAGGGCGTCGCGGACGAGCTCAAGACGTTCGTCGCGGAGATCGAGACACCCCCTGCCGGGGCCACCACGCCGATCAAGGCCACCATCGTGGACAGCGCGTCCCTTCCGGAGACACCGGTGTCCCCCGACCCCGTGCGCAACCTGGGCGTCGCTGCTGTCCTGGGACTGCTGCTCGGCTTCGGTGTCGCTGTCCTGACAGAGCTGCTCGACACCACCTTGAAATCGAACAGCGACGTGGCCCGCGTGACAGGGAACGCTGTCATGGGCACCATCACGTTCGACCCGGGTGCGGTGAAGCATCCGCTCGTCACCGATCTGGGCACCAGGGCGCCCCGGGTGGAGGCCTTCCGGGTCCTTCGGACGAACCTGCAGTTCGTGGACGTGGACAGGGACAGCAAGGTCTTCGTGGTCACGAGTTCCGTCCCGGCCGAGGGAAAGACGACGACCGCGCTCAACCTCGCCATCACGCTCGCCCAAGCCGGCCAGAAGGTGCTGCTTCTCGAAGGGGACCTCCGGCGACCCAGGATCGCCGAGTACCTCAACCTCGAGGGCACCGTCGGCCTGACGACCGTGCTCGTCGGCCGGATCGAGCTCGACGATGCAATCCAGGAGCACGCCACGCCGAACCTCTCCGTGCTGACCAGCGGAGCCGTGCCGCCCAACCCGTCCGAGCTGTTGCAGTCGCACGCCATGATGGACGTCCTCAAGGACCTGCGGGACAGGTATGACCTCGTGATCATCGACGCGCCACCGCTGCTTCCCGTCACGGACGCTGCGCTGCTCACCGCAGAGTCCGACGGCGCGCTCCTCGTCGTGCGGCACGGCAGGACCACCAGGGACCAGCTCCGCCACGCCATGGACCGGCTCCGGGGAGTCGACGGTCGTGCCCTCGGCGTGGTCCTGAACATGACGCCCGGAGCGGGAGCCGGCGGCTTCGGTTACGGCGGGGAGTACAAGCACGGATACGGTGAGCCACCCAAGGCGAGGCGGGTCGAGGAGGACCAGGAGCCTCTCGTGCCGCAAGGCGAGGTCCGCACCCCGGCGCTCTGGCAGCAGGGTCCGAGCGGAGGCTAGGCCGAGTCCTCGACCGCACGTGGTCGGTTCGGGTTCGACGAGGTCGGGCCCGACGATCGGGGAATGGCCGGTGGTGGATCGTCGATCTCGGCGTTGTCGCTCTCGGACTTCACGGCAGCAGCGAGCGCGTGCCCGATGGAAGCCGACACGCTGACCGCGATGAGGTCCGCCGCCTTGCGGTAGGCCCTGCTTCCCCTCCCCCTCGGGTCTGCGATGTCGTAGTCCCGGACGTTCGCCGCGGACCGCCGGCGCACGGCTTCGGCCACCAGTGCCTTCGGAGAGGCGGACTTGGCGCCGTTGACCAGCGCAGCGAACTCGCGGATGGTGAAAGTACGTCGAAGGGCGGAGGGCGTCTTCTCGAGGACGTCCGAGCGCAGGTCCTTGCTCGCCGTCAGGACCAGGTCGGCTCGCTTCACCATGTCACTGGTCAGCTGTCGCGCCGTGCCGCTCGGCGTGGGCAGCCCGAGACGCTCGAGCTCGCTCACGACCATCGGGTCAACCGGGGAACCGACCAGCGCCTTGATTCCGGCGCTCTCCACGGTCACCGCGTCGCTCAGATCTCCCAGCCGCTCGTCCAGACGCGCACGCAGAACCACTTCGGCGAGAGGGGAACGGCAGACGTTCCCGACGCAGACGAAGAGCACGGTGAACCGCTCGGTCATGCAAAGATCATCGCAAGCGCCGGCTGATCGCGAGGCGTGATGGCGATATTACCGATTCACCCTGGAATCGAGTGCTCTCACGTGCCCGGAACGGGCTACAAGGCGCGCGCGCCGCGCGCGCCATCTGCCTATGGTCGCTGGATGAAGCGGGGAGAGCGCTGGTCGGCGATCCTGGTCGTCGTGGCGGCCATTGTCGTCATGTCCTTCGTCGGCTACCACCTGGCGGGCTGGCCCCCCGGACAGGAGCCGGCGGCGTCCCCTCCTCGCGCGGGCAATAGCGCGTCCACCCAGGAGGGCGCCCGTACCGGACCCGGGTCGAAGCTCGCCGTGCTGGGCGACTCGTTCACCGCCGAAAGCTCGGCGAGCGCCGGCCCGACGTGGCCCAAGATCCTGGCCGACAAGCTCAAGTGGAACGTCTACACCAACGCGGCGACCGGCAGCGGCTACGTGAGCGCGGTGGGCTCCCAGCCTTTCGAGCCGCGGGTGCCGGCTGTGTTGCGGCACCACCCGGACGTCATCATCGTGGCCGGGGGCGTCGCGGACCTGGGGGCCTATCCCGCCGACCGGATCGCCCGTGCCGCCGACGAGGTGGTCAGCCGGCTGGTCCGGGAGGCGCCGGAAGCGAAGGTCGTGGTGGTGTCGCCGTTTTCGAACGGCGAGCCCGGCCCGCTGACGCAGGAGCTCTCCGCCAAGCTGCGCAAGGTCGCAGGCGACCACGGCGTCGCGTACGTCGACGCCACCCGCTGGCTCGAGGCAGGGCCGGTCCTGTTCGCCTCCGACGGCACGCACCCGACAGAGGAAGGCCAGCAGCGGCTGGCCTCGCAGATGGAGGCGGCGCTGCGAGAGCTGAACCTCGTGCAGAGCCCGCCAGGCCAGGCTGCCGCGGGCTGACCGTCACCTCCGCCGGCTACGTGGCAGCAGGACCGCTGCCAGGTAGCCGGCGACCGCTCCAGATGTGTTGGCCACGATGTCGAGCACAGAGGCATCACGGCCCGACAGGAAGACGTACTGCGTGAGCTCGATCACCGTGCTGGCGGCGAGACCGGCCAGCAGCCACCCCAGCCAGCGCCACCGAGGCACCAAGGTGTGGCCGAGGAAGCCGAGTGGGACGAACAGCAGGACGTTTGTGCCGAACTCCACGACGTGCGGGGAGACCAACACAGGTGCGCCCGCCTCCCGGAGAACGTCCCAGATGGCGCGGACGGACTCCGAGGCGATGTCGCCGGTCGGCCAGAAGACGATGAGCGCCCCGACCACGACGTAGGCCGCGAGCAGGAGGCCGGCGACCCGACGGGAAAAGATCACCTCGGCGCCGACCCGGCAGGGAGGCGACGCGCGCGCCGCTGCGGTGCGGCGAAGGCCGGCGGGTTCGACCGCAGATCTGGGTCTGGCGTACTCAAGGCTCGGGACGCGCTCATGCATCACAGTGCACCCTGGAACCGGCCCCGCTAGGGTCGATTTCATGAAGGTCTTAGTCACCGGCGGCGCCGGCTACATCGGGTCGACCACAGCCAAGGCTCTCGAGGACGCCGGGCACACACCCGTCGTGCTCGACTCCTTGCTGACCGGCCCCCGGTCCTTCGTCCGGGGCCGGGCGTTCTACGAGGGCGACATCGCGGACCGGGACCTGGTGGCGCGGGTCGTGGACGAGCATCCCGACATCGAGTGCACAATCCACATGGCGGCGCGGATCGTCGTACCCGAGTCGGTCGAGCAGCCCTACGAGTACTACCGGGACAACGTGGCCAAGTCGCTCGAGCTCTTCGACCAGCTCGTGCGGCTGGGCAAGCCCAAGGTCGTGTTCTCGTCCTCGGCGTCGCTCTACGCCATGGTGCAGGACTTCGAGGTGGACGAGAGCTCTCCGCTCGACCCGCCGTCGCCGTACGCCCGCACGAAACGCATGATGGAGCAGGTGCTCGAGGACATGGCGGTCGCCACTGACCTGCGCGCGATCATCCTTCGCTACTTCAACCCGATCGGGTCCGACCCCGACCTGCAGTCCGGCGTCTACGTGCGCGAGCCGTCGCACGTGCTGGGTCAGCTCGTCATGGCCGCCCAGGGCCTCAAAGACGCGTTCACCATCACCGGCACGGACCACCCGACGCGCGACGGCACCGGGATCCGGGACTACATCCACGTCTGGGATCTCGCACAGGCCCACGTGGCGGCCGTCGAGCAGTTCGACCACGCCCTGGGGCGCGAGGGCGCTCCGAGCACCGTCATCAACCTGGGCACCGGCGAGGGCGTCACGGTCCGTGAGCTCGTCGCGACCTTCGAGAAGGTCTTCGGGAAGGCCGTCCCGGTCAAGGAAGGACCGGCGCGGCCAGGCGACGCGGTCGGCGCCTTCGCCAACGTCGACAAGGCACGGGACGTGCTCGGCTGGGCGTCCTCGCTCACCCTCGAGGACGGCATCGAGTCGGCTCTTGCGTGGGCCGACCAGCGTGAGCAGGTCCTCGGCTACCCGTGATCTTCAGCGCGCCTGATGGTCACCGGCCGACGCGCTGAGCGCCTCCGTGCGACGCCGAGCCACGACCACGCCGTAGCCCGCAAGAGCGCCGAGCGTGTTCGAGGCGACGTCGGCGAGCTGGGCCGACCGGCCCGAGAGCAGGAGCCATTGCGTCAGCTCGATCGCGCTGCTGCCTGCGAGGCCGGCGACCAGCCAGTGGCGCCAGCCCCAGTGAGGCTTGAAGGTGCTCCCGAGGAAGCTGAGCGGCATGAACATCAGCGCGTTGGTGACGAACTCGATGGCCCAGGCCGAGATCCAGCCAGGCGCACCGATCCTCTGGATCAAGGTCCAGATGCCGAGCACCGACCCTGTGGCGACGTCGGCCGTCGGCCAGAACACGATGAAGGCGACGACGAGTCCGTAGGCGAGCAGCAGAGCGCCGGCCAGGCCGCGTGAGGAAATCATCTCTGCGAGTCTCGCAAACCGAGGCAAAGACCCCTCTGGTCCGGACGCCCGTCAGGGACGCGTCACCGGAGCTGTGGGCGGACGTGGAGACCCGCGTCGGGGTCGACGACGACCTCCTGCGTTGCGGGGATCCCGTCGGCGTCGAGGGTCGCGTCGAGCGGGGTGTTGCGCTTGACCATGGCGAGCGCGATCGGGCCCAGCTCGTGGTGGCGGGCCGACGTACCGGCGAACCCCACGCTCTTGCCGTTCAGCAGCAGCTCGGAGCCACGGACCGGCAGCCGGTTCACAGACCCGTCGAGATGCAGCAGCGTGAGCCGGCGCGGAGGACGACCCAGGGTGTGCACGCGCGCGACGGTCTCCTGGCCTCGGTAGCAGCCCTTGTCCAGGTGGACTGCGGTGCCGATCCAGCCGGCCTCGTTCGGGATCGTGCGGTGGTCGGTGTCCAGGCCCAGGCGGGGCTCGCCTCGCGCGATCCGGAGCGCCTCGAAGGCCCACATGCCACACGGCGGACCGGCCGCCTCGGCGAAGATCTCGAGGTTGCTGCGGGGGACGAAGACGTAGCCGGAGTACGGCGCGCCCTCCATGCGGGACGCCGGACGCCAGGCCACGGCCACCTCGTCGGTGACGTCGGCGACCTCGACCCGCATCATGAACCGCATCTTGTCAAGCCATTCGACAAGGGCCGGTGCCTGCCTTGGCTCGACGTGAGCCATGAAGGCCTCCCCGTCGTCCAGGCCGTACAGGGCGTGCTCGACGTGGCCCTGCGGGCTCAGGACCAGCGCGGCTGTGGGCACGTTCGGAGCCAGGCTCTCGAGGTGCTGGCTGGTCAGCGAGTGCAGCCACGTGAGGCGGTCCGGCCCCGTGATGCGTACGACCCCCCGGTGCGAAAGGTCCACGAAGCCCTCGCCGGACTCGAGGACCCGTTGCTCCTGGTTGAACGACCCGTAGTGGGCGGCGACCGGCGAGTCGATGCCGTCGCCGGCAACGGCGTGGGGAAGCTTCAACAGCGGACTGAGAGCAGCGGATGCGGACACACTTCGAGGGTACTCGCGACGGCGAAGGCTTCCGATCGGTCGGGCCCTCCTCCCGCGTCCACCCGCCGGGTGTCCTGGCGAACGTCGCTGGGCTCGCGACCATGTCCACCTCGGTTCCGTGCTGGTTCTGACCCGCCTGCCAGGACTGAGACGGCACAGCCGGTCGGCTGGTTCCGCCGGGATCAGCCGCCGATGCCGGTGTTGGTCAGGCCGCTGCAGAGGAAGCTGCCAGGGGACTCCTTCACGAAGGCGCCGTTCTGGACCTTGACCACGGACTGGCACTCCCCTGTCCGCTTGCCGCCCGGATCCTGAGGCGCGTGGATGCCGTTCCCGGTCCAGCTGTGCGTCCCCCGCACCGCAGCGACGAGCTGGTCACGGCTGAGCCGACCTCCCAGCTTGATCGACTGCTCGACGAACAGCCTCGTCGCAGACCAGGCGTAGACCCCGAACGGGGTCGGCTTCGCCCCGGGCTTGACCTGCTGCAACCACTGCTCGTAGAGCTGCATCTCCCGGTTGGAGCGGGCCTGCTCGAACATGGCGGTGCTGATGAAGACCCTCGAGCCCTCGACCGCGTCGCCGCCCTCCTCGATGAACCTGGAGTCGTACATCGGCTGGTGGAGCTCGAACACGTCCGGCTCGAAGCCCTGCTGCTGCATCGCGTCGGCCAGCCGGAGCGCCTGCGGGTAGGCGCCGAGGACGTCCACGAAGCGCACGCCGTGTCGCTTCATCTCCTGCACGTACGGGGTGTAGTTGAACTCCGAGACGTCGATCCCGCTCTCGTAGACGACGCGGTAGCCACGCTTGCGTGCCGCAGCGGCCCGGCTCCTGCTCAGGGTCGGGGACCCGCCGGCCTTGAGGTGGACGAAGGCGGCCTTCTGCGTCGCCGCCCGCTCGGTGCGGCGGAAGTGGTCCAGGACCGCGTTCGGGACCAGGCCCGGGTTCACCGACTGGGTGCCGAAGCAGGTCGAGCAGGCACC
>DASVBF010000120.1:0-16092 GCA_036375975.1 Nocardioidaceae bacterium | reverse complement strand
AGCTACCAGGGTGACCGTGTCGCCGGCTGCGACACGCCTCCTGGCAGCCTGCGCAACCTCGCCTCCAGGGGACCCTGGGACGTCGACTTCCTCACAGGGCTGCCGACGCTCACCACGGCGGGGAACAACGCACGGACGCGTGAGGCATGGGCCTCGCCCCTGACTCCGGGTGGCGCACAGGCGCCGGTGTCGCCTCAACGCCGGTACACCGCGAAGTTCACCGATGCCTGGCAGAACAGCAAGTGCGACCCGGCGAACCTCGTCCCCGGCGGGAACGACATCGACGCGTCGGTGACGAACCTGTTCGTCGCGCACAACCGCATGCACGACTTCTCGTACTTCCTCGGCTTCACCGAGGAGAACTACAACATGCAGGTGCGGAACCTCGGCGGCAACGCCGATGCGACGCGGGAGAACGACCCCGAGCTCGGCGACGTCCAGGCCGGGGCCGTGACGGGCGGCTCGCCCAGCTACCTGGGCCGCGACAACGCCAACCAGATCTCGCTTCAGGACGGGATCCCCGGGATCACGAACCAGTACCTCTTCCAGCCGATCGCCGGCGCCTTCTACTCCCCCTGCGCGGACGGCAGCCTCGACATGAGCGTCGTCGGCCACGAGTACACCCACGCGATCAGCAACCGCATGATCGGCGGTCCGGACGAGGGCATCACCTCCGACCAGGGCGGCGCCATGGGCGAGTCCTGGGGTGACCTCGTGGGCTCGGAGTACCTCATCTCCCACGGCTACTCCACCGGAGCCAACCCCTGGGTGGTGGGTCCCTACGCCACCGGCAACAAGGTGGTCGGCATCCGCGACTACGCCATCAACCGCAACCCGCTCCAGTACGGCGACATCGGCTTCGACAGCACCGGTCCCGAGGTCCACGCCGACGGGGAGATCTGGAACGCCGTGCAGTACGACGTGCGCAACGCCCTCGTCCGGAGGTACGACGCCCGCTTCCCGTCCGGCAACGAGCGGCTCCAGCTGCGTTGCGCCGACGGCAGCTCCACCCGCTCGCCCCTCCCGGCACGCCGGTGCCCCGGGAACCGCCGCTGGGTCCAGCTCATGTTCGACGGGTTCCTGCTCCAGCAGGGCGCGACGAGCATGCTCGACGCCCGCGACGCGATGCTCGCCGCCGACAAGATGCGTTTCGACGGGGCCAACCAGCGGACGCTGTGGACGGCCTTCGCGCGGAACGGGATGGGCGTCGACGCCCGCACCCCGAACGCCGACTCGGACCGGCCACGACCCGGCTATCGCGCCCCCGGGGTTCGAACGGGCACGGTGACCTTCAAGGCGCTCGCCGGTGACCGGCCGGTTCGCGGCAGGTTCTTCGTCGGTCACTACGAGGCACGGGTCACTCCGGTGGCCGACACGCTGAAGGGCAACGGGCTCGACAGCACCGTTCGCTTCGTCCCCGGCACCTACGAGCTGGTCTTCCAGGGCAAGGGCGCCGGTCTCGAGCGTTCTCACTTCACCGTGAAGCCAGGTCAGCGGCAGACCAAGGTGCTCAGGGTCAGCAGGAACCTCGCATCGAAGTACGCCGGCGGCAAGGTGGTCGGCTCGAGCGCCGGCTCCGTCAACGCGGCGAGCCTGATCGACGACACCGAGGGCACCAACTGGGCAGGCGTCAACGAGTCCGAGAACGTGGACGCCAAGGGCAGGCACCCCTATGTCGTGGTCGACCTGGCCGGCGGACGCCATGTCGTCAGCCGCGTGAACGTCAGCGCCATGCTGCGGCCCGCGGGCGCCGACGGCAGCGACCCCGACTCCGGCAGCCGGTTCACCGCCCTGCGCAGGTTCGCCATCGACGTCTGCACCCGTGACTGCACCGCCAAGGACGCTCGGTGGACGCGGATCTACACCAGCCGTCCGAACGCGTTCCCGGCCGTCCGGCCGCGGCCGGTTGCTCCGAACCTCACCTTGCGCCGCTTCGACGTCCCGGACACCCGTGCGACACACGTCAGGTTCGTCGCCCTGGAGAACCAGTGCACCGGGTTCTCCGGTTACGCCGGTGAGCAGGACAACGACCCGACCAACGACACGGACTGCAAGACTGGATCCGACCGAGGACTGTCGGTCCGGGCCGCGGAGCTCGAGGTGTTCGGCCGCGGCTGAGGCCACCCGAACACCGCCCGGTGCGGTGTCCGGCTCGATCACCGAATGCCGTCGAACCGGGCACCGTACCCAGTCGATTCCCGCGGCAACCCTCACTTGCAGAGGTGCCTCCGATCCGCAAGATTGGGGGCATGGTTGGACGAATTCCCGTCATGGACGTCGCCCCTGTCGTGGATCTCGGCCGCTACCCCGCGAAGGCGGTCGTCGGGGAGCCGTTCGAGGTCACGGCCCTGGTCTTCCGGGAAGGTCACGACGCTCTCAGCGCCGACGTGGTCCTCACCGACCCGGACGGCCAACGACGGACGGTTCGGATGACCAAGGATGCGGAGGAGCCCGACCTGTGGCGCGCCGAGGTGAGCGCGGACCGACTCGGCGCCTGGACGTTCACGATCGAGAGCTGGTCCGACCCGATCGCGACATGGCGCCACAACGCCGAGATCAAGATCCCAGCCGGGATCGACGTCGAGCTCATGTTCCAGGAGGGCGTGCTGCTGCTCGAGCGTGTCCGCGAGAGCCTCCCCCGGAAGTCGAAGCAGACCAGCGCCGACCTGCAGACGCTTCAGGACGCGGTCACAGCGATGCAGGACACCAGCCGTCCCGACGATGTGCGCTACGCCGCCGCGGTCTCTCCCGCGGTCGACGAGCTTCTCTCCACCAACCCGCTGCGCGACCTGGTCACGCCCGAGGGGCCCTACAAGCTGTACGTCGACCGGCCTCGTGCGCTCTTCGGTTCGTGGTACGAGTTCTTCCCGCGGAGCGAGGGCGCCTACGTCGACGAGAGGACCGGCAAGGTCGTCTCCGGCAACTTCCGCACCGCCGCGAAACGACTCGACGCCGTTGCCGAGATGGGCTTCGACGTGATCTACCTCCCGCCGATCCACCCGATCGGCAAGGTCAACCGCAAGGGTCCCAACAACACCTTGGTGACCGAGGAGGGCGACCCCGGGTCACCGTGGGCGATCGGGTCCGACGAGGGTGGCCACGACGCCGTACACCCCGATCTCGGGACGCTCGAGGACTTCGACGAGTTCGTGGCGCGGGCGGACGAGCTCGGCCTCGAGGTGGCTCTCGACCTGGCGCTCCAGGCGGCTCCGGACCATCCGTGGGTGAAGAGCCACCCGGAGTGGTTCACCACGCGGGCGGACGGGTCCATCGCGTACGCGGAAAATCCCCCGAAGAAGTACCAGGACATCTACCCGGTCAACTTCGACAACGACCCCGAGGGGATCTACAACGAGGTTCTCCGGATCGTGCGGCACTGGATGTCGCACGGCGTCCGGATCTTCCGGGTGGACAACCCGCACACCAAGCCCGTCCAGTTCTGGGACTGGCTGCTCACCGAGGTCCAGAAGACCGACCCCGACGTGCTGTTCCTCTCCGAGGCTTTCACCAAGCCCGCGATGATGCGCACGCTCGCGACCGTCGGGTTCCACCAGTCCTACACGTACTTCACCTGGCGCAACGCGAAGTGGGAGCTCGAGCAGTACCTCGCCGAGCTCTCTCACGAGACCAGCCACGTGATGCGGCCGAACCTGTTCGTGAACACCCCCGACATCCTGCACGCCTACCTGCAGTACGGCGGTCCGGCCGCCTTCAGGATCCGGGCGACGATCGCGGCCACGGCCTCGCCCACGTGGGGCGTCTACGCCGGCTTCGAGCTGTTCGAGCACGTGGCCGTGAGACCCGGGAGCGAGGAGTACCTCGACTCGGAGAAGTACCAGATCCGGATCCGCGACTGGGAAGGCGCCGAGCGCTCCGGCCGCACGCTGGCGCCCTACATCTCCCGCCTCAACGAGATCCGCCGTCGTCACCCCGCCCTCCAGCAGCTGCGCAACCTGACCGTGCACCAGAGCGACGACGAGTCGATCCTGGTCTTCAGCAAGCGCGCCAAGCCGGCAGGCGGCCACACCGACGAGGATCTGCTGGTCGTCGTGGTCAACGTGGATCCGCACGCGACACGGGAGACGACCGTGCACTTGAACATGCCGGCGCTGGGTATGGGGTGGACCGACCGGTTCATCGTGCACGACGAGCTCAGCGACCAGTCCTGGACCTGGGGGGAGCACAACTACGTGCGTCTCGACCCGCACCACCAGCCCGCCCACATCTTCGCCGTTCGGAGGCCCGCCCTGTGACCCAGCTGCCCGACCAGATGCCGGAAACCGCGGAAGGGCTCCCGGCGCACGAGCCGGACTGGTTCAAGAAGGCGGTGTTCTACGAGGTCCTGGTCCGTTCCTTCAAGGACTCGAACGGCGACGGAGTCGGTGACTTCAAGGGCCTGACGGAGAAGCTCGACTACCTCGAATGGCTGGGCGTGGACTGCTTGTGGGTCCCGCCGTTCTTCACCTCCCCGCTGCGAGACGGAGGCTACGACGTCGCCGACTACACCGACATCCTGCCGGAGTGCGGCACCGTCGAGGACTTCCACGAGTTCCTCGACTCCGCCCACGAGCGCGGGATCCGGGTGATCATCGACTTCGTCATGAACCACACCTCGGACCAGCACCCGTGGTTCCAGGCCAGCCGCCACGACCCGGACGGCCCGTACGGCGACTTCTACGTCTGGTCCGACACCGACGAGCTCTACGACGAGGCGCGGATCATCTTCGTGGACACCGAGCCGTCGAACTGGACCTGGGACCCGGTCCGCCAGCAGTACTTCTGGCACCGCTTCTACGCGCATCAGCCCGACCTGAACTTCGACAACCCGAAGGTGCACGACGCGATCCTCGAGGCGCTCACGTTCTGGCTCGACATGGGCATCGACGGCTTCAGGCTCGACGCGGTGCCCTACCTGTACGAGCGGCCCGGCACGAACGGCGAGAACCTCAAGGAGACCCACGAGTTCCTCAAGAAGGTCCGCACCTACGTCGACGAGCACTACCCGGACAAGGTCCTGCTCGCCGAGGCCAACCAGTGGCCGGCCGACGTCGTCGACTACTTCGGCGACTTCGACAAGGGTGGCGACGAGTGCCACATGTGCTTCCACTTCCCGGTGATGCCGCGCATCTTCATGGCGGTCCGTCGGGAGTCGCGCTTCCCGATCTCGGAGATCCTCGAGCAGACCCCGAAGATCCCGGACAACTGCCAGTGGGGCATCTTCCTCCGCAACCACGACGAGCTGACCCTCGAGATGGTCACCGACGAGGACCGCGACTACATGTGGGGCGAGTACGCCAAGGACCCCCGCATGAAGGCGAACATCGGCATCCGCCGGCGCCTCGCCCCGCTGCTCGACAACGACGTCAACCAGATGGAGCTGTTCACCGCGCTCCTGCTCTCGCTGCCCGGCTCCCCCGTCCTCTACTACGGCGACGAGATCGGCATGGGCGACAACATCTGGCTCGGTGACCGCGACGGTGTCCGCACCCCGATGCAGTGGACGCCGGACCGCAACGCCGGGTTCTCCGTGGCGACACCCGGCAAGCTGCACCTGCCGGTGATCCAGGACCCGGTCTTCGGCTTCCAGGCGGTCAATGTCGAGGCAGAGCTCGAGAACGCCTCCTCCCTCCTGCACTGGACCCGCCGGATGGTCCACGCCCGCAAGAAGCACGACGCGTTCGGGCTCGGCGACTTCACCGACCTCGGGGGCTCCAACCCGAGCGTGTTCAGCTACGTCCGGGAGTACGTCGCACCGGACGGCACGATGGACTCGGTGTTGTGCGTCAACAACCTGTCGCGGTTCCCGCAACCGGTGGAGCTCGACCTGCGCCGTTGGGAGGGCATCGAGCCGATCGAGCTGCTCGGTGGAGTGCGGTTCCCGAGGATCGGCGAGCTCTCGTACCTGCTCACCCTCGGTGCCTATGGCTTCTACTGGTTCCGTCTGCCCCGACCCCGGCACGCCGACGAGGAGATTGCCCCGTGACCTCAGCGATCGACGAGAGCGTCCTCCGTGAGCTCGCCGCCTACATCTCCGAGGCCCGGTGGTTCGGCGGCAAGGGCCGCGGCATGCGCGTGTCCGACGTACGCCGGCTCGGGTGGATCGAGTCGGACCCCGAGCCGGGCATGCCGCACGCGCGGGTGGAGATCGCGACCGTGGAGTACGACGACGGCGACCAGGAGTTCTACCAGGTCCCGATGGCCTACTACAGGGAGCCCCAGGAGCGGCTCGGCCATGCCCTGGTCGGCATCTGGCACGACGAGGTGCTCGGGGAGGTCCACGCCTACGACGCCGTCCACGACCGCTTCGCCACCGCCCAGTGGCTCGCCGCCTTCGCGCAGGGCAGAGCCTCCGACGACATGGTCTTCCACCGGCTCGAAGGGCACGAGCTGGATCTCGAGGCACATTCCTCCCTCTTCTCAGGCGAGCAGAGCAACTCCTCGGTCCGCTTCGGCGAGGACAGCCTGATGAAGGTCTTCCGCAAGATCACGCCGGGTCGCAACCCCGACGTGGAGATCCACGAGGCGCTCACGCGCGCCGAGAACGAGCACGTTGCGGCGCTCTACGGCTGGCTCGAGGCGCCGGCCCGCTTCAGCGACGAGCCGTTGCAGCTGGCGATGCTGCAGCAGCTGCTCCGCACGGCGAGCGACGGTTGGGACCTCGCGCTGGCCAGCGTCCGCGACCTCTTCGCCGAGGGCGACCTCCACGCCGACGAGGTGGGCGGCGACTTCGCGGCCGAGTCCCACCGCCTCGGCGCCTCGACGGCTGAGGTTCACGACGCCCTGGCGCACTGGTTCCCGACCGAGACGTGGGGGCAGGAGGCGCTGGCCGAGCTCGCCGAAGCGATGCGCCGCCGGCTCGCCGACGCCGTCGCGGTCGTGCCTCAGCTCGAGCCGCATCGCGAGGCCCTCGAGGCGACGTTCGCCGCGGTGGCCGAGATCGACGAGCCGGTCCCGGTCCAGCGGGTCCACGGCGACTTCCACCTCGGCCAGACCCTCCGCACCGTCAGGAACTGGAAGATCGTCGACTTCGAGGGCGAGCCGGCCAAGCCGCTCTCAGAGCGGGTCCGGCCGGACTCCCGCTGGCGCGACGTGGCGGGCATGCTCCGGTCGTTCGACTACGCCGCCCACGCCGTGGAGCAGGACGTCGAGGACGCCGGGCGGCAGATCGCCTACCGGGCCCAGGAGTGGGCGGAGCGGAACCGTTCGGCGTTCCTGGCGGGTTACCTCGAGGCCGCCGAGGGTACGTCCCACGCGACCCAACCGGTGATGACCTCTGCTGAACAGGTGCTGCTGCGGGCCTACGAGGCGGACAAGGCGGTCTACGAGACGGTCTACGAGGCGCGCAACAGGCCGAGCTGGCTGTCGATCCCGGTGTCGGCGATTGCCCGGCTGACCAGTCCGAAGTCAGGCGACAACCTGCAGGAGGCGACCGAACGATGAGCACCACTACCACGGCCCTGCCCCTCGACCAGCACATCCTGGAGATGATCGTCCGGGGTGAGCACGGCGACCCGCACGCCGTCCTGGGCGCGCACGAGCACGCAGGCGCGGTGACGGTGCGGGTCCTGCGGCCGCTCGCCGACTCCGTGACCGTGGTGTACGACGGCGGACGGGTGGCTCTGGAGCACGAGCACGGGGGGATCTGGCGCGGTGTCCTCGACGTGCCCGCGATCCCCGACTACCGCCTCGAGGTCGCCTACGCCGGTGGTGAGCCGACGAGCTTCGACGACGCCTACCGCTACCTCCCGACGCTCGGGGACATCGACATCCACCTGATCAACGAGGGTCGCCACGAGCAGCTGTGGCAGGTCCTCGGCGCCCATGTGCGCCGCTACGACGCCCCCAGCGGCCCCGTCACCGGCACCTCCTTCGCCGTGTGGGCCCCACACGCCCGCGGCGTTCGTCTGAAGGGCGACTTCAACAGCTGGGACGGCCGTGAGCACCCGATGCGGCAGATGGGCAGCTCCGGGGTCTGGGAGCTCTTCGTGCCCGAGGTCGGCTCCGGCGCCAGGTACAAGTTCGCCATCCTCGGCGCGGACAGCCAGTGGCGCGAGAAGGCCGACCCGATGGCCTTCCACACCGAGGTGCCGCCGTACACCTCCTCGGTCGTCTACGACTCCGGCTACACCTGGAGCGACCAGACCTGGATGACCGAGCGGGTAAACAAGACCGACGCCTACCGGCGCCCGATGTCGGTCTACGAGATGCACCTCGGCTCGTGGAAGAAGCACTACGACGGCCGTCCGTACACCTACGCCGAGATCGCAGAAGACCTGATCCCCTACCTGACCGACCTCGGCTTCACGCACGTGGAGTTCCTCCCCGTCATGGAGCACCCGTTCGGCGGCTCGTGGGGCTACCAGGTGACGTCGTACTTCGCCCCCACCGCCCGCTTCGGAGACCCCGACGGCTTCCGCCACCTCGTCGACCGCCTGCACCAGGCCGGCATCGGCGTGATCGTGGACTGGGTCCCGGCGCACTTCCCCAAGGACGAGTTCGCCCTCGCCCGGTTCGACGGCACGCCGCTCTACGAGGACCCGAACCCGACGCGCGGAGAGCACCCCGACTGGGGCACCTACGTCTTCAACTTCGGCCGCAAGGAGGTCCGCAACTTCCTCGTGGCCAACGCGTTGTACTGGCTCGAGGAGTTCCACATCGACGGTCTGCGCGTGGACGCAGTGGCCTCGATGCTCTACCTCGACTACTCCCGCGAGGACGGCGAGTGGTCGCCGAACGTGTACGGCGGGCGCGAGAACCTGGAAGCCGTGCAGTTCCTCCAGGAGATGAACGCCACCTGCTACCGACGCGTCCCCGGCGCCATGACGATCGCGGAGGAGTCGACCTCCTGGCCGGGCGTCACCAGGCCGACGCATCTCGGCGGGCTCGGCTTCGGCTTCAAGTGGAACATGGGCTGGATGCACGACAGCCTCGGCTACGTCCAGAACGACCCCGTGCATCGGCAGTACCACCACCACCAGATGACGTTCTCGATGGTCTACGCCTACTCCGAGAACTACATCCTGCCGATCAGCCACGACGAAGTGGTCCACGGCAAGGGCTCCCTGCTGCGCAAGATGCCCGGTGACCGCTGGCGGCAGCTCGCGAACCTGCGGGCCTACCTGGCGTTCATGTGGGCACACCCGGGCAAGCAGCTGCTGTTCATGGGCTCGGAGTTCGCCCAGGAGTCGGAGTGGGCGGAGAACCGCGAGCTCGACTGGTGGCTCCTCGAGCACGTCGAGCACCGCGGTGTCCAGTCGCTGGTCCGCGACATGAACCGGATCTATGCCGACACCCCGGCTCTGTGGACGCTCGACCAGGACGAGACCGGCTTCGCCTGGATCGACGCCAACGACGCGAGCAACAACGTCTTCAGCTTCCTGCGCCGGGGCGCCGACGGCTCGCAGCTCGCCTGCGTCGTGAACTTCGCTGCCGTGCCGCACCACGACTACCGGGTCGGCCTGCCCGAGCCGGGTCGGTGGACCGAGCTGCTCAACACCGACGCCGACATGTACTCGGGTTCGGGCGTGGGCAACTTCGGCGGCGTCACCGCCGAGGAGACGCCCTGGCACGGGCTGCCCGCCTCCGCGAGCCTCAGCGTGCCGCCGCTCGCGGCGCTCTGGCTAAGGTTTGAAGGTGAGCAGTGAGCTGACCGACGGGACGGTCGTCCTCGAGCCCAGGAGCGAGAGCAAGGCGAGTGGGCAGGGGGTCCACCTGTTCGAGGTGGTCCACGAGGGCAAGGAGGTCGGCGCAGTCTGCGTCGCTGTGGGCGACGACGACATCGGCCGCCTCACCTGGGAGCTCAGCCCCGGTTTCACTGGACGCGGCCTGGCCACCAGAGCGGTGAACCTCCTCGTCGACTACTCCTTCCGCGGCCTCCGGCTGGCCCGTGTCGAGGCGTACGTCGACTCCGGCAACGACCGGGCCATGCGCGTGGCGACGAGGTCGGGCCTGCGCCGCGAGGGTGTCGTGCGCGGTCACGGCGTGCGCGAGAAGGGCCGGGCGGACCGGGTGCTCTTCGCACGCCTGGCCACGGACCCGCCCATCACGGAGCCGAGCGGCTTCCGGGAGCTGCTCAACTCGTTCCTGCCTCGCAAGCGGGCCATCGCGCAGATGCTCGTGCGCGACCCCGACGACCGGGTCCTGCTGTGCCGGCTGACCTACAAGGAGGACTGGGACCTCCCCGGAGGGGTGGTCGAGGTGCACGAGTCGCCGCAGCTGGCCGTGAGCCGGGAGGTGGCTGAGGAGCTCGCCCTCGACATCACCGCCGACGCCCTGCTGCTCACCGACTGGCTGCCTTCGTGGGCCGGCTGGGACGACGCGTTGTGCCTGGTCTTCGACGGCGGCGTGCACGACCCGGCCATCCTCGACCAGGTCGTCGTGCAGCCGCGTGAGATCCGCGACGCCGAGTTCTGCACGCTCGAGGAGGTTCGCCAACGCTGTGCGGACTTCACGGCCCGGCGCGTCGAGTCAGCTCTGGCGAACGCACATGGCAGCGGGCCGTCGTACACCGAGTCCGGCCGCCCCTGACCACCCCATGTAACGCGGGGTTACCGACGCTCCACAAGCGGCACACCACGTGAGAACCGTCCACGACGCCTGGCAAGTACCACCCGTGACCTGCCGCACGACCACTCGTTCTAGTTCGCATGACGTCGTCCCGCACCTGGCGCAGCTCGATCCTGATCGTCCTGGTGGCCCTGCTGCTGTCGGCCCCCGCCATGGCGTTCGCCTCGTGGGCTGCGCCCGCAGCTTCGACCGACGGTCCCCCGCTGCGCATCCTGGTCCTGTCGAACCGCGCGGACCTGGTCTCAGCCGGTGAGGCTCTGGTCGCCGTAGGCCTGCCGGCCGGGACCCGGCCGCGCACCGTGCGCGTGAAGCTCGACGGCCGTGACGTCACGAGGATGTTCGCCGTCCGGCCCAACGGTCGCTACGAAGGCCTCGTGGGCCACCTGCGCGTGGGCCGCAACGCCCTCGTCGCGACCGCCCCGGGCCGAAGGTCCGACCGGGTGGTCATCACGAACCATCCCAACGGAGGGCCCGTCTTCAGCGGACCCCAGGTCCGGCCGTGGGTCTGCCAGGAGGGCGCGAAGGACCGGCAGTGCAACCAGCCGCCCCGCTACGAGCTGATGTACCGGTCCGCGGTGACCGGGCAGTTCCAGCCCTATGACCCGAAGAACCCGCCGCCCGACGTATCCACGACGACGACCGACCAGGGCCGCACGGTGCCGTTCGTGATCCGCGTCGAGACCGGCTACCAGAACCGCGACCAGTACAAGATCGCGACGCTGTTTCGGCCGGGCAGGCCCTGGAAGGCGTGGGCTCCCCAGAAGCAGTGGAACCACAAGGTCCTCATCACCCATGGAGCCAGCTGTGGCATCGACCATCGGGCCGGCGAGGCGCCGAGCGTCACCGGCGACATGGGCGGCTCCGGCGGGGCACCGCTCGAGGCGCTCGGCCGCGGCTACGTCGTGATGTCGACGGCCCTCGACAATGCCGGCCACAACTGCAACCTCGTCACCGAGGCGGAGTCGCTGGTGATGGCGAAGGAGCGCATCGTCGAGCGCTACGGCGCGATCCGGTTCACCATCGGCACGGGCTGCTCGGGCGGATCGCTGGCCCAGCAGCAGGTCGCGAACGCGTACCCCGGCATCTACCAGGGCATCCTGCCGCAGTGCAGCTTCCCGGACGCCTGGACGACCGGCCAGCAGCTCGTCGACTACCACCTGCTGCGCGCGTACCTCGAGGCTCCGGACCGATGGGCTCCGGGCGTCACCTGGGACCCCGGGGCGATCGCCGCCGTGGAAGGGCATCCGAACCACGTGAACTCGGTCATCCTCGACTCGCTCTACTGGACCGCCCTCGCGGACCCCGACAGCGGTTGCGCCGGCGTCAGCGACAAGCAGCTGTACAACGCCAGGACGAATCCCGACGGGGAGCGCTGCACCCTGCACGACTACATGGTCAACGTGCTCGGTCCCCGTCGTCCGCGGGACTGGGGTCCCCAGGAGAAGCGGGTCGGCCACGGGTTCGCCGGGCTCCCGGTCGACAACGTCGGCGTCCAGTACGGTCTCGAGGCTCTTCGGGAGGGGCGCATCACGCCGGCCCAGTTCGTCGACCTCAACGTGAAGGCCGGTGGCAGCGACATCGACCTCAACCCCCGTCCGCAGCGCTTCGCGGCAAACCAGCCCGCGCTTCGCAACTCCTACCTGAGCGGTGGGGTGAACTCTGCGAACAACCTCGACCGGGTCGCAATCATCGACCTCCGAGGTCCGGACCCGGGCGCCTTCCACGACGCCTATCGGTCCTTCGCCGTCCGGGCACGCCTCGAGCGCGAGCACGGCGGGTACCGCAACCACGTGCTCTGGTACGGCCAGGCACCCCTGATCGGCGACACCTCGTACACGCGCGAGGGCCTCATCGCCATGGACCGCTGGCTCACCGCCGTCGAGAAGGACCACCGTCGCGTCCCGCTCGCGCGCAAGATCGTCGCGGACCGCCCGAAGGGCCTCCAAGACCGCTGCTCGCAGATGCCTGGCGTCGAGCAGGTCGCCGTCCCGGGTGTCGGCGTGGTGTGCAAGCTCCCCGAGGTGCAGACGAGGTACGCCACACCGCGAACGGTCGCGGGCGAGGGTATCGAGACCGATGTGCAGAAGTGCACTCTGAAGCCGCTGCGGCGGACCGACTACTACCCCGTCGAGTTCAGCGACGACCAGTGGCGGGAGCTGCGCAGGACCTTCCCGGACGGCGTCTGCAACTGGGAGGCCCGAGGCGTGGACCAGGTCGGCACGCGGGCGTGGCGGACCTACCAGCGCGCCGACGGCAGCGTGGTGTACGGCGGACGCCGGCTCGGAGCTGCTCCGGCCGCCTCCGGTGCCGGGTGGAGCAGCCGGTCCTTCGCAGGCTGGCGCAGCGGAAGGTGACTCAGAAGAGCGCCGAGGCGAGCGCCTGACGGGCCTTCAGGACCCGGGAGTCCTCGTTGCCCACCGCGGCGAAGAGCCCGAGCAGGTGCGTGCGGGCCCTCTCGCGCTCCTCCCCCGAGGTACGTCGGACGAGGTCGATCAGCCGGTCGAACGCGTCCTCCACATGGCCACCGAGCAGGTCGAGGTCGGCGACGAGGGTCTGCGCCTCCACGTCGTCGGGTCGCTCGGCCCCGGCCGTGCGAGCGGCCTGCGCCTGCTGGGCGTCGAGGTGGGCGGTGCGCTGGAGCACCTTGGCCATCGCGAGCCCACCAGCGGCCTCGGTGTCGGCCGGGTTGGAGTCGACGAGCTTCTGGTACTCCGCGACGGCACGGTCGACGTCGCCTTCCGCCAGTGCGTCCTGTGCTGGGGCGTAGCGTGGGTCCACCTGCGGCTCCGCCTCCTCGTCCTCCGGGGCAGCGCCGCCGCGCGGCGGGACTCGCCCGGTCATGCCCTGCGCGGCGGCGGCCTGGAGCACCTGCGTCATCAGGGTGCGCAGCTCGTCCAGCGGCGGCGCCTCCTGGAGAAGCGGCGCCAGCTGGCCACCCATCACCAAGGCGACGAGCGGCACCTGGGGGATCTGGAGCGCCTGGGCGATTCCCGGCGCGGCGTCCACGTCGACGCGGCCCAGGAGGAACCGACCCTCGAGCTCGCCGGCGAGCGTGTCGAGGTCGTCGGCCAGCGTGACACTGGCGGGCATGCGTGCCGAGTAGAAGACCAGGACGACCGGCGCGTTGCCCGCGCTCTGCAGCTCGGTCTGGAAGTTCTGCTCGTCCAGCTGCACCGTGTAGGAGGAGCCGCCGCCTGCCCCTCCACCGGCACCGCCGCTCGCGGGCCCGGCGGTGGGCCGGGCCGCTGACGCGGCGGGGCGCTTCAGGGCGGACAGGTCGACGGCGCCGGGGCGGGAGAACGAAGGCGTGCTCATGACTCCTATCTTTGCGGATCGCCGGTGGGGGTCACCACGGGGCCTGGTCCCCCCGCTGCAGGGAGTCGCCGCGGCGCAGGAGTGCGACGTCGGTCCCGTCCGCCATCGACGGGGGTCACGCCAGGCTGAGGGCGTGGGCCTCCTCCCAGAGCTCCTCGCGCACGTCGGGGTGGGCGGCGTGCTCGATGAGGTTGCGGGCCTGTGCCTTCTGGTCGTGCCCGAACACCCCCGCGACCCCCTGCTCGGTCACCACCGCGGTCATCTGGAACGACGTCACCGGCTCGTCGACCAGCGGCACGACGGTCGAGCGGTCCGCCCGCGGGTGCCACGACCGCAGCGCGATCAGCGCCTGGCCACCCTTGCTGTGCAGGGCGCCCACGATGAAGTCGGTCTGCCCGCCGAACCCGGAGTAGATCTTCGCGCCGATGCGTGAGGCATTCGCCTGGCCGAACAGGTCGACCTGCAGCGCGGTGTTCACGCTCGTCATCGCGTTGTTGCCCGCGATGGCCGCCGGGTTGTTGATGCTCTCGGTGCGGACCATCTGCACACGGGGGTTGCCGTCCACCCACTCGTAGAGCTCCGGGGAGCCGAACAGGAACGAGGTCCTCACCTGGCACTCCCGGTCGAGCGCACCTGCACGCTCCAGCTCGAGCACGCTGTCGCTGAACATCTCGGTCCAGATCCGCAGGGCGCTCCGGTCACGAAGCCCTTGGAGCGTCGCATCGGGAACGGCACCGATGCCCGCTTGGAGTGTCGCCCCGTTCGAGACGCGGTTCGCCACGAGCTCACCGATCCTGGCCGACGCCTCGTCGATCTGCCAGGCCGGAGGCGACTGCAGCGGGGCGTCGGCCTCGACGACGAGGTCGATGTCCTCGAGGTTCATCACCGCGTCGCCGTAGGTGTAGGGCATGAACCTGTTCGCCTGCGCGATCACGACTCCGCCCCTGCTGCGGACGACGTCGATGGCGGACGGGAGCACGTTGACCTCGGTCCCCAGCGAAACCGAGCCGTTACGTGGCGCCGACGTATGGAGGAGCACGGCGTCCGGCGGGTTCGCCTTCTCGAACAGCATCGGCACCAGCGAGAGACGCGAGGGGATGTAGTGCAGTCGGGGGCTCGACCGCATGCCCACGCCGACGAACGACGTCTCCAGCTCGACCCCCTCGCGGTCCGGCACACCGGGCTGGGCGTTCAGCGCCCACAGCCGGTAGGTCGGGAGGAGCTCGTCCACCTCGGCGAGGAGGTGCCACGGGGTGGCGAAGTTGCCCGACACGACGACACGTGGCTGCTCGGGCAGTCCTGACAGGGCGCGACGAAGACTCTCCATGCCCTGGATGCTTCCAGATGCGTCCGCCGTTCAAGGCAACGGCTCGACCTTGTCGTGCAGCCGCACGGCGTCGTACCCCCCGTCAGCGCCGGAGGCACTCAGAACTGCGCCGGCTCGCGGTACTCCCCCCACTCTGCACGGAGCGCGTTGCAGATCTCGCCCAGGGTCGCCTCGGCCCGGCAGGCCTCGAGCATGACCGGGATCATGTTCTCCTCGGTGCGGGCAACCTCGACCAGGCGGGCCAGTGCGTCTTCCACTGCTGCCTGGTCACGTCGGCCCTTGCGGTCGGCGAGCTCGCGGACCTGCTCCACCTCGACCTCGTGGGAGACCCGGAGGATCTCCAGCTCGGGGGTGATCGAGTCCTCGTGGCAGTTGACGCCGACGACCTTCTTGTCGCCCTTCTCGAGCGCGGTCTGGTACTGGAACGCGGCCTCGGCGATCTCCGACATGAACCAGCCCTCCTCGATGCCGCGCAGGATGCCCCGCGTGATGGGCCAGGTGCCGGTCTTGGGCGTGCCCGTGCTGGCGCGCATCGTCTCGGCCAGCGCCTCGGTGTCCCTGCTGGTGAGCTCCGAGCCACCCATGGCGAGGATCTTGTCGAAGATCGCCTCCGCCTCGGCCTCGAGCTTGTCGGTGAGCGCCTCGACGTACCACGAGCCACCGAGCGGGTCGGCGACGTTGACGACCCCGGTCTCCTCCATGATCACCTGCTGGGTGCGCAGGGCGATCTCGGCCGCCTGCTCGCTGGGCAGGGCCAGTGTCTCGTCCAGCGCGTTGGTGTGGAGGGAGTTCGTCCCACCCAGCACCGCGGCGAGCGCCTCGATGCCCGTGCGTACGACGTTGTTGTACGGCTGCTGAGCGGTCAGCGAGACCCCGGCGGTCTG
>DASVBF010000287.1:0-2317 GCA_036375975.1 Nocardioidaceae bacterium | reverse complement strand
AGCACGCCGACCGCGAGGACGTCGTCCTGGCCACGAAGGTGAACGGCCGGATGCGGCCCGGACCGAACGGCGCGGGGCTGTCGCGCAAGGCGATCCTGCAGGAGATCGACGCCAGCCTCTCCCGGCTCGGCACCGACTACGTGGACCTCTACCAGATCCACCGGTGGGACCCGCAGGTCCCGATCGAGGAGACCATGGAGGCGCTGCACGACGTCGTGAAGAGCGGCAAGGCCCGCTACATCGGGGCGTCGTCCATGTACGCCTGGCAGTTCGCCAAGGCCCAGCAGGTCGCCCGGACCCACGGGTGGACGCCGTTCGTGTCGATGCAGAACCACTACAACCTGATCTACCGCGAGGAGGAGCGGGAGATGCTCCCGCTCTGCGAGGACCAGGGCATCGCCGTACTCCCGTGGAGCCCGCTGGCACGCGGACGGCTCACGCGCGACTGGGACGAGACGACCGAGCGGAGCGAGGCCGACCAGTTCGGCCGGACCCTCTACCAGGCCGAGTCGGACCGGTCGGTGGTCGAGCGGGTCCGCGAGATCGCGGACGAGCGCAGTGTGTCGCGGGCGCAGGTGGCGCTCGCCTGGCTCCTGCACCAGCCGACCGTCACCTCGCCGATCGTGGGCGCTCGGCAGCCCCGTCATCTCGAGGACGCGGTGGCCGCCCTGGACCTCGAGCTGACCGAGGACGAGCTCGCGCGGCTCCGCGAGCCGTACGTCACGCAGCCGATCGCCGGCTTCCGCTGATGTCGCCCCGGACGCCGGCGAGCGCGCACGGAGTGCGGCCCTAGGCTGTCGCCCGTGACCCTGTACGACGAGCAGCAACTCGCCGACGGCGACCTCCTGGTGCGTCGCAGCGACCACACGACGCAGGTCGTCTTCAACCGACCCGAGCGGCACAACGCGTTCACGAGCAGCACCTACGAGGGCCTGCTCGAGCTGTGCGCCGAGCTGCGGGAGGATCGCGAGACCCGCGTGGTCGTGTTCCGGGGCGCTGGTGGACGCGCCTTCGCGGCCGGCAACGAGATCTCCGAGTTCACCACGCTGAGCGCCGGCTCCGACGGGGTGGCCTACGAGGCGAAGGTCGGCCGCGTCCTCCGAGGGATCGCGGAGCTGCCGCAGGTCACCGTCGCGGCAGTCGAAGGCGTCTGCGTCGGAGGCGGGCTCGCGGTCGCGACGCACTGCGACCTGAGGCTGGCCACGGAGGGCTCACGGTTCGGGTACCCGATCGCGCGGACCCTCGGCAACGCACTCTCAGCCTTCATCGTCTACCGCTGCGCCTCCGTCTTCGGCGAGTCCCTCACCCGCGAGATGCTCCTGGCCTCGCGGCTCGTCGACGCCGACCGGGCGCACGCCGTGGGGGCCGTCATGTCGGTCGTGGAGCCGGAGGCGCTCGACGCCGAGATCGCCGAGCTCGCGAAGGGCATCGCGAACGCCTCGATGTTGACGATCACCGCGACGAAAGAGCAGCTGCTGCGACGCTCCGACTCGCTCGAGGTCTCGCCCGCCGACGACGTCGAACGGCTCGAGAAGGTGTACGGCGCCGCCGACTTCCGCGAGGGGGTCAGGGCGTTCCTCGCCAAGGAGGAGCCGAGGTTCGGGGAGGTCCTCCGGTGAGCGATCCCGTCCAGGACCTGGCCGACCTGCTCGCCGCGAGCACCCGGCTCACGGCCTTCACCGGCGCGGGCGTCTCGACCGAGTCCGGCATCCCCGACTTCCGCTCGCCTGGAGGTGTCTGGACGCGCTACGACCCACGGGACTTCACCTTCGACAGGTACGTCGAGTCGGCGGAGGTGCGTGCCAGCTCGTGGGCGATGCGGCGGGAGTTCTTCGCGCGCGACGTCCAGCCGAACCCCGCCCATCGAGCCATCGCGCGGATCGAGCAGGCGGGACGCGGCCACGGCGTGGTCACCCAGAACATCGACGGCCTGCACCAGCTCGCCGGCTCCACCGACGTCGTGGAGATCCACGGCACCGCCCGCGAGGTCATGTGCATCGGCCACGCGCCCCGGGGCGGCATACCGGACGGTTGCGGGTTCACGGCTCCGCATACGTGGGCGTTCGACCGGCTCGACGCGGGCGACCCGGACCCTTCCTGCCCCGAGTGTGGCGGTCTCGTGAAGTCCTCCACGGTGTCGTTCGGGCAGGTGCTGCTCCCGGGTGTGGTCGAGCGGGCGGCGGAGCTCGCCAGGACAGCCGACCTCATGCTCGCCGTCGGGTCGTCGCTGCAGGTGTGGCCGGCGGCTGACCTCCCGGTCGAGGCAGTGCGGTCCGGGGCGGCACTGGTGATCGTCAACGACGAGCCGACGCCGCTC
>DASVBF010000271.1:0-5272 GCA_036375975.1 Nocardioidaceae bacterium | reverse complement strand
AGGGTGTCGGTGACCACGACGCCGAGCACGGAGTCCCCGAGGAACTCCAGCCGCTCGTTCGTCGGCAACCCACCGTTCTCGTACGCGAAGGAACGGTGGGTGAGCGCGCGCTCCAGCAGCTCGGCTTCCAGCTCAGGATTGCCGAGCGCCGCGCGCAAGTCGTCGTACGACGGCTCGCCCACGAGCGCTTCCGTCAGAGAACCTGGCGACGGTCGCCTCGCGCGCCGTACTGACCACAGTCAGGACAGGCGCGGTGAGGCAGGTGCTTGGAGCCACACGCAGGGTTGCTGCAGGTCACCAGCGAGGGCGCAACAGCCTTCCACTGCGAGCGACGGTGACGCGTGTTGCTGCGCGACATCTTCCGCTTCGGGACTGCCACTTATCTCACTCCTTGGTCGGGCCGGGTTCACGGCCGAGCTTGTCATCGGTCTGATCTGCCAGCCCTTGCAGCGCCGCCCACCGTGGGTCGATCGCGTCGTCGTGCTGGTGTCCCGGGTCGTCCGCGAGCCTGGCGCCACACTCGACGCACAGCCCCGGGCAGTCTTCCCGGCACAGCGGCTGGAACGGCAGTGAGAGCACCACCGCGTCCCGCAGCAGTGGTTCGAGGTCGAGCAGGTCGCCCTCCAACCGGCTGACATCGTCCTCGTCCTCGTCCGCCGCGGTGTCGCTCTCCTCGTAGACGAAGAGCTCCTGGAAGTCGACCTCGACGTCGTCGCCGATCGGCTCCAGGCACCGTGCGCACTCGCCCGTCAGGTCGGCACGCGCGGTGCCGGTGACGAGAACGCCCTCCATGACCGCCTCGAGCCGCAAGTCGAACTCGACCGGCGAGCCCGTGGGGACGCGGAGAACTTCGATGCCGAGATCTGCCGGCGCCGGAGCCGTGAGAGACACCCTGCGCTGGGACCCCGGGCGGCGGCCGAGCTCGCGGGTATCGAGCACGAGCGGCGCTCTCGGGTCGAGAGACACTGGGGAGTCACTTCCGTCATCGAGCACAACAGATCACATGGTCCTCGGTGCACGTCCCCACCTCTGCCCGCCACGACGACAGGCAAAGGTGAGGGCGCGCAAGGCGAACCGCCCACAAGGGTAGCGTCTGGATGCATCGCCGACCAAAATGCCGGCCCGTGCGGCCCCAGGTCCGTCGAGCAGCTCCGCGGAGAGCCGGGATCAGCCCTCGAGATGCTCCGGGAGCTTGATCCGGTCGACCTCCTCGTCGGTGAGGGAGTCCAGCGCCGAGCGTCCGGCCAGCCGCTCTCGCCCGCGCTTCACCGCCTCGATGGTGCGCTCCAGCGTGATCTCGAAGTTCGCGAGCTTCTCGTCGACGTAGTCGTCGGTCTCCTTGCGCAGCCCTTCCGCGTCGTTCCGAGCCTCGGCGAGCAGCTCCTCCGCGCGTCGCTGCGCGATCCGGTAGACCTCTGAGTCGGAGACCAGCCGGTCGCGCTCGTTGTGGGCGTCGGAGACGATCCGATCCGCCTCGCTCTGGCCTTCCGCGACCACGTCGTCGCGCTGTCTCTGGAGACGGTCGGCCTCGCGAAAGGCCTGGTCGACCTCGGCCCCTAGCTCGTCGAGCAGCTCCAGCATCTCGGCGCGGTTCACCACCGCCGAGGCAGACATCGGCATCGACCGAGCCTGTTCCACCACTCGCCGAATCTCGGCGAGCTTGAGGCGCACGTCCACGTTGACCTTTCTCGATGTGTCCAGGGGCAGGACCCTGCCTTACCCCCGAGGGTGTTCCCTACCCCCCTGGGGAGAAACGATACGACGCGACCGGCAGGTCCGTCACAGTCTCGCTACTCCTGCCGTCGCTCCGCGAGGCGGGCGGTCAGCCGTTCCAGCACCAGCGGGGGCACCAGGGTCGACACGTCACCGCCGAAGGTGGCGACCTCCTTGACCAGGCTGGAGGCCAGGAAGGAGTACTCCGGGCTGGTCGGCACGAAGACCGTCTCGACCGGCGCAAGGCTGGAGTTCATCTGAGCCATCTGGAGCTCGTAGTCGAAGTCGCTGACAGCGCGCAGCCCCTTGACGATGGCGTGGATGCCGCGCTCCTGGCAGAAGTCGACGAGCAGGCCGTGGAAGGCGTCGATCTTCACGTTGGGAAAGTCCACGCAGACCGCGGTGAGCATGTCGATCCGTTCCTCGACGGTGAACATGCTCTTCTTCGACTTGTTGATGAGCACGGCCACCGTCACCTCGTCGAAGAGCACAGAGGCCCGGGAGACGATGTCGATGTGTCCGTTCGTCACCGGGTCGAACGACCCGGGGCACACGGCTCTGCGCACTGCTGCTCCTCGGTTCACAACGGCGTCACGGCGCCGGGGAGATCGGGCAGGTCGTCCTGCTCTGAGGCGTGACCGTACCAAAGCGTGGTCTCGCCGTACCTCCTCGATCGCGCGACAACCAGCCCTTCCGGCCAGGTGAACGCCCCACTGCGGGTGGACCGCTCCACCACGACGACAGCCTGGTCGGCCAGCCAGCCATGCCCGAGGAGCGCCGCGAGGTCGGCGGTCACCTCGTCGTTCCCCAGGGAGTACGGCGGGTCGAGGAAAGCCACGTGGTACGGCGCCTGTGGCGACGTCGCGAGCACCCGGGCCACGGCCCCCGCGACGACGTCGACGTCCGAGAAGTCCAGCACCCGCAGGTTGTCGCGGATCACAGCGGAGGTGCGACGGTCCTGCTCCACCAGCGTCACCGCGCCCGCGCCCCTGGAGCGAGCCTCCAGGCCCACGGCACCCGACCCGGCGTAGAGATCGAGGAAGCGCAGCCCGGCGAGTGACCCGAGATCCGAGTCGAGACTGGAGAAGAGTGCCTCGCGGACGCGGTCCGACGTGGGCCGGGTGCGCTCGCCGGCCGGCGCCTTGAGCCGCCTCCCCCGGGCCGAGCCGGCGATGATCCTCGTCATGATCGCACGGGCAGGGTGCAACGCTGGAGTGCCACGTCTTCGATCCTAGGCGGAACACATCGGGGGGCCCCGGACGGAGGCTTCGGCTTCGCCCTACCACTGCACCGCGAAGGAGACGACCACGGCGCGATGGTCCGACGATCCCGCGTAGGTGTGGTGTTCCAGCGGGCGGAGACCGGTCTGGGTGGCTGGGCGGAACCACCACTGGTCGAACGACCTGGCCGCACCGTCGCTCGCGTTGTAGAACGTGGGCAGCCAGCCCAGGGCCTCGTGGTCGTTGAGCATGCCGATGTTGCGCAGCGGGTCGAGCCAAGGGTCGTTGTAGTCGACGTTGAAATCGCCACCGATCAGCGGTCTCTTGAAGTCGACACACTTCTTGGCCAGGTTGGCGACTTGCAGCTTCAGCAGTGCTGCGCGCCTGCGGTCGACGTGGGGCCTTGCGACAAGGTGGACGACGCCGACCTGGGAAGACGTCAAGGGGCTGAGGAGCTGGAAGCGGCCCCAGGTCAGGTACTTCCTGGGAATGGTCATACCAGGGTTGCCGACAGCGGTTGGCTCGCTCAGCACCACCGCGCCCTTGGCCTGCAGGATCAGCTTGTTGGGGTGCCACATGATCGCTTCCCCAGCCTGTCCGGGTGAGTAGAGGACCTTGACACCGGTCTCGGCCTGAACCCACGAGATGACGGCCTTCTTGCTTGCGCTCGCCACCTCCTGCAGCACCAGCGCGTCCGCCTCGGCCAGCAGTGCGCGAAGGTCTGCCCGCGTGCCCGCGTCGGGGGACGCGGCGCGAACGTTGTAGGTGGCCACTACGAGCGTCGGCCCCGTGAGCGCATCGCCGACATCCGCGATGGTGCGCGGCTGCTGTGGTGACGCAGATGCTGGGACCAGCATCAGCATCGGGAGCAACAGGGCGACCACGCCCAGAAGGACTGCCGATAGACGTTTTGCGGTCATCAGCGACCGCCCCCCTTCATGGGCCTGAGAGTCATCCCGTTGCTACCGGGGTACCACGAAGCGGAGGGATGTCAGGGTTGAACGGCCCCGATTACCCAATAGCCGTCGGTGAGCGGCCCGTTGCTCAGGCCTTCTCCAGGTAGTCAGGAAAGGGCCGTTGATCTGCGCAGACCTGTCGCCAGTCCGCGTGGAGCCCGCAGGAGCGCCTTGGAAGGCGTCGATGCCCGCGCGTGTCAGATCTCTGATGACGTTCGCCTCTGCCGGCGCCATGGCAGGAAGCGCAGGCTTGTAGCTGAGGGCTCTGGCCCGAAGGTTACGGCATGCCCTCGAAGGGGAGGCGATCATCATGACCACCCGACTGATTCGCACACTGCCCGTCGCAGCCTTGCTCGCCGCCAGCCTCGCCGCACCCGCCATGGCTGCAGTCATCAACGGCGGCAGCGGTCCCGACGTCCTCGTCGGCACTCCCAGCGCCGACACCATCCGCGGCTTCGGGGGCAACGACGTCCTGCGGGGCAGTGGCGGCGCCGACCACCTTTATGGCGGTCATGGCGCTGACAGGATCTACGGCGGCAGGGAGGTGAGACGAGACCGGCTCTACGGCGGCGCCGGACCCGACCACATCTACGCGCACACCTCGGACACCGCGTATGCGGGCTACGGGAACGACACCGTCGAGATCTTCGGCCCCGACAAGTTCGGCCAGGTGGACATCTTCTGTGGCCCCGGCCATGACACGGTGATCATCCGGCGCGCGGGAGAGTTTCCGTGGGTCAACGTAGACAACTGTGAGCACGTCCGGTAGCAGAAAGCGCCTCGAAGGTTCCTGGCCCGCGCCAACGGGGGTCGGCATCCCGGGGTTCTAGGCTTTGTCCGCACTTCGACCAGTCAAACGTCGACGCCGTGTGGCTAGACGTCCGAGTCTGTGGATCGGTGAGGCGTCCCTTACGGACATCACGCGACCTCGCGCGCACAGGTCAGGGGCATGCTTCCGCAGGCGGCGCCCCGTTGCTCAGGCCTTCTCCAGGTAGTCGCCCTGGTCGGACTCCTCGATCTCACGGACCGCCTCGGCCAGCCCCGGGTGCTGCCCGAGGAGGGGATCGGCCGCCACCACCTCGACCGCTGCCTTCCGGGCCTCGACGATCTCGTCCTCGTGCTCGAGGACCGAGAGCAGGCGCAGGCCAGAGCGAGTCCCGGACTGGGCCTTGCCGAGCACATCACCCTCACGGCGCTGCTCGAGGTCGATCCTGGACAGGGCGAAACCGTCGGTCGTGGCGGCCACGGCCTCGAGCCGGCCCAGAGCCGGCGTGCCCTGCTCGGCCTGGGTCACGAGCAGGCAGAGCCCGGGGTGTCCTCCCCGGCCCACGCGCCCCCTGAGCTGGTGCAGCTGGGACACGCCGAAGCGGTCCGCGTCGAGGA
>DASVBF010000211.1:0-2596 GCA_036375975.1 Nocardioidaceae bacterium | reverse complement strand
GACCGCGTCCATGCCAGATGCTGTCGTACTTCACAGCACAAGGATGGCAATTGGCGCGTCGAGGATTCTGCGCTACGTCCGCGACTCGGCACGGCCGAGTTCACTGTCCGCAGCAGATGAGACATCCCATGCCGTTAAGGCGTCAAGCGGCGGCCTCGTTGAACGCGGGCCAGGCGGTGATTTCGTCGTAGGTGGTGTTGGTCTTGAGGCAACCGTGGAGGATCCCGACGAGTCGGTTGGCGAGCTGACGCAGGGCGGCGTTGTGGTCCTTGCCGCGGTCGCGGAGCTGGTCGTAGTAGGCCCGTGAGCCTGGCGAGGCAGTTAATGCCGTGAAGGCTTGGCGGCCGAGCGCGTCGAGCAGTCTGTCGTTGTGCACGTACCGGGCCAAGACGAATTTCTGTCTGCCCGATTGTCGGGTGATCGGACTGGTGCCGGCGTAGTTCTTGCGTGCCTTCGCGTCGGCGTAGCGGTCGGGGTCGTCGCCGAACTCGGACAGCACCCGGGCACCGAGAATGACTCCGAGTCCTGGCTGGCTGAGGTAAATCTCAGCGGCCGGGTGCTGGCCAAAATGGGCGGCCACCTCGTCCTGCAGGGTCGCGATCTCGGCGTTCAACGTGGTCAGCACCGCGACCTGGCTGCGGACGGTGGCGGCGTAGGCGGCGGCCACCGCTGGCGGCTGGGTGAGCTGCTCGGTGCGCAGCACGGTCTGGATCTGCTCGGCCCGCTCGACCACATGCCGGCGTCGTGCGCGCCGCAACGCGGCGGTGATCTGGGTCCGGGTCAGACGGGCCGCCATGGTGGGGTCGGCTGCCTTGCCCAGCAGTTCGAGCGCGTCCGGTGCGGTCAGGTCCTCGAATGCCGCCAGGGCACCGGGGAAGAACTCCTGCAACGCGTGGCGCAGTCGCTGGACGTGGCGGGTCCGTTCCCAGATCAGCGTCTTGTGCGCCCGGGCGACTACCTTGATCGCCTCGACCAGCTCGCTGTCCCCGGCGACGGGGCGAAGTTGGTGGGAGTCGGTGCGCACCATGTCGGCCAGGGTGTGTGCGTCGGCGGCGTCGCTCTTGGCGCCCGAGACGCTGTGGCGCTGACGGAACCGTGCCGCCTGCAACGGGTTGACTGCGAACACTCGATAGCCGGCCGCCACCAGAGCCCGCACCCAGGGCCCTCGATCGGTTTCGATACCCACCGCCACCTGGCTCGCTACCGGGTCGCCATCAGCCCCGGCGTCGAGATCGGGCAGATGCTCGCCGATTAAGGCATGCAGCCTGGCCATCCCGGCCACACCCTCGGGCAGCCGAGCCTTGGCGATCCGTCGCCCCGACTCGTCTTGGATCTCGATGTCGTGATGGTCCTGCGCCCAGTCATCGCCCACGAACAGCAATGCGTTCTCCCTCATCAACAGACACTGACTACTCCTGCGTCAGCAGCCGTGCGGGAGAACTACCTGCGGCCTAATGAACAAGTGCTCACGCCGGTCCCGGCGGGCACGACATCCCATCAGCGGTCAACTCTCCCGACCACTGGCAGGGGCACGGTCTCATCTCGGGACTCACCGTCCAGTGCGTTTGAGTGCTCACCTGCCAGCGGCTACCAGACCCGAGTCTGCTGCCAAGCAGCCGAACCCGGTAGCCCTCATTAGTGTGTTCAGGAAGAGGCGGTCCCAGCGACGTGGCGGTGCAGAACGTGACTTGGGTCAGATTCCGCGTGAGCCGTCGAGGGTCTCGCGGATGATGTCGGCGTGGCCGGCATGGCGGGCGGTCTCCTCGATCATGTGGAACAGGACGTAGCGCAGGTTGCACTCGATGAGGTCCCTGCGCGCGCAGGGAGCGTCCAGATCCATCGAGGCGGCGATCGCGTTCGACGTCTCGATGTGCTCGCGGTAGACCGCGATCCAGTGCGTCACGGTGTCGGTGTCGCAGATGATGAGCTCGGCGTCGTGCGGTTCAGGCATGACCTCGGGCCACCGGTCGGGCGACTGTCTTCCGGCCATGATCACCTGGAACCAGCGCTGCTCCCACGTCGCGGCGTGCTTGATGAGGCCGAGTAGCGACAGTGAGCTCACTGTCGGCGCTTGACGTGCCAGTTCGTCGCTGACCCCTTCGACCTTGCGGATAAGCCCGATCCGCTGGGCATCGAGGAAGTTCTCCAGGGCCCCATACTCGGATTTCGGCGTAAGCGACACGGTCATCTCACTGGGCATGTCCGAATGCTTGCACGAGGTTGGTGCGCTGGGCGTAGTAGGCGGCACGGGAGACTTTGAGCAACTCACACGCCCGCTTGACGTTGTGGTCGCCGGCCTTCTCCGCCTCGATGAACGGGTAGACGTTCACCGGGTCTCCTTCACGAAGAAAGCCTGGCCCGCTTGAGGATCTCCACATCCTCACGAAGCCGCCTGGCCTCGCGCCGCAGCTCGTTGAGCTCCTCCCGGTCCGCGCTGTCAACCCGCCGTCGACCCTGGTGCCGGCGTCACGCTCGGCCTGCTTGACCCACTCCCGCACCGCGGTCTCGGTCAGATCGAAGTCACGGGCGACCTGCCCGATCGACCGATCCCCGCGCTGGCACAGCTCAACGATCGGCCTTGAACTCCGGGGTGAAC
>DASVBF010000180.1:0-3793 GCA_036375975.1 Nocardioidaceae bacterium | reverse complement strand
TCCGACTGAAGGTCAAGTTGACCGCCGTCGGGGAGTTTCTTGGACCACAGGACCTTGTGCCAGCCGCGTAGGCGTGCGCTGTAGGCATCGGGGTCATTACGGAAGTAGCCGATCTCGGCCAGCTCGGGGTCAGGCGACTCGAGGCCGTCCGCATCTGCCCAGTCGTGATGAGGGAAAAGCGCGGTCGACACACTCGCACCTTATTGACGACCTCTGACGCCGCCGAAGCTCTTTCGGTCCCAGAGCCCAGCGCCGGGCACGGGTCGTCACGAGCATCCCGTCGACCGGGAGCCTCACCGAGGCCGGACGAGAAGAGTTGGGACTGATCTACAACGACCGGCTTTGAGCAGTTGCGTGCCTGGCCCAGCATGTCCGCGAGACGGGCGCCTCACGATCTCTCGAGTCGGCAGACAGCGTTGGTCTGGCCATGTTCAAGATCCCGCTGACATCATCCGCGCGACGTCGGAGCCGGCACTACCGATCGGATCAGTGGCCAGCGCCAGTCCGTCGCGGAGCGGATCCCCTCTCTGTCAAGACACCGCGACGGCCACGGGCGTAAGGTCACTAGTGAGTCCGGAGAGTGGCTGTTCCGAAGTGCTGACCGTGGGGATCTGGTCAGCCGCGCTGGATTGAAGAGACGCCCCCACTTGCCCTCCCGGACTCACTGCTGTCTGGTCGGCGGTGAGAGCTCGGTAGACCGCGTCGGAGAGTCGTCGTTTGAGGCAGCGCAGCGCGCCGAGGCTGCCTTTGCCGGCAGCCTTCTTCCGTTCGTAGTAGGCGCGGCCGCGGGAGTCGTAGCGGATGTGCACAACCGCGGCGGTGTGCAGGGCGTGGTTGAGCTGGCGGTTGCCGAGCCGATTGAGTCGGTGGCGGATCACGTCGCCGCTGGAGGCTTCGAGCGGTGCGGTGCCGGTGAAGCTGGCGAAGTGATGCCGGGTCGGGAACCGGCTTATGTCACCGACCTCGCCGAGGATCACCGCGGCCAGGACTGGGCCGATGCCGACGATGTCCGTCAGGCGGGTGCCGGTCGAGTCGACGGCCTCGGTGATCTGCTTCGTGACGGCCTTGATCTTGCGGTCCAGCCTGCACACGTCGTCGATCAGGTCGACCACCATCGCGCGTCGGGTCCGACCGGCAACGTCCCGCGGTTTGACCGTCGCGACCAGCTGCTTCGCCTTCGTCGCGGACAGCCTTCTCGGTGCACCGGAAGGGATCAGCTCCATCAGCAGCTGGTGGATCCGGTTCACCGTCTGGGTTCGTGAGTGCACTAACTCGCGGCGCCGGTCCGACAACAACCGCAAGGCGACAGTCTCGTCATCGACCGTGATCTCGGTCAGTTCGCGATGCCGCAACGCGGCGACCCCAACCGCATGCGCGTCGGCCGGGTCGTTCTTGCGGCCGTGGCCGGTGTCGAGCACCCGGACGCGTGTGGACAGCTTCGCAGGGACGTCGATCACGCGTTCGCCATCGGCGACCAGCCGCTGTGCGAGCTGACGGCCGGTGCCCCTTGCCCCTTCGATTGCCCAGCGGCGAGCCGGCCAGCGGCGCGCGAACTCGCGTAGCTGCCGATAACCCGCCGTCGTGTTCTCCACCCGCAACGTCGCGAGCACTCGTTCCTTCGCGTCCAGCACCTCGAGCGTATGTGACCGCTTCGCCGGATCCACCGCGATGACCACCTCTGCCAACTCCGTGCCCTCCCGATCAGTCGATGTGGTGTCGACGGTTCGGGCACGCCTACCTAGAGCGCAGCAGACCCCTCTTGAGCCACGACCGTCAGCGTCGGCCAGGCGGGAACGCAATCCGCATCCAGAGCCACACCAAAGGTGGGCAGGCACCTAAAGAGCGACCCGCCGGCCGACTGACCCGAAGTCTGGCCGGACTCCGAGCTGCCGCCATTCAAGAGGTAGGCACCTACGCGCGGCTGAAGTACACCGGATGGAGCACAGCGTCTCTCGCTGACGCTATCGACCGCGGGTCCCCATGCTCAGGGCCCGTTGGTCTCCAGCCGTCCGGTGAGCGCTCCGATGATGAGGAGGGTCGGTGCGGCGACGAGGATGATCGTGGCAAACTGGCCGACGACGCGGACGGGCTTGCGCATCTCGCCGCGCTCCTGGGTGAACCGCCAACGGAGGAAGATCGCCCACGCCTGGTAGAAGACGATGAACAGCCAGTCGGACGCCGTGAGGTCCGCGAGCGTCACCGGGCCCGTCGACACGGTTGCTCCTCCTGCCTGCTTCTGGTCGTCGTGCTCGTCGTGGTCATGGCGCTACGGCTGTCGTGTTCCCACCCCCCCGCTCCTGCCAGAAGGCCGCTGCGGCTCCTGTGGGCCGAGGGGCGCAGGTTCCAGTCGCGGTAGATGACAGGGCGCGGGTCAACCACGCTCTGACCCTGGATCTCGCCGTCGGGCCTGTTACCCCCGCTCATGAGTTAGAACGGCACTTCTGTCGAGACCCCGGGCGAGGATGCTGTCACACGTCCGTCTCGAGCATCGCCGGGAGCCTGGCATCGCGGTTGGCGATCAATTGCGCGAACTCTTGAAGCGCCGCGTAGCGGGGTTGCAGTCCATGTGCCTGGAAACGCAGCACGAGCTCCTTCATGACTGCCCGCTGGTCCTCGCCTGCTAGATCGCTCCAAGCTGACTTCAGCAGCTCCGGAGCACCCGCGTCGGCGAGGGCCTCGCCAATCTCCTGCTGGGTCCGGGCCAGACCACGCATCATGCACTCGGTAGGAACTCGGTGGTGCGCCGGATCGTCGCCTCTAAACACCCCTATCCTCCTGCTGGCCGCCACGCCATGGGCGTCGCCTGCACTGCATCATGCCGGATCAGCGATCAGGCGAACGGCACTTACGGGCGGACAATGTCAGGCCCGTCAGGGTCCCCCGCTCAGCGAGTAAACGAGGTAGTCGTCCGGGCCATCCCACAGGTACAGGCCCATCGCGCACGGCAATGGCGGCTGGGCGAAGTCGCGTTGTTGCGGCGGTGTGACGGACGCCAGCAGCGGTCGACCGATCCGCGGCGGGACGCGGCCCACAGTGGTCAGTGGAATCGGTGTGCCGTCTGTTGCCTCGCCGGGCTGAATCCTGTCGCGAGAGATGTGCGTTCCCTGCTGGATGTAGGCGCGGTCGCACCATTGGATCCGCCGAGGCGCCTCCCACCACACCGTGGTTCCGTACGTCGCCCTGGTCGACCCGGAGATGGCCGTAGCGCCGATCAGGCCGAGGGCGGCAACCAGGACGGTGGCGTGCGCCTTCTTCACGCTATGCATGGTGCCGCCAGCAACCGATCTTGGAAAGCACCGACAGGCACACGGTAATGCCGGATCGGCCCGCTTGAGCACGGCACGTACCGCGCGTGCCGGCGTTTCCGCGGAAACGCTTCTGCGATCAGGTAGGCACTTACGTGCGTGTCAGACCGGCTCGGACAACCACGGAGGCATGTCTTCTACGACCCACACCTTCGTGTCGGGGAGCACGTTCATCAGCGCCTTCGTCAGCCCGTCGACATCGACCGCGGCTAACCTACCCGGCGGCAAGAGGAAGACCTCCTCGGTCGGATCGGTCGTGGTTGCCCGGCGACACCGGTCGATGCCGTGACCGCGCAGGACCCGACGGACATCCTCACGAGCGAACCGCTCCACAAGGTCCACGGTAATGGTTCCCCTCTGTGTCAAGACACAGCTGCAGCGGCGGGCGTAGGGTCGTTGGTGAGCCCGGGAAGTGACTGCTCCGAAGTGCTGGCCATGGGGATCAGGTCAGCCGCGCTGGATTGAAGAGACGCCCCCACTTGTCCTCC
>DASVBF010000163.1:0-2900 GCA_036375975.1 Nocardioidaceae bacterium | reverse complement strand
GGCCTCCGCCGACTCGCCGTTGGTGGCGCCGATGTAGATCGTGCCGTCGTCCTCGATGCTGATCTGGGCACCGGTGTCGTCCTGGATCTGGTTGATGACCTTGCCCTTGGGGCCGATCACCTCCCCGATCTTGTCGACAGGGACCTTGACGGTGATGATGCGCGGCGCGTGGAGCGACATCTCCTCAGGCGCGGAGATGGCCTCGGCCATCACGTCGAGGATCACCATGCGGGCGTCGCGGGCCTGGGTCAGCGCACCGGCGAGCACGTCGGCCGGGATGCCGTCGAGCTTGGTGTCGAGCTGCAGGGCGGTGACGAAGTCGCGCGTGCCGGCGACCTTGAAGTCCATGTCGCCGAAGGCGTCCTCGGCGCCGAGGATGTCGGTCAGCGCGACGTACTCGGTCTTGCCGTCGATCTCACCGGAGATCAGGCCCATCGCGATGCCCGCGACGGGTGCCCGCAGCGGCACACCGGCCTGGAGCAGCGAGAGGGTCGACGCGCAGACCGACCCCATGGAGGTCGAGCCGTTGGAGCCGAGGGCCTCGGACACCTGACGGATCGCGTAGGGGAACTCCTCGCGGGTCGGCAGCACCGGCACGAGGGCACGGCCGGCGAGGGCGCCGTGGCCGATCTCGCGACGCTTCGGCGACCCGACCCGGCCGGTCTCACCCGTGGAGTACGGCGGGAAGTTGTAGTTGTGCATGTAGCGACGCGTCGTCTCGGGCGAGAGCGTGTCCAGCTTCTGCTCGAGCGTGAGCATGTTGAGCGTGGTGACCCCGAGGATCTGCGTCTCTCCGCGCTCGAACAGCGCCGAGCCGTGCACCCGCGGGACCACGCCGACCTCGGCGGACAGGGTCCGGATGTCGGTGAGGCCACGACCGTCGATGCGGACCTTCTCGCGCAGGACGCGCTCGCGGACCAGCTTCTTGGTCAGCGCGCGGAAGGCAGCACCCAGCTCCTTCTCGCGGCCCTCGAAGTCGGCACCGACCTTCTCGATGACGGCCGCCTTGACCTCGTCCATCTTGGACTCGCGCTCCTGCTTGCCCGCGATGGTCAGCGCCTGCGCGAGGTCGGCGGAGGCGGCCTTCTCGACGGCGGCGTAGGCGTCGTCCTCGTAGTCGAGGAAGATCGGGAACTCCGCGACAGGCTTGGCGGCCTGCTTGGCGAGCTCGCTCTGTGCGTCGCACAGCTGCTTGATGAACGGCTTGGCGGCGTCGAGTCCGCCGGCCACGACCTCCTCGGTCGGAGCCTGCGTGCCGGAGCGGACCAGGTCCCAGGTGGACTCGGTGGACTCCGCCTCGACCATCATGATCGCGACGTCGCCGGTCTCGGTGACGCGACCCGCGACGACCATGTCGAAGACGGCGTCCTCGAGCTGGCTGTGGGTCGGGAAGGCGACCCACTGGCCGTCGATGAGCGCCACACGAACGCCGCCGACCGGGCCGGAGAACGGCAGGCCGGAGAGCTGGGTGGACATCGAGGCGGCGTTGATCGCGAGCACGTCGTACGGCGTGTCCGGCTCGAGCGCCATCACGGTGATGACCACCTGGACCTCGTTGCGCAGACCCTTCTTGAAGGTCGGGCGAAGCGGGCGGTCGATGAGACGGCAGGTGAGGATGGCGTCCTCGGACGGACGGCCCTCACGCCGGAAGAACGAGCCGGGGATACGGCCCGCGGCGTACATCCGCTCCTCGACGTCGATGGTGAGCGGGAAGAAGTCGAACTGCTCCTTCGGGTGCTTCCCGGCCGTGGTGGCCGAGAGCAGCATGGTCTCGTCGTCCAGGTAGGCGGTGACGGATCCGGCAGCCTGGCGGGCCAGGTAGCCGGTCTCGAACTTGACGGTACGGCTGCCGAACTTGCCGTTGTCGATGACGGTCTCTACCGCCGAGATGGTGGGTTCCTCCACGGGATACCCCTTTCTCTCTCGCGGAGCGATCTCGCGGGGGCGCCCATGAAGCTGATGCCCTGTGATGCGCGCGGCTCCTCGGGCTCAGGGGCCGGTCTTCGATCGAGGCCCGCGGGGCTCCCGAGCTGGGGCTGTCCCGAAGGCCACTACCGAGGACCGGGCCGGACGTCCGCGGTCGCTCCTGTGAATGGTGTGTGTTCAGTTGTCGGGGCTGCGATGGTGCGGCTCGGCTTCGAGCCTAGCCGGACCCGGCACGGATCTTGCAGCAGGAGCGACCGCCCGGCGTTGCCAGCGGGGCACGCGTCCGGGACGGCCGCTCCTGTTCAAAGCCTGTGCGTCATCAACGACGCAGACCGAGTCGCTCCACGATCGAGCGGTAGCGGTTGATGTCTTCCTTCTGCATGTAGTTCAGAAGGCGACGCCGCTGACCGACCAGGAGCAGCAGGCCACGACGACTGTGGTGGTCGTGCTTGTGCTCCTTGAGGTGCTCGGTGAGGTGCGAGATGCGGTGGCTGAGCAGCGCCACCTGGACCTCCGGAGAGCCGGTGTCGCCCTCGTTGGTGGCGTACTCGGCGATGATCTTCTTCTTGGTCTCCGCGTCGGTACCCTTGGACACGCGACTTCCCTTCAGGTTTCTCGTTGCGCGGCGCGCCGGGGCCTGTTCACCCGGGCACTCTCGATCCGCGGCCGTTCTTACGGCGACGTCGCCACGGGCACATGACGGCCCGGGCAACCGCACCAGCCTATCAACTCTGAGGGCGTTTCTCCGAATCGCGCGGCCGGTCCGTCCCGGGGCCGGAGGGCCGATGCCCGCGCCGTCCCATTCCGGGGTCTCGAGGGAGGTGCGCCGGGTCGCCGACGTGGCAGGATGCCTGCGTGGCGAAGCAAGAGACCCGGCTCGGCGTGTGCAACCTCTGCGAGGCCATCTGCGGCCTCCGGCTGACCCTCGAGGACGGCCGCATCACCTCCGTCAGGGGCAACCCGGACGATCCTCT
>DASVBF010000101.1:0-43785 GCA_036375975.1 Nocardioidaceae bacterium | reverse complement strand
GCCATTGATGGAGCAGCACGGTGCCGACGCCGTGCGCTGGTTCATGGCCGCGGCGGGATCGCCCTGGTCGGCGCGGCGGGTCGGCCACGCCACGATCCAGGAGACGGTGCGCAAGGTCCTCCTGACCTACTGGAACACCGTCGCGTTCCACGTGCTCTACGCGCGCACGGCAGGCTGGTCCCCCGGCTCGGGGGCCACCGCCCCTTCCGTTGCCGAGCGACCGGTGCTCGACAGGTGGCTGCACGCCGAGACCGCACGGCTCGTCGGCGGGGTGACGGACGCCCTGGAGAGCTTCGACACCCAGCGCGCGGGCAACCTGATCGCGCAGTTCGTCGACGACCTGTCGAACTGGTACGTCCGGCGCTCGCGGCGCAGGTTCTGGGACGGCGACCCCTCCGCGCTGGCTACCCTCCACACCACGCTGGAGACGCTGACCAGGCTGATGGCGCCGATCACACCCTTCATCACCGAGCGGGTGTGGCAGGACGTCGTGCGCCCCACCGGCTCGGACGCGTCGGAGTCGGTGCACCTGTCGACGTGGCCGGAGTACGTCGAGGAAGACGTCGACGAGCAGCTCTCCGCCGGGGTGGCTCTCGCGCGTCGCCTGGTCGAGCTCGGCCGTGCCGCCCGCGCGGACGCCAAGGTCCGAACCCGGCAGCCGCTTCGGCGCGCCCTCGTCGGGACAGCCGCCTGGTCGGCGCTGTCCGAGGAGCTCCGCGCGGAGGTGGCCGACGAGCTCAACATCGGTGCCCTCGAGCCGCTTTCGTCGGCAGGTGCCGACCTCGTCGAGCACGTCGCCAAGGGCAACTTCCGGGCGCTCGGCAAGCGGTTCGGCAAGCAGACCCCCCACGTGGCCCGGGCGATCGTCGACGCCGACGCAGCCGAGCTCGCCGCCGCCCTGGGGCGGGACGGCAAGGCGGTCGTCGTGGTGGACGGCGAGGACGTCGAGGTGCTCCCGGAGGAGGTGATCGTCTCCGAGCACCCCCGCGAGGGTTGGTCGGTCGTCAACGAGCAGGGTGAGACGGTGGCCCTCGACCTCGAGCTCACCCCGGAGCTCGTCCGGGCCGGGCTCGCCCGCGAGGTCGTCCGCCTGGTGCAGGAGGCGCGCAAGGCCAGCGGCTTCGACGTCAGCGACCGCATCGTGCTGACGTGGCAGGCCGAGGGCGACACGGCGGAGGCGTTGCGCGAGAACGGCTCCCTCGTCGCGGGAGAGGTTCTCGCGGTCGAGATGCACGAGGGCCAGGTCAGCGCCCCGGTCGAGGGTGGTGCGGGCCAGGTCGAGGCGGTCGGCCCGGACGGCACGCCGAGCACGAGCGTCGTACACGACCGCGATCTGAGGCTCACGTTCTCCGTCGCGCGCGTCTGAGACCGAACACGACGAGGCCGGTCCCGTGTGACGGGACCGGCCTCGTGACGTCTCTGGTGAGAAGGGCTCAGCCGTGCTGCGTCCGGGTCTCCTCCTCGCCGAGAAGCGACTTGAGCCGCTTCGGGGCGTGGTCGCTGGAGCTCAGCGTGCCGGCCTCGCCGCTGCCGTCGAGCGCGGAGAGCTGCTGCTCGAAGTAGCTGCGGAGGCGGCTGCGGTACTCGCGCTCGAAGGAGCGGAGGTTCTCCACCTCGGCGTTGAGCTTGTCCCGCTCCTTCTCGAGGTCGCCGAAGAGCTGACGACGCCGCTCCTGGGTCTCCGCGTCGAGCATCTGGGAGCGAGTGCGGGCGTCGGACTCGAGGCGGTCGGCCTTGGACTTCGACTCGGCCTCGAAGCGCTCGGCCTTGGTGCGAGCCTCCCCGATGATCCGGTCGGCCTGGTCCTTCGCGTCCGCGACGAGCTCGTCGGCGTTGCGGGTGGCGATCTCGAGCAGGCGAGCCGCGGCGCTGGAGGCGTCGGCGACCGTCGTGACCTTGATCTCCTCGACCGGCGAGGAGACCGGCGTCGGCGCGGGGGCCGGCTTCTCGATGACGGGCTCCGGCGCCCTCATCGGCGTCGGCGCGGGGCCGCCGGCGGACTGGGCTGCCGCCAGCTTGGAGCGCAGGTCGTCGTTCTCACGCGTGAGACGAGCAAGCTCGGCCTCGACCTCGTCGAGGAACTGGTCGACCTCCCCCATGTCGTAGCCCTCGCGGAGACGTACCGGAGTAAAGCGCTTGTTGCTCACGTCCTCAGGCGTCAGCGGCATGACCTCACCCTTAATTTCGTAGTCGTCGTTAACGTGCGGTTATCTCTGTCGCTTGTTAGCCCACCGTACTCCGAAATGGGTGGTTGGGCGTAACGGGGATGCCGAATCCCTTCGGCACCGTAACCAGTCGAGGCGTGTGACCCACCACCTTCCGGTGCGAGGTTTCTCACGCCGTTCTCGCAGCAAGGCCCTGGAAGACGATCAGAAGCAGGTAGCAGACGACGAGAACGATCATGAAGCTCAGGTCGAGAGCCACGCTGCCCAGCCGGAGCGGCGGGATGAAACGGCGGAAGAAGAGGATCGGCGGGTCGGTGATCGTGTAGACGATCTCGAGGATCACCAGGATCGGCCCGGTGGGGGTCCAGGAGCGGGCGAAGACCTGGACCCAGTCGACGATGAAGCGGATGAACATCAACGCCAGAAAGAGCCACAGGACGACGTACAGGACGGTGAAGAGGACATGTAGCACGGGCGTGTGATCAGCTCTGGTTGAAGAATCCGCCTTCGGCGATCCGCTGCTTGTCCTCAGCGGCGACCGAGACGTTGGGTGGGGACAGGAGGAAGACCTTGGCGGTGACCCGCTCGATGGTGCCGCGGACCGCGAAGACCAGGCCGGCCGCGAAGTCCACGAGCCGCTTGGCGTCCGCGTCGTCCATCTCGGAGAGGTTCATGATCACCGGGACCCCCTCGCGGAAGTTCTCCCCGATGGTGCGCGCCTCGTTGTAGGTGCGGGGGTGGAGCGTGGTGATCCGGGAAAGCTCGGCCACCACCGCGGTGGGGCGACGACGCTCGGCCAGGCTGGCCACAGGCGTCGGACGGCCCGCCTCGGTCTGCTCGTACTCCGACCCGCGGGGATGGGGGCGATCGCGCTCGTCGTACTCACCGTGACCGTAGTCGTCCTCGAAACGGTCCGTGTCCTCGAGCAGGCCCAGGTAGACACCCATCTTGCGCATCGCGCCGCTCATGAACTTCGTCCTCCGGTACGTCGGCGCCCTCGGGTAGGACGCTGTTGCTTGTTCGACACTACTTGATCTCCGGTCGCCGACCGAGGACCGCGCTGCCAATGCGGACGTGTGTCGCACCGGCCGAAACCGCCTCCTCGAGGTCACCGCTCATCCCCGCGGACACCCAGGTGGCCGAGGGGTCGACGCGGCGTACCTCGGCGGCCACCTCCATCAGCCGGGCGAACGCCGGTGCAGGGTCCTCGCCGAGAGGCGCGACGGCCATCACGCCCCGCAGCCGCAGACCTTCGGCGGCGGCGACCTGCTCGGCGAGCCCGGGCACCCCGTCGGGAGGTGCGCCGGCTCGGCCTTCGTGTGCCCCGGGCGGGTCGAGGTCGACCTGCACGAGACAGTCCAGCGTCCTCCCCCGCTGGTGGGCGCCCCTCGACAGACCCTTGACCAGCTTGGCACGGTCGACGGACTCCACGACGTCGGCGTAGGAGGCCACCGCGGCGGCCTTGTTGCTCTGGAGCCCCCCGATGAAGTGCCACCTCAGGTCGAGGTCGAGGCACTCGGCGACCTTCGCCTCGGCCTCCTGGTGGCGGTTCTCCCCGACGTGGGTGACGCCGAGCTCGGCGAGCAGGCGTACGTCGGACGCCGGGAAGAACTTCGTCACGACGGTCAGCGTCACCTCGTCCGGGTCGCGTCCGGAGGTCTTGCACGCGTCGGCGATCCGCCCGCGCACGATTTCGAGGTTGTGCGCGACCTCCTCGCGGCGCTCGCCCGAGGCGGTCGTCCTCGACGCGCTCGTCATGGGCGCACCCACACGAGCCCGCCGAGCCGTCCAGCCTCGGCACCCTGCCGGCGGTAGGAGTACAGCTCGTCGTGCTCGAAGGTGCAGGTCGCGACGTCGACGGTCTCGACCCCCGCCACCTCGAGCTGGGCCCGCACTCCGGCGACCACGTCGACGGCCGGGGTCCCCCATGAGGTCCTCGCGAACGACTCCGGGACCTCGGCCACCACCTCCTCCCGCAGCTCTGCGGGCACCTCGTAGCACCGACCGCAGATGGACGGGCCGATCCAGGCGGTGACCCTGTCCGCACCAAGCTCCCGCATCCGCGCGACGGTGCCCGGGACCACGCCCGCGACGAGGCCCTTGCGACCTGCGTGGGCTGCACCCACGACGTGGCGGTCGACGTCGGCGAGTAGCACCGGGACGCAGTCCGCAGCGCGGACCAGGAGGATCACGCCGGGAAGATCGGTGACGAGCCCGTCGGCCACCGGCGGCTCGGGACGGCCGTCCAGCCATGCCTTGTCGACCGTGTGGACCCCGTTTCCGTGGACCTGGTGCATCCGCACGAGCGCGGGGACCGAGACGCCTGCCGGCAGCGCGAAGAGGTCGTCGCCCTCCGCCTTGCCGCCTCGAGCCATGGCGTAGCCGACGATGTCGAGGTTCTCCTCGAGACCCGCCAGGTCGCTCCCCGCGGCTGACGAGTCGTCTTTCGGCTCTGCGAGGTCCAGGGCGCCGTCACGGCCGACGCCGTCGCCCGGCTGCCGGTCGGTGAAGGCGACCTCGACCGGTCCGCGGCTGTCCTGGAACGAGAACACTGCCCAGCAGCCCTGCTGCTACTTCAGGAACTCGGGGATGTCGAGGTCGTCGTCGTCGAACTGGACCTGGCGCGGCGTCCGCTGCGGCTGGGCCGGCTGCTGCGGAGCGCGTTGTGGCTGAGCCGGGGGCTGGGCCGGCTGCTGGGCGGAGGCCGGACGCTGCTGCGACTGACCCCCCTGGCCGGCGGGCACCTCCTGAGGCTGACCGTAGCCACCCTGACCGTAGCCGCCCTGCTGCTGGGCAGCCGGGGCCGACGGGGCCTGCTGGGGCTGCGCCGGTGCGGGGCGCGGCGCGACTGCCTGGGCCGCGGCCCGGGTCTCGGCCTGGGTCTGCTGCTTGACGGGCTCCCGACGAAGGATGGTCCCGTTGTCACGGCGCTTCGGCATGCCCCCGTCGAAGCCCGCTGCGATCACGGTCACCCGGACCTCGTCGCCGAGGGCGTCGTCGATCGTCGCGCCGAAGATGATGTTCGCCTCGGCGTGGGCCGACTGCGCGACGAGGGCGGCAGCCTCGTTGATCTCGAAGAGGCCGAGATCCGAGCCTCCGGCGATGGAGAGGAGCACGCCGTGCGCGCCGTCGATCGAGGCCTCCAGCAGGGGGCTCGAGACGGCCATCTCCGCCGCGGCGACGGAGCGGTCCTCGCCGCGCGCGGAGCCGATGCCCATGAGGGCGGAACCGGCGTTGGCCATCACGGACTTGACGTCGGCGAAGTCGAGGTTGATCAGGCCAGGCGTCGTGATCAGGTCGGTGATCCCCGAGACACCCTGGAGGAGCACCTGGTCGGCCTGCTTGAACGCGTCGAGGACGCTCACGTTGCGGTCGCTGATCGAGAGCAGCCGGTCGTTGGGGATGACGATGAGGGTGTCGACCTCCTCGCGCAGCCCGGCAATCCCCTCCTCGGCGGAGTTGGCCCGACGGCGGCCCTCGAAGGCGAACGGACGGGTGACCACCCCGATCGTGAGAGCACCGAGCGAGCGGGCGATCCGTGCGACGACGGGTGCGCCTCCGGTGCCGGTGCCACCACCTTCCCCGGCGGTGACGAAGACCATGTCGGCGCCCTTGAGCACCTCCTCGATCTCCTCCGCGTGGTCCTCGGCCGCCTTGCACCCCACCTCGGGGTTCGCGCCGGCGCCGAGGCCCCGGGTCAGCTCGCGGCCGATGTCGAGCTTGACATCGGCGTCGCTCATGAGGAGTGCCTGTGCATCGGTGTTGATCGCGATGAACTCGACGCCCTTGAGTCCGACCTCGATCATCCGGTTGACGGCGTTGACGCCACCTCCACCGATACCCACGACCTTGATGACGGCCAGGTAGTTCTGCGGTGCTGCCACGGCGGGTGCCTCTCGCTGTTCTGCTGCCTGCGGGTGCAAACAGACGGGTGTACGTCGGCGGGGAAGAGCATGAGTTCGACTCCCTCAACCCTCACCCTGAAGTAGAGGGTTATAGTTATGTCAACCTCGTGCTTGTCCAACAACCTAGGTGAGCAGTTCGACCGCGGACAAACGACACGCGGACGGGCTCCGAGACTTTTCGGAGAGCCCGAAGAATCGGCCGATTTCGGACGGTTCCAGGGGTCTGGGCAGGGCTCTCAGCGCCGTATGGTGGGCTGGCCCGGCACGCTCACGTCGTACACCGACGCGTCCTGCCTGAGGAGCGCCCGGATCACCGCCGCCTTCTCGTCGGACTCGGCAGCGCTCCCCCAGAAGATCGACCGCCCGTTGCGCATCTCGAGCGAGATCGAGTCGACGGTCTCCACCGACACGTGGTCGATCTTCGCGGCGAGGTTCCCGGGCAGCGCGGCGACGACCTGGGCGGCCTCTGCCAGGGCCTCGGGGCGCGTCCCCGTGGCGATCCGCACGACCGGCAGCGTGCCCGGGACGGAGGGGTAGGTCCGGAACAGGATCCCCTCGTCATCGAGTCCACTCACCACCCCACCGCGGTCGACGACGGCGACCGCCTTGCGCTCGCGGACCGCGATGCGGACCTGGTTCGGCCAGGACCGGACGACATCCGCGGACTTCACCGGGGCGAGACCCTCCACGCGCGCCTCGATCTCGTCGAGCGGGACCGTCGCGAGGGGCTCGCCCATCGGCACTGCCGCCACGTGACGGACGGCGTCCCGAGAGAGAACGTTCAAGCCGTCGATCTCCACGCCCTTCACCACGAGCACCGAGGAGAAGAAGACCAGCCACACCGCACCGGTGAGGAGCGCCGCGACAAGGAGGAGCACCACGATCCCCCGCCATGCCAGCCACCGGCGGGCCCACTGTCGGCGCGCGAAGCGCTTGCGCGCGATGCGCACGGTGCGCTCGTCGCGCATCACTTCCTCCGGGCGCGTGCTAGCCCTCGCCACCGGGGAACCTCTCGGTGAGCAGGGCGAGCACCTCCGGACCGACCAGCGTGACGTCGCCGGCGCCGAGGGTGAGCACCACGTCGCCGGGCCGCGCCCGCTCGACCAGCCGCCGCGGCGCCTCCTGCCAGGACGGCTCGAAGTGCACCCGATCGGCCGGAAGCGGCACGTGCGAGGCGACGAGCTGCCCGTTCACGCCGGGTTCCGGGTCCTCCCGGGCCACGTAGACGTCCATCACCACGACCTCGTCGGCAGCCCCGAGCGCCTGCCCCATCTGGGTGCCGAAGATCCGCGTCCGCGATACGAGGTGCGGCTGGAAGGCCACGACCACGCGACCCTCGCCCGCCAGCGACCGCGCGGCCTGGAGGTCGCCGGCGATCTCGTTGGGCATGTGGGCGTAGCTGTCGTAGACCCGGACGCCACCGACCTCGCCCTTGAGCTCCATCCGGCGGCGAGTCCCGCTGAAGGACTCCAGCCCGCGCTTGAGGTCGGCGAACGCGAACCCGAGGCGCAGACCCGCGGCCAGAGCCGCCATGGCGTCGAGGACGTAGTGGCGGCCCGGGATGCGGAGAGTGACCTCACCCAGCCGACGTCCGCCGTCGACCACCTCGAAGGTCGACGTGGACCCCTCGAAGCGCAGCGCCTCCGCGCGGAGGTCCGCGTCGTCGGACTCCCCCACGCCGACCACGGTCATCCCCCTCGCCCGGGCCTGGGAGCCGAGGTCCGCCGCGCCCGGGTCGTCGACGCACACGACGAGGAAACCGTCGGGATCGATCCGGTCGAGGAAGGCGGTGAAGGCGGCGTGGTAGGCCTCCTCGGTGCCGTAGTTGTCGAGGTGGTCGGCCTCGACGTTGGTCACGAGGGCGGCGAACGGGGAGTACACCAGGAACGCCCCGTCGCTCTCGTCGGCCTCCGCGACGAAGATCTCGCCGCTTCCGTCGTGGGCGTTGGCCCCCGACTCGTTCAGCTCACCGCCGATCGCGAAGGAGGGGTCGGCGCCGCAGTGCTGGAGCGCGACCGTGAGCAGCGAGGTCGTCGTGGTCTTGCCGTGGGTGCCGGACACCGCGACCACCCGGCGCCCCTGCATCACCGACTCCAGGGCCGCCGACCTCGGCAGCAGCCGCAGGCCCTGACGCTGCGCCTCGACGACCTCGGGGTTGTCCTCGCGGACGGCGGTCGAGACCACGACCGTCTCGACGTCGTGGACGTGGCCGGCGTCGTGGCCCACATGGCAGCGTGCACCTAGGGCCCGCAACGCCTCGAGGGCCCGGGACTCCTTCGCGTCGCTGCCGCTGACGGGGATCCCCCGAGCGAGCATGATCCGCGCGATGCCGGAGAGACCCGCTCCACCGATGCCGACGAAGTGCACCCGGCCGAGCTGGTCTGCGGACTGCAGCTGCTCCGGGACGGGGACTCTCATCGCGCCGCCGCCAGGACCATCTGAGCGAGCTTCTCGTCGGCGTCGCGCGGGATCAGGTCGGAGGCGGCCGAGGACATGGTCTCGATGCGTTGCCTGTCGTTGAGCAGGGCCGGGAGCGTGGCCCGGACCCACTCGGGGGTGAAGGCGCCGTCCTGCACCAGCAGCCCGCCCCCCGCATCGACGACGGGCCGGGCGTTGAGGGCCTGCTCGCCGTTGCCGATCGGGAGCGGGACGAACACTGCCGGGAGGCCGACCGCGGCGGTCTCGGTGACGGTGTTGGCCCCGGCTCGGCACACCGTCAGGTCAGCAGCCGCGTAGGCGAGGTCCATGCGGTCGACGTACGGCAGCACGACGTACGGCGGGTCGTCCTCACGCCGCTCCACGGTCGCCTCCCCCGCCGGGCCGGCGACGTGCAGCACCTGGATGCCGGCGTCTGCGAGCGCACGATGTGCCGCGGTGACCGACTGGTTGAGGCGACGAGCCCCCTGGGAACCGCCCGTGACCAGCAGCGTGGGGCGGTCGAGGTCCAGCCCGAACGTCTCGCGGGCCTTCGCCCGGGTCGCAGGCCGGTCGAGGGTGGAGATCATCCGGCGGATCGGGAGGCCGAGGTAGACGCCGTTGTGCAGCTCGGTGCCGGGGAAGCTGGTGGCGACGTGGCTGGTCAGCCTCGCACCGACCTTGTTCGCAAGGCCGGCCAGGGCGTTGCCCTCGTGGACCACGAGGGGGACGTGCCGCCGCCGCGCGGCCAGGTAGGCCGGCACGGAGACGTAGCCCCCGAAACCCACGACGACGTCCGGCTTGACCCGGTCGATGACGTCCAGGGCGGCGCTCACCGCGTCCTTGAGCCGGCCGGGCACCCGCAGCAGGTCACCGGAGGGCTTGCGAGGCAGGGGCACCGGCGGTATCAGCTCGAGCGGGTAGCCGGCCTCGGGGACCACCCGCACCTCCAGCCCTCGGGGAGTGCCGAGCGCCGTCACCTCCACCGAGGGGTCGATCCGCCTCAGGGCGTCGGCCGTTGCCAGGAGTGGCGAGGTGTGGCCCGCCGTACCGCCCCCGGCCAGGAGAATCCGCATGCTGTGTCTACTTCCTTGCTGCTGTCGGTCCGTGCTGTCGACCCCCCGGTGCCGCTCCCGCCGCCCGGCGGCGACGCCGGGCACGCAGCGCGTCGGGCGCGCCCGGCTCGGATCGAGCGAACGAGACGAGCAGACCGAGAGCGACCAACGACGGGAGCAGTGCGGACCCACCGTAGGACACGAGCGGAAGCGGGATGCCGACGACCGGCAGCAGTGCCAGCACCATGCCGATGTTGATCATCATCTGGCCGGTCAGCCAGACGGTGATACCGGCCGCCATGTAGCGGACGAACGAGTCGGTCGTGCGCAGTGCGACGCGGATCCCGGCGTAGGCGATCAGCAGGAAGAGCACGAGCACGAGCAGCGTGCCGACCAGGCCGAGCTCCTCGCCCAGCACGGCGAAGATGAAGTCGGTGTGGGCCTCCGGCAGGCTGCCCCACTTCTGCTGGCTGGCGGAGATGCCCTTGCCGAACCAGCCGCCGGAAGACATGGCGAAGAGCCCGTGGGCGGCCTGCCAGCCGGCCCCCTCGTAGTTCTTGAAGGGGTCCGCGAAGTTGGTGAGCCGCTCGAGCCGTTCCCTGCTCGTGGTGGCGAGGTAGAGGGCGAGGACGGCGACTGCGAGGAACGCGCCCCCGAAGAGCCGTGCCGGAGTGCCGACCACCCACAGCATCCCGAGCATGATCGCGAACAGCACCAGCGCGGTGCCGAGGTCGCCGCCCTTGATGACCAGCATGATGATCGTCAGCGCCACGGGCACGACGGGCACGACGGTGTGGCGCCAGTCCCCCAGCAGCTTCTCCTTGCGGGCATAGACGTGGGCGCACCACAGGATCAGCGCCAGCTTGGCGATCTCCGAGGGCTGGATCAGCAGCGGCCCCAGCGCCAGCCAGTTCGTGTTGCCGTTCACCTCGCGGCCCAGGCCGGTCTGGGTGAGGGCGAGCAGGACGGTCGAGACGAGCAGGCCCAGCCAGGCGAGCTTGCGCAGGACACGGTGCGGGAGCTTCGAGGCGATGAAGGCGGCCGGAAGCGCGAGACCCACCCACACCAGCTGCTTGAAGAAGTAGTGGTAGCTGGTGCCGTACTCCTTGTACGAGTAGACGCTCGAGGCACTCAGTACCATCATCAGGCCGATGGCGAGCAGCAGTGTCGAGGCACCGAGCAGGAGGTAGTAGGACGCCAGCGGGCGGTCCAGGGCGCTGCGGACGGACTGCCGGGTGCTGGTGACCCACGCCCCCAAGGGGCTCTGCCGAGGTCGCTGCCCGGTCGCGGTCGTCACATCCAGCCCTTCCACCCGTCGTCTGCCACCCTGAGGTGCCGTCGGGGAGGGCGCTCCTCCCCTAACGCCCGCGAAGTCTCAGCACGGCCTCGGCGAAGGCATCACCACGTGCGCCGTAGTTCGCGAACATGTCCATGGACGCGCATCCCGGGGCCAGCAGCACCGTGTCGCCCGGCTGAGCCAGGCCTGCAGCGGCCACGACCACGCGGTCCATCACCTCAGTGTCCCCGCCCTCGATGACGATGACGGGAACATCCGGCGCGTGTCGCGAAAGGGCGGCGGCGATCACATCGCGGTCCTGACCGAGCAGCACGACCCCGCGCAGCCGGTCCTTGACTGCCGTGACGAGGTCGTCGAACCGGGCTCCCTTGGCCAGCCCGCCGGCCACCCACACGACCGGCTCGTAGGCGGCGAGCGAGGACGCGGCGGCGTGCGGGTTGGTGGCCTTGGAGTCGTCGATGTAGCGGACCTCGTCCACCACGGCGACGTCGGCGATCCGGTGGCCGTCGGGGGCGAAGGCCCGCAGCCCGTTGCGTACGGCGGAGGGCGGCACGCCATGGGAGCGGGCGAGCGCGGCCGCCGCCAGCGCGTTGGCCACGAAGTGGGGGGCGTCCGAGGCGAGGTCGGCCACGGTGCAGAGCTCGGCCGCGCTGGTGCTGCGCTCGGCGACGAAGGCGCGGTCGGCCAGGATCCCGTCGACCACGCCCAGCATGCCGACGTCGGGAGTTCCGAGCGTGAACCCGATGGCGCGTGCGCCCTCCTGCACGTCGGCCTCGCGCACGAGGTGCTCGGTGACCGGGTCCGCGACGTTGTAGACACAGGCTCGCTCGACGTTCTCGTAGATCCGGCCCTTGTCGGCGGCGTACTCCTCCATCGAGGAGTACCAGTCGAGGTGGTCCTCGGCGACGTTGAGGACCGCGGCGGACTCGGCGGCCATGGACGAGGTGTAGTGGAGCTGGAAGCTCGAGAGCTCGACGGCCAGGGCGTCGTACGGGGTCGGGTCCATCACCGCCTCGACGATCGGAAGGCCGACGTTGCCCGCCGCGACGGCCCGCAGACCGTGCGCGCGCAGGATCGACTCGAGCATCTGGACGGTCGTGGTCTTGCCGTTGGTGCCCGTGACGGCGAGCCAGGGCGCGGCGTGCTCGGGGTCCCGCAGCCGCCAGGCCAGCTCCACCTCGCCCCACACCGGGACGCCTCGCTCGCGGGCCTGGGCCAGCAACGGCGAGGAGGGACGCCAGCCCGGCGACGTGACCAGCAGGTCGACGTCCTCCGGGAGCACGTCCGTCGAGCCGGGGCCGAGCCGGATCTGGGCCCCGAGGATCTCGAGCAGCGTCCCCTTCTCGCCCCGCTCGCCGGCGTCGGACTCGTCGAGGGCGATGACGTGGGCCCCTTGGTGCGTCAGGTTGTCCGCGGCCGCGAAGCCCGAGACGCCCATGCCGGCGACGACGGCGCGCACCCCTTGCCATGAGTCGTGGCGGCCGAGTGAGTCGAGGTCCACTGCGCTCATACTCCGGCGACCCATTCGGCGTAGAAGACCCCGAGGCCCGTGGCGACACAGAGGCCGGCGATGATCCAGAACCGGATCACGATGGTCACCTCTGCCCATCCCTTGAGCTCGAAGTGGTGTTGCAGGGGCGCCATGCGGAACAGGCGCTTGCCCCTGGTGGCCTTGAAGTACCCGACCTGGAGGATCACGGAGAGGGTGATGAGCACGAACAGGCCGCCGATGATGAGCAGGAGCAGCTCGGTGCGGGTGAGGATGGCGAGCCCCGCGAGCGCGCCGCCGAGGGAGAGGGATCCGGTGTCCCCCATGAAGATCTTGGCCGGGGCGGCGTTCCACCACAGGAAGCCGAAGCACGCGCCCGTCAGAGCCGCGGCGACGACCGCCAGGTCGAGCGGGTCCCGCACGTCGTAGCAGGGGGGACCAGGCTCGATGACGCAGCTCTGGTTGTTCTGCCAGATGTTCACCAGCGTGTACGCGCCGAACACCATCGTCGACGCACCGGTAGCCAGCCCGTCGAGGCCGTCGGTGAGGTTCACGCCGTTACTGGCCCCGGCAATCATCAGCATCATGAAGATGATCGCGAGGAGCGTCGGCAGGGTCAGTGCCGGGAACTCGCGGATGAAGGAGATGGCGTCCGACGCCGGCGTCTGGCCGCGCTCGTCGGCGAAACCCTCCCAGAGGGCGAACCAGCCGAAGATGACGGCCACGAGCACCTGCCCGGTCATCTTGGCCTTGCTGCGCAGGCCCAGCGAGCGCTGCTTGGCGATCTTGATGTAGTCGTCGAGGAAGCCCACGGTGCCGAGCCCCACGAAGAGGAAGAGCAGCAGGATCGCGGAGACCGACGGTTCGTCCTGCGTGATCAGCTTGGCGATGAGGTAGGCGAGGACCACCGACAGGATCATCACGAGCCCGCCCATCGTCGGCGTGCCCCGCTTCGTGTGGTGCGTCGTCGGACCGTCGTCGCGGATCAGCTGCCCGTAGCCCTTGGCGACCAGCGCACGGATCGCGAGGCGGGTCCCGAGCAGCGTGAAGAGGAGTGACAGGCCTCCAGCCAGGAGGATCGCCCTCATCCCATGGTCTCCTTCACGTCGTCGTCGGCGAGCAGCGCTTCTGCGACGGTCTCCAGCGCGGCCGCACGTGAGGCCTTGACCAGCACGACGTCTCCGGGCTCGACGTGCTCACGCAGCCAGGCCAGGGCCTGGTCCTTGTCCTCCATGAACACCGACTCGTCGGCCCACGACCCTTCCAGACTGGCGCCGAGGTGCATCGGGCGGGCTGCCTCGCCGACGACGACCAGCTGGCTGATGTCGAGGCGGACCGCGAGCCGTCCGACGGCGTCGTGCTCCTCGAGGCTCGCGTCCCCGAGCTCGCGCATCTCCCCGAGCACGGCGATGGTGCGGGTGCCGGGGCCCCTCCCCCGTCCGAGCGCGGCCAGCGCCTTGAGGGCGGCGCGCATGGAGTCCGGGTTGGCGTTGTAGGCGTCGTTGACGACGGTCAGGCCGTCGGACCGCCGGCAGACCTCCATCCGCCATCGGGAGGCGGGCTTGGCAGCCGAGAGCGCCGCCGCCACCTGCTCGAGCGTCATGTCCACGCCGAGTCCCACAGCTGCCGCGGCGGCGGCGTTCTGTGCCTGGTGCTCTCCGACGAGGGCCAGGTCGACGTGCGCGGAGCCGTCCTTGGTGACCAGCTCGAAGCGCGGCCGGCCGAGCTCGTCGAGGGCCAGATCCGACAGGCGTACGTCGGCGGCGGCCGACTCACCGAAGGTCAGGATGCGTGCGCTCGTCCGCGCGCTCATCGACATGACCAGGGGGTCGTTCGCGTTCAGCACGGCGAGCCCGTCCACGCCGAGGGCCTCGACGATCTCGCCCTTGGCCTGGGCGATGTCCTCCTGGGTGCCGAACTCCCCCAGGTGGGCCTTCCCCACGTTCAGCACCAGGGAGACGTCGGGCGGCGCGATCTCGCAGAGAGGCGCGAGGTGGCCGATCCCGCGGGCGCCCATCTCGAGCACGAGGAACTCGGTCTCGGCGTCTGCCCGCAGCACGGTGAGGGGAAGGCCCAGCTCGTTGTTGAACGACCCGGCGGTGGCGACGGTCGTGCCCGCCGCGGCCAGGACCTGGGCCAGGAGGTCCTTGGTGCTGGTCTTGCCCTGGGAGCCGGTCAGTGCCACCACGCGCACATCGGGCAGGCGGGCGAGGACGTGCCGGGCGAGTGCCGCGACCGCCTGGAGCGGGTCGCCGACGACCACGGCGGGACCGCCCACCGGGCGGGTGCCGAGCACCGCCGCAGCGCCACCAGCCAGGGCGGACTCCGCGTAGTCATGGCCGTCGACGTTCTCACCGCGGAAGGCGACGAAGAGGCCGCCGGGATGCGGCGACCTGCTGTCTACGAAGGCGGGGGCGGACACCGTCACCCCACCGTCGCCGTGCACCTCACCGTGCACGACCTCGGCGATCTCGGTCAGCGTCATGGGGATCATCGACGGCTCAGCTCCTCCAGCAGGACGGTGCGGTCGTCGAAGGGGTACACCGTGCCCTCGACCTCCTGGCCGGTCTCGTGGCCCTTGCCGGCGATGACGACCGTGTCACCGTGCCGGGCCTCCCCCACCGCGAGCCGGATCGCCTCTCGACGGTCGCCGCACTCGTGGACCTCCGCCCGGTCGGCTTCGGGGACGGAGTCCGCACCGGCCAGCACGGCTCGGCGGATAGCAGCCGGTTCCTCGCTGCGTGGGTTGTCGTCGGTGACGATCAGCACGTCGGAGAGCCGTGCGGCGATCTCTCCCATGACCGGCCGCTTGCCCTGGTCGCGGTCGCCGCCTGCCCCGATCACCACGACGAGTCGGCCGCTGGTCAGGGGGCGGAGGGTGTTGAGCGCCGCCGTCACCGCGTCGGGCTTGTGGGCGTAGTCGACGACGGCGAGGAAGTCCTGGCCGGCGTCCACCCGCTCGAGCCGCCCAGGCACACCGACCGACAACGCGATCCCCCGGGCGACCGCGCGGGCGTCGAAGCCGGCCTCGGCGAACCCGGCGATCGCGGCCAGCGCGTTGAAGACGTTGAAGTCCCCGGGCAGCGGCACGTGCGCCTCGAAGGCGTCGCCGTCCGGCGCGTGGACCGTGAAGGTGGAACCGGACGGCTCCTGGGCGATGTCGCGAGCCGACCAGTCGGCATCGCGCCCTGTGGCCGAGAGGGTCCGCATGGGGATGCGCGGCTCGGCCAGGAGCCTGCGGCCGTGCTCGTCGTCGACGTTGACGAGCCCGAGCCGGGCGCGCTCGGGCGTGAACAGGCTCGCCTTCGCCTCGAAGTACTCCTCGACGTCAGCATGGAAGTCGAGATGGTCGCGGCCGAGGTTCGTGAACACGGCGACGTCGAAGACCACGCCGTCCACGCGTCCCATCACCAGTGCGTGGCTCGACACCTCCATGGCGCATCCCTGGACCCCTCGCTCGCGCATGAGGGCGAACAGGGCATGCAGGTCGGGCGCCTCCGGTGTCGTGAGGGAGGTCTTGACGTCGACTCCGTCGATCCGCGTGCCGACCGTGCCCACCACGGCGGCCGGAATGCCGGCGGCCTGGAGCCCCGCCTCGGCGAGCCGGGTCGTCGTGGTCTTGCCCTGGGTGCCGGTGACGGCGACGATGCGGAGGTCCTTGGCGGGGTCGCCGTAGATGCGGGCGGCCAGGCTCCCCAGGAGCCGGCGCGGCTGCTCGACGACGAGGACCGGGACGTCCAGGCCGGCGCAGAGCCCGGCGCCGGTGGGGTCGGTCAGGACGGCGGCCGCTCCGGCGGCCACCGCCTTGGCCGCGAACGAGGCGCCGTGGGCCCGCGACCCGGGCAGCGCGGCGTACAGGTCCCCGGGCGCGACGCGGTCCGAGCTGAGCGAGAGACCGGTGACCTCGGGGCCGAGGCCTTCCGGGACCGCACCGGTCCGCTCGACCACGTGGTCGTCGAGCCAGTCGGCCACGGTGGCGAGGGGTGTCCGCAGCGGCCGGCGGGGTCGCGTGGCGGTCACGGCGGACACGTCGCGGAGGTCTGGCACGTCCGGCAGGGTACCCGCGTTCACCACTCGAGAGGTCTGTCGGGGGCAGGTGCTCCAGTCGGCGGCACGGCGTACTTGCGGAGCAGGTAGCTCATCACCTTGTGGAACGCGGGGCCGCCGATGGAGCCGCCTCCGCCACCGTTCTTCGGGTTCTGCACGACGACGTAGACGAGGAAGCGCGGGTTGTCGGCCGGCGCGAACCCGGCGAAGGAGGTCGTGTACGTGCCGTCGTAGCAGCCGCAGTCCTCACCGACCCGCTGTGCGGTCCCGGTCTTTCCGGCGACCCGGTAGCCCTCGATCGCCGCCGCCGGGGCCGTGCCGTGCTCGGGATCGGTCACCGCCTCCATCATCTGCGTCGTCAGCCGGGCCGCGCGAGCGCTGACCACGCGTCGCGACGTGCTCGTCCCGCTTCCCACCATGTCGCCCCCCGACGTGATGGCGGTGCCTTTGACCAGACTCGGCTTGACGAGGACGCCGTGGTTGGCGATCGCGTTGACAGCCGTGGCCATCTGAAGGGCGTTGACGGAGACGCCCTGGCCGAACGAGATCGTGTCGTGGCTGATCCTCGACCACGACTTCCAGGGCGGCAGCAGGCCGCGGGCCTCGCCCGGCATGCCTACGTCGGTCTTCTGGCCGAGCCCGAACCGGGCGAGGTAGGAGTACAGCTGTCGCGACGGCATCTGGTCCGCGGCGAGCACGGTGCCGATGTTGGAGGACTTCGCGATGACGCCGGTCAGGGTCAGCCGCAACCGGCCGTGCTCCCAGTAGTCGTGGATCACGCGGTCCTGGACGTGCAGCTCCGACGGGACGTTGATACGTGTGTCCGGTGTGACCTTGCGCGCATCGATCAGAGCCGCGGAGGTGAGTACCTTCTCCACCGAGCCGGGCTCGTAGACGTCGAAGAGGGAGCGCATCCCGAGGTCCTGCGGACGGGAGAGACCAGGCTCGTTCGCGTCGAAGGTGGGCACGTCGGCGAGTGCGAGCACCTCCCCGGTGCGACTGTCCATCACGACGGCCGAGCCGGAGTCGCCACTCGAGTCCTGCACAGCCTGGGACAGCACGCGTTGGGTGTACCACTGGACGTCGCGGTCGATGGTGAGCCTGAGGTTCGAACCGTCGACGGGCTCGACGACGCTGTTGTCACCGAGCGGGAGCCGCTGCCCACCGCCGGTCTCGTACGTCGCGGAGCCATCCTTGCCCGACAGCATCTTGCCGAACGTGAGCTCGAAGCCCTGGAGCGGCTCGCCGTCGGTGCCCATGAAGCCGAGCATGTTCGCCGCGACGTCGCGGGCGGGGTAGTTCCGGACCGGGTCACGACGCGTGTCGACGCCGTCGTAGCCCTTCCTTTCGATCTCGTCCACGACGGCCCGCGCCTCGTCGGCGGGCACACGTCGGGCGAGGTACTGGAACTGGCTGTCCGGCTTGCGTAGCCGCTCCAGGACGTCGAAGTAGTCCACGCGGAGACGCCGGGCGACGATCTTGGCGATCTGCTCCGCGTGGCGCGCCGTCATGGACGGGTTGGCGATCAGCATGAGCCCGTCCGCGGACTCCGCGAGGGGCTGCCCGTTGCGGTCCACGATCGACCCGCGGGTCGCCGGGAGCGTCACGGTCTCGAGACCGGCCGCCTCTGCCCGTGCCGCGTAGGCGTTCGCGTCGACTCCCTGGAGCTGGAAGAGGCGGGCCGCGAACACCGACACGACCATCGCGATGAGGATGAAGCCGACGCGCAACCGAAGGAGCGAGGCCCCCCGTCGTGTGCGTCCGCGCTTGCTCAATGCGTCCTCCCCCCGGACTGATCGGCGCCGGCTGCTCCGTTCCTGTTCTTTGTACGCGAACCGAAGCCCTGCTCGGGTGAGGCGGCGGCCCCTGCGCTCGTCGTGTCGCCGTTGCCGGCTTCGTGCCTGACGCCGCGCGGGGTCCTGGCGATCACGAACCTGGTTCGCAACGACTGCGGCTTCGCGGCCGGCAGCGGCGCGATCCTCACCGCGTCCGCCGACGTGGCCAGCGTCGGCTTCCCGAGGACCTTGCCGTCGGAGAGTCTGAGGAACGCTGGGTTGCTCGCGGGCACCATGCCCAGCTTCTTCGCCCGGGTGGCGATGTGCTGAGGGTCGCGGAGCCGGTCGAGCTGCATCCGCAGAGACTCCTCCTTGCCGGCGAGCACTGCGGCCCTTTCCTCCATGGCGCTGGCCACGAAGGAGCCCTGCTGCATGTTGGTGTTGAACAGCAGCAGCCCGACCACCCCGCCGACGAGCAGCAGGGAGATCAGCGCGACGAACGGGACGCGCGGCGCCTTCTGGGTGCGGCGAGGCACCACGGTGAGACGGGCGTGCTCGACCGCGACCCACGGATGGCGGGGAACGACGCGGCTGCGGGCCTGGGCCAAGGGAGTACTCATGCTGCGGCTCCGGTGCTGGGACGGACACGTTCGACGGCGCGCAGGCGCACCGACGCTGCTCGGGGGTTGGCTGCGATCTCTGACTCGGACGCCTTCTCGGCGCCGCGCGTCAGCAGCCGCAGAGGGGGTTCATGGCCTTCGGGGATGAACGGCATGTCGGGAGGGACGTCGCTGCGCGTCTGCTCGACGAAGGCCTGCTTCACGAGCCGGTCCTCCAGCGAGTGGTAGGACATGACGACGACCCGGCCCCCGACGGCGACCGAGTCGATGGCGGCCGGAACCGCGCGGCGGAGCACCGACAGCTCCTCGTTGACCTCGATCCGCAGCGCCTGGAAGGTCCGCTTCGCCGGGTGGCCGCCGGTACGACGGGCAGGAGCAGGAATCGCGTCGCGCACGAGCTCGACGAGCCTGGCCGACCGGGTGAACGGCTCGCGCGCCCGCTCCCGCACGACCGCCTCGGCGATCCTTCGGGCGAAACGCTCCTCGCCGTAGCTCTTCAGGATCCTCGTCAGGTCCTCGACCGAGTAGGTGTTCAGGACGTCCGCGGCCGTCTGCCCCGTGGTGTCGTCCATCCGCATGTCGAGCGGGGCGTCCTCGGCGTAGGCGAACCCCCGCTCCCGGACGTCGAGCTGCATGGAGGACACGCCGAGGTCGAACAGGATCGCGTCGGCGTGCTCGAACCCCAGACCGCTGAGCACCTCCGGAATCTCGTCGTACACCGCGTGAGCGAGGTCGACCCGGTCGGCGTACTCCTCGAGCCGCCTGCGGGCACGTTCGAGGGCGTGGGGGTCCCGGTCGACACCGACGAGGTGTGCCTTCGGGCAGGCCCGGAGCACGGCCTCGCTGTGGCCGGCGAGACCGAGGGTCGCGTCGACGAACACCGTCCGGTCCCGGTCCGGACGCTGGAGCGCCGGAGTCAGCAGGCTGACGACCCGGTCGAGGAGCACCGGGACGTGCTGGGGAGTCGTCATGTCAGCTCGCCCTGCCGACCAGTGCGAGGAAGAGCACCAGGACTGCTGCGAGCGCGGAGGAGGCGACCGCCGAGAAGGCGATGACCGCCATCCCTTCCCGGACCTGCTCCCGGACACGCCGGACTGGAGGTGCGGACACCTGTCCGGAGAGAGTGAGACTCATGCTTCGACCCCTGTCGTGAATCCTCATAGGGCGCCGACGTCACGTCGGCGGTGGTGCGCTGGGGATTCGCATGGCCTGGTCCCCGTCCGCTCGTCCCTGGGAAGCGCCCTCTGGCACCGGGGAAGGTGTGTCAGAAGGCAAGGCGAGCGGGCGTGGGCCGGGCCCGGCGACTCGGTTGGCCGGCGCCTCTCGGCGCGGGCGGTGGACTTGCCACGCGTGCCGCGTGGTAGCGACGTGTCACATCACGCCTGGGAACACCTCCTCGGAGAGATCGGCGAACGCCTGCTCCTGCTCGGCGGAGTAGGACTCCCACGACGCGGCGTCCCAGATCTCGATGCGGTTCATGGCGCCGATGACGATGCAGTCCTTCGCGAGCGAGGCGTACTCCCGCAGCATCGGCGGGATGGTGATGCGGCCCTGCTTGTCCGGGGTCTCGTCGGAGGCGCCGGCGAAGAACATACGGACGTAGTCCCGCGCCGCCTTGTTGGTGACGGGGGCCTCTTTCAACCGGTCCGTGAGCTTGCCGAACTCGTCCATGGACCACACGTAAAGACAGCGCTCCTGCCCCCGTGTCACCACAAGACCCTCCGACAACTCGTCCCTGAACTTCGCCGGGAGGAACAGTCGGCCCTTGTCGTCGAGCCGGGGCGTGTAGGTGCCGAAGAACAACGCGGCACCTCCCGGCTCTCCGCCCCCGGATCCCGCCGGCTTCCCGGTGACCCCCGGAGGGCTTCAGTGTCCTCCACTGCGCTCCACGATACTCCACTACCCACCACCTCAACCCAGAAACGCGGAGATTGCGCGGACTTTTACCGAGTTGGCCGCCCCGGGACCGTCCCGGCACCCCGCCTGCGGATACTTCGGTGGCGCTGGAGCAGAGAAACCGCAGGTCAGGGGTGGTCTCGGCGGCGGCTCGACCCCCGGGCTCCAGGGACCTCGCGACAGGTGAGAACGGCGCCGGGCCGGTCGGAGGAGGCAGTGGTGGTGGGAAGTGGAGCGGCGGGTGGGGCGTGGTGGAGCAGCTGACGGGGGCACGTCGATCGGTCGCCGGCAGGTCCGCACCGGACGCTCGCGGTCTCTCCGGCGGGAAGGCCGGGTGCCGATCTGCGGGAGCAGCCGTCACGATGTGGTGACGGATGTCCCGTCTGCGTCGCCAACTCGGTGACAGTTGAAGGCAGCATGGGGTTGGATGGACGCTTGACCGACCAGACGCGGACTGCAGCGGACGCACCCGGTGCTCTCGGCCCGTCCCGGTCGACCGGAGGGGAGTAAGCGTGAGCACAGTGACCAGAAGTGACGACACGGGGAGTGGGTCGGCGGCAGCCGACCTCGACGCCCTCACCCGTGTGACGGCTCGGGTCCGCACCAGCGTCGAGAAGGTCATCGAGGGCAAGCCCGAGGTCGTGCGAGCTGCCCTGGTCGTGCTCCTCGCCGAAGGTCACCTGCTGATCGAGGACGTGCCCGGCGTGGGCAAGACGATGCTGAGCAAGGCGCTCGCCCGCTCCATCGACTGCACCGTCCGCCGTATCCAGTTCACCCCGGACCTGCTGCCGTCGGACGTCACCGGCGTGTCGGTGTTCAACCAGGACACCCGCACCTTCGAGTTCCGCCCCGGCGGGATCTTCGCGAACATCGTCGTCGGCGACGAGATCAACCGCGCCTCCCCCAAGACACAGTCGGCGCTCCTCGAGTGCATGGAGGAGCGACAGGTCACGGTCGACAACACGACGTACCATCTCGAGTCGCCGTTCATGGTGATCGCGACCCAGAACCCGATCGAGATGGAGGGCACCTACGCGCTCCCGGAGGCGCAGCGCGACCGCTTCATGGCACGTGTGTCGATGGGATACCCGGTGGAGGCCGCGGAGATCGCGATGCTCGACTCCCACACTCGGGCGAACCCGCTCGACGACCTCGAGCCGGTCACCGACTCCGCCGAGATCCGCAAGCTCATCGACATCGTCAACCAGGTCTACGTCGCCGAGTCGGTGCAGCGGTACGCCGTCGCGATCACCACGGCCACGCGGCGCTCCGCCGAGCTCGTGCTCGGCGCCTCACCGCGGGCCACTCTGCACCTGGTGCGCGCCGCCATGGCAACCGCCGCCATGGAGGGGCGCGACTACGTCGTACCCGACGACGTGCGCTCCCTGGCGACGCCGGTGCTCGCCCACCGTCTGCTCCCGACCGTGGAGGCCTCCATGAGCGGCCGCACGACCGAGGCAGCCCTGAACCACATCGTGGCTGGTGTGGCCATGCCCGAGCATCGCAGACGCTGACCGACCGGGGGCACACAGATGCGTGAGGCGCTCGCTGCGATGACCACGCGCGGTCGCGCGTTCGTCGCAGCCGGGATCACCACCCTGGTCTGTGCAGTGGCGCTCGGCCAGGAGGACCTGCTGCGGGTAGGCGCGCTGCTCGCCTCCCTCCCACTGCTCACGGCCTTCTTCGTCGGTCGGAGCAGGTACCGCCTCGGCCTGGTCAGGTCCGTCACACCCACCCAGGTCACCGCGGGCAACGAGGCCAGGGTCCGTCTCGAGCTCACCAACGACGGACGCCTCCCGACCGGCCTGCTGCTGCTCGAGGACCAGGTGCCGTACGTGTTGGGCAGCCGGCCACGTTTCGTCGTGGACCGGATGGCGACCGGCCGGAAGCGCACCGTCACCTACGTCGCGCGGTCCGAGGTCCGCGGCAAGTTCACCGTCGGCCCGCTGTCGGTCCGGGTCAGCGACCCGTTCGGCCTCGTGGAGCTGAACAGGACGTTCTCGTCGACGACCTCGCTGGTCGTCGTGCCGCGCGTCCACCCGTTGCCTCCCATCCCCCTCTCCGGCGCCTGGACCGGTTCCGGCGACAACCGGCCGCGGGCCTTCGCGACGGGAAGCGCCGAGGACGTCACGGTCCGGGAGTACCGCCAGGGAGACGACCTGCGCCGCGTGCACTGGCGCAGCAGCGCCCGGGTCGGCGAGCTGATGGTCCGCCGGGAGGAGCAGCCCTGGCAGTCGCGGGCGACGCTCTTCCTCGACAACCGCGCACTGGCTCACCGGGGCCGAGGTGTGGCCTCATCGCTCGAACAGGCGGTCACCGCGGCGGCCTCCATCGTCGTCCACCTGGTGCAGCGTGGCTTCACGGTCCGCCTGGTCACCGCCACCGGGGAGGAGCAGGGCGGCTCGTGGCACGAGCGCGGCGGCGGTGCCGGCGAGACGGCACCCCTCCTGGAGTCACTGGCGGTGGTGACCCACACGGAGCGGCGCGACCTGGACACTCGCTGGCTCCAGGATCCCGGCCACTCGGGCCTCCTCGTCGCGGTGGTCGGCGCGGTGGCCGAGCACGACACGGCCGCGTTCACCCGGATGCGGCACACTGCCGCGACCGCCATGGCCATCACGCTCGACGTGGAGGCGTGGGGCGGTCGGCTCAGTGTCCCCGAGCGAGAGCCCGTGGGGGTCACCCGTCTGCGTTCTCACGGCTGGCAGACCGTTGCCGCGGGACCCAGCACACCGCTGAGCTCGGCATGGCAGGAGCTCGGCCTCAGCTCGGCCACGGTGGCCAGGCGGGCACCCGGAACGGCGCCGATCGGTGGCGCGACATGAACGCCCGTTCGGTGAGCTTGCCCCGCCTCACCTGGCCGGCCACGACGATGCCGTCGCTGCTGGCCGCCCTCACCACCTGGGTGGCCCTGTGGTCGTGGGCCGGGTTCGTCGAGAGTCCGAGCCACTACCTCCTGCCGATGCTGGGCGTCGTCATCCTGATCGCGGCGACCGGCACCATGCTCCGCGCGGCGCGACAGGGCACGGTCATGGTCGTGGTCTGCCAGCTCGCCGTGCTGTCGCTGTGGCTGACCCACCACTGGGCCGCCGACGCGGCACTCGGCGGCTGGCTGCCCACCCCCGCCTCCGTCCAGGAGGTCTTCGCCGACCTCGGCACCGGCGTGAGCGCCTCACACACCTACCAGGCTCCGGTCAGCGACTCGGTGCCTCAGATCTCCACGCTCCTGGTCACTGCGGGAACGGTTGTCGCGGTGCTGGTGGACTTCCTCGCGTGCGGGCTGCGGCGGGTCCCCCTCGCCGGCCTGCCTCTCCTCGCCCTCTACACCGCTCCGGTCTCGATCCTCACCCAGGGGGTGCCCTGGTGGGTCTTCGGTGTGACCGCCATGAGCTTCCTGGCGCTCCTGGCGACCGACGAGGGGCTGCGACTGCTGAGCTGGGGGCGGCGGGTCCCGCGGGGGGACTCCCTGCTCGACACCGGCGGAGGCGCGGTGAGCGCAGAGTCGATCCGGTCCTCCGCGCGCCGCATCGGACTGACTGCCACAGGTCTGGCGCTCGTCGCACCGGTGGTCATCCCGACCTTCAGCGGCGGTCTGCTTCCGGGCAACGGCCCGGGCGGCAACGGCGGCGGCGCGGTCAACATCTCGAACCCCTTGGTGAACCTCAAGCGTGACCTCGTGCGTGGGCGCAACCAGGAGCTGGTCACCGTCACCACCGATGCGCCGGACCCGTCCTACCTGCGGATCTCGGTGCTCGACAGCTTCACCGGAGGGGCCTGGGAGCCGTCGAACAGGAGCATCCCCCCGGAGAACCGAGCCGAGGGAACGGTGCCCCCGCCCCCCGGGCTGGACCCAGCGGTGCCCCGCAGAGAGGTGCGCTACAGCCTCGCAGTGAGCGGCTCGTTCGCCTCGACCTGGCTGCCGACGCCGTACCCGGTCCGCAGTATCAACGTCCCGGGCGACTGGCGGTACGACACCAGGACCCTGGACTTCGTCAGTGCCGACGACGGCGTGACGACGGCAGGGCTGCACTACTCGTTGACCGCGCTGGACGTGACACCTCGCGTCGAGGACCTCCTTGCCGCTCCTGCTGCGCCTGACTCGATCTACACGCCCTACACCGCCCTCCCTGACAACCTGCCGCCTCGGGTCAAGGACCTCGCGCGGCGCGTCACCGACGGCCTCACCACGAAGTTCGAGCAGGCGGTGCGTCTGCAGCGGTGGTTCCGGGAGGACGGCGCGTTCACCTACTCCCTGACACCCGCCGCGGGCACCGGGAGCGACGACCTGTTGGCCTTCCTCTCGAACGGGCCCGGCGGGCGTGTCGGGTACTGCGAGCAGTTCGCCGCCGCGATGGCGGTCATGGGGCGCACGCTGGGCATCCCCTCCCGTGTCGCAGTCGGCTTCCTCCGCGGTCGACGGGTCGGCCCGAGCACGTTCGTCTACCGCGCCCACGACCTTCACGCGTGGCCGGAGATGTACTTCAGCGGTGTCGGCTGGGTTCGTTTCGAGCCGACACCGGGAGACCGTGCGTCCACCGTCCCGGGATACACGGCCGGCCAGGCGGACACAGCCCAGCCGACGCAGCTGCCCTCCCCTGCTCCGGGCTCAACGCAGCCGCAGACCGGTCCCCAGAACCGACGGAGACTGGACCCCGGGGTGATCGGCGGTTCCGACACCTCAGGCGGCGGTGGGATCTGGGCCACGGTCCTGGCCATCGTTGCCGTCGTCGGTCTGCTGCTGGCTCCTGGGCTGGGTCGGGCAGTGCTTCGGCGGCGACGCTGGGCGAGTGCCGACTCCCCTGGCGAGGTGGCCGAGGCCGGCTGGCGGGAGGTGCGCGACACCGCGCTCGACCTGCGGATGTCGTGGGACGACTCGGTCACCCTGAGGACGGCGGCCAAGAGAGCCGCGGCGGCGTTCGGCAGGCCAGGGGCCGATGACAGCAACGGGCACGTTCGCGGCGGGGAGCGTGGCGCAGCCGCGAGCCCTGAGGCCGCCCACGCCCTGGAACGCCTGGTCCGGGATGTCGAGCGCGCGAGGTACGCCCCCGCCTCGGTCGCCGCAACGGGTCGCGATGCGCGGGAGGTCGCGGTGGACGTCGCGGTCTGCTGCGAGGCGCTGCGGGCGGGTGCGACGAAGAAGCACCGTCGCGCCGCGATCTGGCTGCCCGCCTCGCTGGTCAGGAACGGGGGGTGGCGGTCGCTCGGGCTGAGGCGCCCGGTCGAAGAGGTCGCGTTCGACGCCGGCGTGGACCGGGCCAGCTGAGCCCAGCGGTCTCGATGGCGCTCGAGGGCGCCACTCTCGGGAGGTCGTGAGGAAAGATCGTGAGGTGCCGCGTGCGGGAGGGTCCGTCGGTCAGAAGCCGTTGGAGTCGCGGCGACGACGCCACCGCTCCTCGAACCGCTGCATGAGCGACTGGTGGCTCTGGCGGGCGCGAGGCGCGCGCTTCTTCGACTTCTTGCCACCGGGCATGACGGTGAGACCGGGTGCGCCCTCCGGATGCGCTGCGCCGGCACTGGCCTGGGCCGTCGGCGCGCTCTGGCTGCGCCAGTAGCTGAGCGCCAGGACCGCGGAGGCCAGCATCACCACGAACCCGACGATGCCGACGATGGTGTTGGGCAGTATGGCGCCGGTCATGAGGACGACAACCCCGAGCACAAAGAAGCCACCGGCGATGAACGACCGGCGGCGAGCGTCACGGCGCCTTGCTGTTCCACGCAGCGCGGACACGAACTTGGGGTCCTCGGCGACGAGGGCGCGCTCCATCTGCTCGAGTAGGCGCAGTTCTTCTTCGGAGAGCGGCACGACTTCCTCCCGCTGACGATGACCTCCTTCAAGTCTATGCAGGCAGCCGAAGGGACGGTAGGCGACCTCGGAAAATTTCGTTCCTTTGAAGTCGTTCACCACGATAGGGTGCTCCGCGAACCCCGTGCCGGACCGCCGGGCAGGGGCCAGTTCTGACTCCGAGGCCTTCGCTCGAAGAGCGGCGGAGTCCCCACGGAGGAAGACCAGAGATGACTCACGCACCCAAGGTTCGGCCCCTTGCGTCCCTTTTGTCCACGATCGTCCTAGGTCTCCTAGGTCTCGGGCTGCCGGTCCTCGGCGCCTCGCCCGCAGCCGCCATGGATCTCGGGGACCCCCTCACCCGCGAACGTGTCCAGCGCGGCGACGTCGACCGGGACCAGTGGAACATCGAGCACGTCTATGAGGTCCAGATCCGGCTACGCCGCCTCGGCTACCTCTCGGCCACTCCGACCGGCACGTTCGGCTCGCAGACAGAGCTGGCGGTCAAGCGGTTCCAGCGGGCCCGCGGTCTGCGGGTGACCGGCGTCGTCAACGCCAACACGTGGAAGCCGCTGATCCTCCGAAGCACCTTCGGGAAGGCCTCCCTGCCCACCAGGTGCACCAGGGACGGCTGGCACATGTGCTACGACCGGAAACGGCACCAGGCGAGCCTGTACCACAACGGCAGCCTCTACAACTCCTGGCTGGTGCGGGGCGGGAGCGCGAGCAGCCCGACGCGCACCGGGAACTACTCGGTCTACTGGCGCGACATCGACCACAAGAGCAACACCTACGACGGCGCGCCGATGCCCTACTCCCAGTTCTTCAACGGCGGGCAGGCGCTGCACGGCTCGCGCTACATGATGAACCCGTTGGTCGGTCACAGCCACGGCTGCGTCAACTTCTACGTCGAGGACGCCCGGCAGCTGTGGAACCTCACCTCCACGAGGAAGCTCGCCGTCCACGTCTACGGTGCCTGGGACTGACCTCTGGGCTGTCCCGGCTAGGCGACGTCGGAGTTGGCGAGCCGGGTGCGGAGCATCATCGTGGCCCGGCTGTGCAGCTGGGATACACGGGACTCGCTGACGCCGAGCACCTGCCCGATCTCCGCGAGAGTGAAGCCCTCGAAGTAGTACAGCGCGATGATGACCTGGTCGCGCTCGGGGAGCTCCTCGACGACGCGAAGCAAGGCGGCCTTGGCCTGGTCGTCCTCGATCTCATGAGTGGCCGCGGCGGACAGGTCGTCGGCGAGCTCGAGATCCTCCATGGTCGCGACGCTCGTGAAGGCGACCTTGGCGTACAGCTCCCGGAGCGCTGAGACGGTGATTCCGAGCTCGGCCGCGATCTCCGGGTCGTCGGGGATCCTGCCGAGCCGGGCCTCGAGGGTGCGCTGGGCCTCTTCGACCTGACGCACCTTGTCACGCACGGAGCGCGGCACCCAGTCGAGTCCGCGCAGCGCGTCGACCATGGCACCCCTGATGCGCGGCACCGCGAACGTCTGGAAGGTCAGCCCGCGCTCGGGTTCGAAGCGCTCGATCGCCTCCATCAGTCCGATGATGCCGTCGGAGACGAGGTCGGCGTAGTCGACGCTGTCGGGCAGCCTCGTGCGAAGCCGGCCGGCGACGTACTTGACCAACGGGGAGTACTGCAGCACGAGCCGGTTGCGCAGCTCGACGGACGGCGTGGCACGAAAGGCCCGCCACAGCTCGTCGACCGTGCTGTCCCTCACCGTTCCCTCCCTCCGGTCGCTCAGGCTACCCGTCATCGCTTCTGTCGCGGCGTGGGTGGCACGCCGCGGTCGCCCCGCAGCGCCGCCAGCGCACTCGAGGGGTTCTCCCGGTAGCGAAGGATCAGCTCGGCGGTGGCCTCGTCGATGCGCTGGTGGAGCGCGTTGCGGTACGACGTGAGCTGCTGCTCGGCCGTGCGGAGTCGGTCCATCGCCGAGGTCAGGGCTGCCCGGTCGGTGGGGTCCACCTCGGTCACCCACATCTCCTCGACGACGGGAAGCTCAGGCAGCGGCTCGGCGGCCCGCACCCGGACGAGTGCCGTGCGAGTCCGGCCCGCCCCGGTGTCACCGAGGACGCGAGCAAGCTTCTCGACCGACAGCTCGCCCTCGGTAGACCGCTCCGCCTCGAGCAGGTCCATGCGCGCGTGCACGAGACGTCTCCAGTAGGAGACCCGGTCCTCCTCGTCGGCGAGCTTGCGGCGGTAGGCACGCAGCGCCGTCAGCGAGAGGTCGCCGAGCGGTGACGAGGGCGGCTCCGCGGCACCGGACCGGCCCAGGCCGGGGGCCTGCGAGGCGAACGGGTGCTCAGCTGACGTCATGGTCATCCCTCACGGTCGAGCCCTCGCACGTCGGTCGCGGCACCTGCCGACGGGCTGATGCTGTCATCCCGGACCGCCGTGGAGCAGCCAGGTCTCGGCGGCCGGAAAAAATCGAGAACAATCTGCTGACTTCCCTCAAGTCGGCCGTCACCCGGGCCGATCCTCTCCATGACTGCATCACACGCGCCGTTCTCGTCGCTGGGAGGGATGAGGACGGGGTCGCAGCCAGTATCACCCAGCCCCCAGCGGTTAAACCCCCGAGCCGCTGGTACGGCTCCGACACTTCCCCTGGTGTCGGCCCCCTTCCGTGAGCCCCCGGCCCTGCCCACGGCTGGGGGCTTGCGGCGTCTCGGGGGAGCCCGGCTCCCGCCGTCCCGCCGCAGCGGTCAACCATCGCTCTCTCCGATCCGGCGCTCGTCTGCCTCGCCGACGATTCCTCCGGTGCCGTCGGCCGTGGTCGGGGGGCGGCCCTCGGCGATCCGGTCCGCGGGGACCGCCGGGCCCCAGAGCGGCCCCCTCGCCCGGGCACAGCCGGCCTCGCGCAGAAGCGCCGCCTGCTGCTCGGTCGCCACGCCTTCCGCGGACGACGAGGCCCCGGCCGCCGCCGCGAGCTCCGTGAACGAACGGGCCAGGGCGACTCCGTCGACATCGTCCGTGAGGCGCTCGACGACGCTCCGGTCCAGCTCGAGGCAGCTCACCGGCAGATCGGCGAGCTGCTCCCGTAGCCCCGCTCGAACGCCGGTCGCTCGGACCGCTCCCCCGGACATCCCGCTGACCAGGAACCCGACTCCCAGGTCGCGAAGGCCCCGGGCGAGGTCTCGGGCCTGACCGACCTCGGACTCGTCGACCTCGACGAGCAGCCGGTGCGGTGGTGCGTCGCTCGCGCTGAGTGCCCGCTCGACGCAGAGCGCCGTGCGCCGCTCGCTTGCGATCGGGGAGATGCTGACCGCCACGAAGGTGTCAGGAGAAACTGTTCCCCCGGCCGAGAGGTCACCCAGGTCACGGAGGGCGGTGCTGAGCATGGCCTCCAGGAGGTCGAGGGCCAGGCCCGCGCTCTCTGCCGCGGTCGACACCTCGGTGCCGCGGAGGAGACCGAGGATCGGGTGCTCCCAGTGCAGCCGGGCACGCATCCCGGTGAGCCCCCCGCTGCGCAGGTCGACGACTGGTTCGTACCGCAGCGGCACCGCGTGGTCGTCGAGTGCCTCACGCACCGCCCGGACCACCCCGAGACGACGGGTCTTGCCGTCGGGCAGGCCCTCGGCGTACGTCACGACACGGCCGCGCGCGGTCGCCTTCGCCTGGTACATCGCCATGTCCGCCAGCCGGAGCAGGTCCTCGGCCTGATGCGGCGGCGACAGCGCCACACCGATGCTCATGCTCACCTCGAGCCCCACACCGTCGAGGGCGAGCGGCGCCTTGAACGCCTGTTGGATGCGCGACGAGACGAGGGCCGCCGTGGCGGCGTCCGCACCCTCGCAGATGACGGCGAACTCGTCGCCGCCGAGCCGAGCCACCGTGTCGGTGGCGCGAACCGCCTGCTCGAGCCGCCCGGCGACCTCCACCAGGACGCGGTCACCGATCTGGTGCCCGTGGGTGTCGTTGACGCCCTTGAAGTGGTCGAGGTCCAGGAACAGCACCGCTATCGCGCCATGCTCGGTGCGCTGCTGCCGTGCCGCGGCGAGGGTCAGCCGGTCGACGAAGAGCAGGCGGTTCGGCAACCCGGTCAACGGGTCGTGCAGCGCCTGCCTGCGGAGCGTCTCCTCCGCGGCTCGCTGCTCTGTCACGTCCGAGACCATCGCCAGCGAGCCGAGGACGGTCCCGTCAGCACCGGTCAGCGGGCTGGCTGAGACGAGCAGCACGCGGTCAGTCCCGTCCGGGTGGTGGTACGGCACGTCCGACCGCTCCGGCGTGGTCTGCGGGCGGCGGGCGCCCACGCGTCGTGCCGCCTGACCGACGTCGGCCGAGGGAAAGATCCCGCTCCCGCCGAGGGCGTAGACCTGCTCCATCGAGAGCCCGAGGATCTCCGCAAGCCGCTCGTTCGCGAAGAGGGTGTCGCCCTCGGGGGAGACGGCCAGGATCCCCTCCTGGGCGGTCTCCGCGATCGCCCGGTAGCGCGCCTCGGAGTCCCGAAGCGCCTTCTGTGCCTCGATCTCGGGCGTGACCTCACGCAGGCTGATCACGATCCCGGCTATGTCGGGGTCGTCCACGCAGTTGGTGGCGGTGGTGTCGAACCAGCGCCACCGGCCTTCCACGTCCCGGAAGCGGATCGTGTCGCGTGCACGCGCCCCGGGCACCTGGAGCACGTGGCGACGACGCTCGTCCTGTCCGGACATGTCGTCGGGGTGGACCAGAGAGGTCGCCGGGATGTCGCGTAGCTGCTCGGGCCCGTAGCCCAGGACCTGGGTGACGGACGGTGTGATGTATCGCAGGGACCCGGTGACGTCGGCGACCAGCGTGACGTCGGAGGCCTCGCGGTGCAGGCCGCGGAAGAAGGCCTCCTGGCTGGAGAGACGACGCTCGGCGGCCCGGATCTCCCGCAGGTCCTCGACGAAGGCGGCGAACTCGTAGGCATTGCCCTCGTCGTCACGAACCGGAGTCACGTCGATGAGCAGGGGGATCTTCGTGCCGTCCTTGCAGACCCCGGCCGCCTCGTAGCTCGCCGACCGCAGGGCGCCTCCCCGGAGGTCGTCGAGCCGGCGGAGCACCTCGGCCGGTTCAGCGGAGTGGACCAGCTCGGCCGAATGGCGACCCACCAGCTCCGCCGGTGTCCAACCGAGCAGCTCGGCGGCCGCGTCGTTGACCTCGACGATCCGGCCCTCGCTGTCGAGCAGGGCCTGTGGGTGGGCCGACCGGTCGAAGCGCGCCTGGGACCGCGCGACGGCCGCGGCGAGCTCCCGCCGCAGCCGCACCTGCTCCGTGACATCGCGAAGGACCATGCTGATGCCGAGCGGTTGCCCGTGGGTGTCCCTGCGGACACCGAGGACCGCCCAGAGGTCGAAGACCGAGCCGTCGCGGCGGAGTCCGGAGGTGAGGAGCGAGTCGGTGTGCTCGCCCGCGACGACGTGCCCGTGGAGATCGAGGAGGCCGGCTCGTGCCTGTTCGGGAACGAGGTCGGTGATGGGCCGGCCAGGAAGCTCGTCGGCGTCGAGGCCGAACAGACGTCCGGTCATGTGGTTGGTCCACAGGATCCTGCCGTCGGGATCCGTGGCGAGGACGCCGTCTGGTGAGGTCGCCGCGATGTCGCCCAACAGCGCGGCCTGCTCCTGCGAGGACATTTCGGAGACCGGGAACGAGGGTGGGTCGGAGCGTGCCCCCTCCCGGTGTGCCTCCATGGAGCGTTTCCTCTCCCCCCTCAGCTGCTACGCGCTGCGATCGCGCCCCCCTCGCAGCAGGGTAGCCGGTCGCACCGCGGCCTTCCCGAACCGTGAGGTCGCGCGGTCCACGGCCCGGTCAGCGTCGGACCAGCCGTGCTCCGGCTCCCCGAGCATCAGCTGGTGGTGCACGGTGGTGCGTGGCACCAGGCCCTCGACGCGCACACCGACCAGGCGGATCCGGGCGCGCTGCAGGCCCAGCGCGGCGAAGAGATCCGTCGCGGTGCGGTAGACCTGCTGGGTCACGTCGGTCGCCTCGGACATCGTCCTCGACCGGGTGATGGTGGTGAAGTCGGCGAACCGGACCCGCAGCGTCACGGTCCTGCCGGCGACCTGGGCGGCCCGCATCCGCGAGGTGACCTTCGCGGAGAGCCTGAGCAGCTCGCGCCGGATCACCTCCGGGTCGTCGGTGTCACGGCCGAAGGTCTCGTCGGCCCCCATGCTCTTGTCCGGCTCGTCCGGCCCGCGCCTCGGGGTCAGCGTACGACGGTCGCGACCCCATGCCAGATCGTGCAGCCCGGTGCCGAGGGACGCGCCGACGGCTCGCTGCAGTGTCACCAGAGGGGTGTGCGCGATGTCCCCGATCGTCATCAGGCCCAGTCGATGGAGCATCGCGGTGGTCTTCTCCCCCACGCCCCACAGCTCACCGACATCGAGAGGATGCAGGAACGAGGTCACCACCTCCGGAGGGACGACGCACACGCCGTCGGGTTTGGCCCGCCTGCTCGCCATCTTCGCCACCGCGACGGTGCTCGCCACCCCGACCGAGCAGGTGATGCCCTGCTCGTCGAAGATCCGGGCGCGCAGATGCTCGGCGATCTCGTAGGGGCTGCCCAGCCGGCGAGCAGCTCCAGAGACGTCGAGGAACGCCTCGTCGAGCGAGACCGCCTCGACCACCGGCGTGACGCGTCTGAAGGTCTCCATCACCGCCGACGACACCGAGCTGAAGGTCTCGAAGTCCGGGGGGACCACCACTGCCTGTGGGCACAGCCGTCGCGCTCGGGTGCCGGGCATCGCCGAGCGGACGCCGTGCTCCCGGGCGAGGTAGTTCGCCGACAGCACCACCCCGCGATGGCCGCCTCCGACGATGACCGGGACGCCCTGGAGGTCGGGACGTTCCCTCGTCATGACGGAGGCGTAGAAGGCATCCATGTCGACGTGCAGGATCGGGCAGTCCCAGGAGGCTTCGGAGAGGTCGGACCGCACGGCCCTCACCGTCCGGCTCCGGCACGACGGTCCGGGACGGCGCCGTAGGGGACGGCGCCGGGGCTAGCGACGCGTGGCGAGGATGTGCAGCTGGGTGCCGAGGGGGAGGTACTCGGGCCGGTCCGCGACCGCCTTCTCCAGCTCCACCAGGGCCGCTGCCGCGCCAGGCTCCAGCTCGACCAGGGAGCTGGGGACGAGGTCGACGAAGACCCGGACCGCGTGCATGGCCGTGGTCTCGAAGCCGGTCTCGGCGAGGATCTGCGCCACCTCGTCGGGGGTGAACCGTCGGGTCGGCCCGGCTGCCGCGGGGTCGTCGAGCATGGCCCGGGCCTGGTGGAAGTGGCCCGCCATCGCGCGTGCGACCACCGCCGCGTGGCGCTGGCCGACGAGCAGGCTGAGCACACCTCCTTGCCGGAGCACGCCGGCGAGCACCGCGAGCGCCTCGGCGGGGTCATCGACGATCTCGAGAACCCCGTGGCACAGCACCACGTCGGCACCGCCTGCCGGCACGAGGCTGGGCAAGGAGGCCACGTCGCCCTGACGGGCGGTGACGAGGTCTGCGACGCCGCTCTCCTCGGCACGACGCGCCAGGATCGCCAGAGCGTCGGGGTTGGGATCGATGACGGTGACCCGGTGGCCGAGCTCGGCGACCCGGACCGCGAACCCTCCGGTCCCTCCGCCGATGTCGATGACGGAGGCCACGCCGGTGTCGGCCAGGGTGTCGGTGTCGGACGGGACCGAGGCCAGCACCTCCTGCAGCGCGTCCCAGACGACGGCGGTGCGGGCCGCTCCACGTCCGAAGGGTCGCTGGGTGGGGTTCTGACCGGGCATGGTGCCCACCCTAGTGAGAGGACAGCGTCGACGGTCATCCGGCACTCCCGGGGCTTCGGTGCCACAGCTTCCGGGGCGCGGTCTTGCTGTCCTCCCCCGCGGGCCTGACATCGGCGTAGGGCGACAGCTTGAAGCCGCTGGAGTGCACCAGCACCCGGCGCCGTCCCATCCCTCCGGCGGTGCCGCCACCCTGTCCGCTCGAGGGCGGTGAGGCCATGACCGGCCGGGTGGACCTGCTCTCGGCGGCCTCCGTCACCGCGGTCTCCCCGACCGAGCCGGGGTCGCCGAAGCCCTCCGGCACCTGCCCCATGAACGCGTGGACGGCGCCGATCCCGCCCTCCTTCCAGATCTGGTGGAGGGTGGGCAGCTCCCAGCACCCGGTGGCTCGCAGCGAGACCCCACGCGGACCGGTGCGGCGGATCACCCCGCGCACGACGAGCAGCCAGGAGTGGAAGACGGTGGCGGCGTAGGGCCCTTGGACGTCCTCGAAGAAGGTCGCGTCCACCGGACCCGTGGCGTCGTCGAGGGTCACGAAGATGACCCGCCGCCCGGACCTGATCGGGGGGGTCTGGGTGGCCACCTTGACCCCGCCGACGAGCAGCTCGGACTTGCTGCGACGGTGCAGCAGGTCGCGGGACCGGGTCACGCCGAGCTCGTCGAGAAGCGGGACATAGAAGTCGACGACGTGCCGGCTCACGTCGAGACCGAGGATCTCGAGCTCCGCCCGGACCCGCTCGGAGTCGCTCATCTCCGGCAGACCACTGGCCTCGCCCTCGCCGGTGTCGCCCAGGTCGAGGGCGAGCTGGACCGAGGTCACCGGCAGCGGCGTCCTCGTCGCCTGTGACTGGCGTGCGGCCTGCTCCCACACCCCCGGGCCTGCGGAGTCGGCGCGCTCACGGGGGTCGCTGCTGTTCCGTCCGGCGGCATCGGCTGCCCGCACCTCGGCCGTGGAGTCCCGCCTCGACGAGCTCGAGCGGGGGTCCGCGCCCGACCGGCGAGCGCCGGACAGGCCCCGGCCCCGACCACGGCTCGCGCGCTCGGTCATCCGGGTCTGCCGGTCGAGGTCGGCCACCTGGAGCAGCAGGTCGCGCCGGGTGACCTTGGCCCGTCGGCGCACTCCCAGGGCTGAGCCGATGCCGTAGATGGTGTCGAACCCGCCGGCGAGCACGAGCCGCTCCGCGACCGGCCGGGAGACGCGGGCACGGTGCCAGAAGTCGGTGAGCGAGTGGTACGGCCTCGCCGCGACGATCCGACCCACCTCCGCCTCGTTGATGCCCTTGACCTCCGAGAGTGCGAGCCGGATCCCGACGGCGTCGCCCGGATCGACCCGATCCACGACGTACTCCTTCTCGGAGGCGTTCACGTCGAGCCCGAGCACCGCGATGCCGAACTGGCGGGCGTCGTCGAGGATCAGGCGCTTGGGATACATCCCGGGGTCGTGGGTCAGGACCCCGGCGAGGAAGTACGCCGGGTAGTGCGTCTTGAGCCAGGCCGACTGGTAGGTCGGGAGGGCGAAGGCAGCCGCATGAGCCTTGCAGAAGCCGAACGAGGCGAAGGCCTCGAGGACCTTCCAGATCTCCTCGACCAGGCGTTGGGGGTACCCCCGGCCCATCGCGCGGGGGAAGAACCACAGCTTCGCCTGGGCCATCCCCTCCATGTCGCCGAGCGCACGCCGGGCCTCGTCGGCCTCCGCCAGGCTGCAGCCGGTGAGCTGGGCGATGATCTCGATGACCTGCTCGTGGAAGACGACCACGCCGGAGGTCTGCTCCAGGATCGGCCGCAGGTCGTCGTGGAGGTAGTTCGGCATCCTCCAGCCCTGCCGGGCGTTGAGATACGGGGTCACCATGTCGCTCTTGACCGGGCCGGGCCGGAACAGCGAGATGTCGGTGATGATCTCCTCGAAGGTCGTGATGTCCGACCTGCCGACGAGCTCCCGCTGACCGGGTGACTCGATCTGGAAGCAGCCGAGGGTCTTGGCCTGGCCGACCAGCTCGAAGGTCGCGGGATCGTCGAGCGGGACCTGGCTCTCGTCGTCGACGTCGATGTCACGGCCCTCGACGCGCCGGATCTCCTTCAGCGCGTGGGCCATCGCCGACTGCATCCGGATGCCGAGCACGTCGAGCTTGAGCAGACCGAGGTCCTCGACGTCGTCCTTGTCGAACTGGCTCATCGGGAAGCCGGCGTAGCTGGCCTCGACCGGGGTGCGGTCGAGCAGGGTGGCGTCGGAGAGGAGCACGCCACAGGGGTGGACCGCGATGTGGCGGGGCAGCCCGTCGAGCTTCTCGACCAGCCGGAACATCAGGTCGAGCCGCTCCTCACCGAGCCCGGAGGCGCGCAGCTCGGGGAGCTCCCGCAGCGCGACCCGGGCGTCGCGGGCGCGGATGTGCGGGAAGGCCTTGGCGATCGCGTCGACCTCACCGGCCGGCATGCCGAGCGCCGCGCCCACGTCGCGCACCGCGTGCCTGACCCGGTAGGTGTCCATCATCGACACCGCGACGCAGCGCTCGCCGCCATAACGGTCGAGGATCTTTTCGTACACCTCCAGGCGACGGGCGGACTCCACGTCGATGTCGATGTCGGGCAAGGCCTGGCGCAGCGGGGAGAGGAAACGCTCCATCAGCAGGCCGTGGCGGAGCGGGTCCACGCCGGAGATGCCGAGCAGGTAGTTGACCAGGCTGCCCGCCCCCGAGCCGCGAGCGGCGGACCGGACTCCCATCTGCTGGACGAGGTCGGTGACGTCGGCGACGGTGAGGAAGTAGGAGGCGTAGCCGAGCTGCTCGATGATCTGCAGCTCGTCGTCGAGCCGCTTCCAGATCCGTTGCCGGGGTGCGTTGCCGTAGCGGCGTGCGATGCCCGCCTCGCACCGTGCCTGCAGCATCGACTGCGCCTCCTGGCCTGAGGAGCCGAACTCCGGGAAGTGCACCTCCCCGAGACCGAGGTCGCTGCGCGGGTCGACGGCGCACCGGTCCGCGACCGTCCGGGTCCGGGCGAGGAGCTCACGGGCGGCTCGGCTGCTGTCACCGAGGCCCGAGAGGCGACAGATCTCCTCGGCCACCTCCGCCATCTCCTTGCCGGACTTCAAGAAGCCCTCGGCGTTGACCCGGTCGACGTGACGGACATCGAGGGGGACCAGACGGCGTGCGGCGTCGAGCACGTCGACGGTCGGAGCGTCGGTGCGGTCCGCGTAGCGGACTGCGTTGGTGAGCACGACACCGAGACGCTCGGCGTGCGCGAGCCCGAGCATCCGGGCCGCGTGCGGCGAGGAACCCGGTCCGTGGCCCGGGAGCCGATGCGAGACCACCTCCATGACGAGCGAGGACCGGTCGACCACCTCGAGCCACGGACGCAGCGCGGCTCGGGCGTGGTCGTCCCGGCGCAGAGCCATCGCCTGCCCGACCTCGGAGCCCGGCCCGAGGAGCACCAGCACGTCGGAGGCGTCCCCGAGGTGCTCGGCCACCAGCTCGAGCGAGGTCACCGGGATGCCCCGCTCGCCGGAGAGGTGGGTGGCCGAGACCAGCCGGCACAGCCTCGCCCAGCCCCGCTTGCTGCCGGCCAGGAACGTGACCCGGGGCAGCCGGGCGTCACGGAAGCTGCCGCCCCGGACGGGAGTGCGCGGAGGACCTCCGCGTCCACGGGGCGTCGCATCCAGGACGGCGGCCTCGGGCAGTGCCCCCGTGGAAGCCACGGCGAGGTCGACACCGAGCACCGGCCGCACCCCCGCCTGCATGCAGGCCTTGGCGAACCGCACCGCGCCGTAGACCCCGTCCCGGTCGGTCAGCGCCAGGGTGTCCATCTCGTGCTCGGCCGCGCGGTCGACGAGCACGTGGGGGTGGGAGGCGCCGTACTGGAGGGAGTACCCGGAGGCGACATGGAGGTGGACGAACGGGTCAGGCGACACAGCTCGGCCCCGTGCTGGGGAGGTTCTCCTGGAAGGGGACGTGCCGGTCGAGACCGAGGGACTGCTCCACGAGGCCGAGGAACCGGTCGGCGTCACGGACAAGATCGTCGGCCTCACGCTCGGAGACGGCGCGCGAGGAGCCCGCCTCGGCGGCCGCACGCTTCGCGGCACCCGCGGCGAAGAAGGTCGCCCACTCGCTGAACTCGGGAGCCACCTCGGCGAGCAGCACCCAGGCGTTCCTCTGGGCACCACGGCCCCGGCGCGGCCCGTTCGGGTGGGCGCGTGCGGCGAGCAGCGCCGCGGTCGCCCGTAGAGCGGAGACGTGGGCGTGGGCGTAGCGCAGCGGCACCTCGGTGGAGGTGATCGCCTCCCTCAACGACTCGGCGGCCCGCTCGAGGTAGGAGTGCGTCGCCGCGGGAAGGGCGAAGGGCTGCGGAACGAAGGAACCGGTCGTCATCGCGCCTCCCCTCAGTCCACGCAGCGGGCGAGACGCCAGCCGCCCTCGACCCAGTCGAAGAGCAGGTCGAAGACTCCCCCGCCCCCGGTCTCGGCACTGATCCGGCCCCGCGAGGCCTCCACCCGCCACACCTCACGCTCGGCGGTCAGCTCGGACAGCACGGCGAGCCCGCCGCCTTCGGCCTCCTGCCGGGGATCGCGGGAGTCGGTCCCCAGGACGGCGCGGGCGCCGGCGGACTCCCACCACGCTCCGGTCTCCACCCAGTGGGCGACCACGGCGTTGACCTTCCACAACCGACCTCGCCACAAGAACTGCTCGGGCCCCTCGGACCCGTTCACCATCCCCCTGCGCACATCCACGGGATCGTCGTACCGTCGCATCTGCTCCACCCTTCGCCAGAGTCATCGACAACTGTTGACTCGACCCCTTGTCCGACCCCGGAAACGCTGTCACCCCCCACCCCCAGAAACGGTGATGGCGCCGGCGGAGGTGGGGGTCGAGGTCACCCCCGCCGGCATGGTTCGAACATATGTTCGAACAAGATCAACGGTACACCGTTTCTCCGACAAGGCGTCAACATCTCCGGGAAACCGGTGACGCCCGTGGTTCTGCTGCGTCGTGGCCCCTGCCCGGCGAGCCGAGCAGGCATACTCGGGCAGGTGAAGAAGGCCCTGCCGCTCGTGCTCGGCGCCGTGATGGTCGTGGTCGGCCTGGTGTGGACCCTGCAGGGACTCGGCTACATCGCCGGCAGCCCGATGACCGGAGTCACCCTCTGGGCGGTCGTCGGCCCACTCGTCGCCGTCATCGGCCTGGCACTGATGATCGTGGGGATGCGCCGCCGGGACTGAACGCGAAAGGTGGCCCCGACCCACGGCCGGGACCACCTCTCCGTGCTTCGAACGAGAGGCGCTCAGGCGAGCGCCGAGCGGCTCGCCTGCCATCCGGCGTACCCACCGAGGACGTCCGAGACGTCCTGGAAGCCGAGCTGACGCAGCAGGCTGCCTCCGACGCTCGAGCGCCACCCGCCGGCGCAGTACAGAACCGTCGGCCGGGCCGGGTCGAGATCCCCGGCGCGGCGCGCGAGCTGGGCGAGCGGGATGTTCACGGCGCCGGGCAGCATCCCCGCCTCGGTCTCCCCTGCGTTGCGGATGTCGACGAGCTGCACGTCGGGGTCGGCGAGCACCTCCTCGAGCTGGGAGGGCGCCAACCTGCTGGCGTGAGCGACCTGGTCCTGGTGGTCGATCAGGTACGCCTCGGGCCGTGGGATGAACCCGACCGCCCTGTCGAACCCGATCCTTGCCAGGCGCACGCCGGCCTCCTGCTCCTCGCCCTCGGGCGCCATCAGCACGATCGAGTCCTCCGGCTTGACCACCATGCCGACGGTCTCCGCCATCCGGCCGTCCACCGGCACGTTGATCGCGCCACGGAGATGCCCGGCCGCGAACTCCATCGGGTCGCGCGCGTCGATGACCTTCGCGCCCTCGGCGAGCGCCTCGGCCACCTGCTCGGGCGAGAGCGCCTGCAGGGTGGTGCCCGGCTCTCGGGTCAGGCGCTCCTTGCGGTTCAGGATCGCGTTGTAGACGAAGTACTCCGGGGCCGGCGGCTGCCCGGCGGTCACCACGGCGAGGAACTGGTCCTCGGTCATCGGCTGGCAGGCGTAGTTGAACGCCCGCTGCTCGCCGATCGTCGACTGCCTCTCGGTGGAGAGGTTCTTGCCGCAGGCCGAGCCCGCACCGTGCGCCGGGAACACCCGCGTCTCGTCGGGGAGACCCATCAGCTTGTGCTGGATCGAGTCGTAGAGCATCCTGCCGAGCTCGTCGGCCGTGACACCGATCGAGGCGAGCAGGTCGGGACGCCCGACGTCACCGATGAAGAGGGCGTCGCCGGTGAGCACGCCGTACGGTGCGGGGTCGTCGGCGTGCTCGTACACCAGCACGCTGATCGACTCGGGGGTGTGCCCGGGGGTCTCCATGACCTCGAGCACGACGTCGCCGAGCTCGACCCGGTCGCCGTCGCCGAAGGGGCGGATCGCGAAGTCCGCCTGCGCGGCGCGGCCGTAGCCGATCCAGGCACCCGTGGCCCTGGCGAGCTCGATGTGTCCGGACACGAAGTCGGCGTGGAAGTGTGTGTTGAGAACGCCGACGATCGTGAGGCCGTGCGCCTCGGCGTCGGCCAGGTACTCCTCGATGTCCCGGCGGGGGTCCACGACCACGGCCTGACCGCTCTTCTCGTCACCGACGAGATAGGACGCCTGCGAGAGACAGTCCAGGTAGTACTGGGCGAAGTACATGGTGCTCCTTGGTAGCTCGATACGGGCCGGCACTACGAGCAAGGTATACCCGCAGGGGTATATTCCCTTCTGGTCCAGACCTCCCGCGCCGCTAGAGTTCCGGGCCATGACCTCAGGACCACCCGAGCATCCGTCGATCGCATCCTTCCGGGAGGAGCTCGCCCGCCTCGGTGGCACCGGCCGGGTCGTGGTGCTCCCCGACTCCGTGCACACCGCCGCGCTCGCGGCGGAGGCGCTCGGCTGCGACGTCGGCGCGATCGCCAACAGCCTGCTCTTCGATGCGGACGGCTCTCCCGTCCTCATTCTGACCTCGGGCGCACACCGCGTCGACACCAAGAAGGTGGCCGCCGAGCTGGGCGTCCACACACTGCGCCGGGCGAGCGCCGAGTTCGTCCGGGAGCACACCGGCCAGGTCATCGGCGGGGTTTCCCCCGTCGCCCATCCCTCCCCCGTGCCGACGTTCGTCGACCCCTGGCTGCAGAAGTACGAGGAGGTGTGGGCCGCGGCGGGCCATCCCTCTGCGGTGTTCAGCACGTCGTACGACGAGCTGGTGCACCTCACGGGCGCGACCGCGCTGGAGGTGGACTGACGTGGAGATCTGGGTGAACCCGGCCTGCTCGAAGTGCCGCGCTGCGACGAGCTACCTCGACGAGGCCGGCATCGACTACACCGTCCGTAGGTACCTCGACGCCCCGCCGACCGCCGACGAGCTCACTGCCGTGCTCGACCGGCTGGGGCTCGAGCCATGGGACGTCACGCGGACCGGCGAGGCGGTCGCGAAGGAGATCGGCCTGTCCGACCTGCCCCGAGACGCCGAGCATCGCGACCGGTGGGTGGCCGCGATGGTCGAGCACCCGGTCCTGATCCAGCGCCCGATCATCACCGCCGACGACGGCACCACGGTCGTGGGTCGCGACCCGGACTCGCTCGGTCGCGTGGTCGACGCCGAGGCCGGGTCGCGACCGCCCACGTCCCCTCGCTGACCGAGTCGCTCGTCCCGGGCACCGGTCTGGTCCTGCCTGCCTCGACGCCTGCCTCGCACCCAGGCTGGGTAGACGGATGCCCATGGCCCCAGACAGGAACAGCGTCGCGCGAGAGCCGGTCGGTACCCTCGGCGAGGTCACCGAACGCCTGTCGACGCATTCGCGCGAGATCCTCCAGGAGGTGAAGCCGAAGCTCCGCGGGTGGCTGCACGTCGCGATCGCGCCGGTGACGCTCGTCGCCGGAGTCCTCCTGGTCCTGCACGCGCCGACCCCATCCGTCCGGTGGGGCCTGCTCGGCTTCGTCGCCTCCGCGGTCGTGCTCTTCACCGTCTCCGGCCTCTACCACAGCCGCACCTGGTCGGCGCGGGCCAAGGACCGTCTGCGCCGGTTCGACCACGCGAACATCTTCGTGCACATCGCCGGCACCTACACCGCGTTCTCCGTGCTGCTCCTCGAGCGCCACCGTGCCGAGACCCTGTTGCTGCTCGTGTGGCTCGCCGCGGCGTTGGGCGTCGTCTTCCGGGTGGCATGGGTGGACGCGCCACGGTGGCTGCACACGCCTGCCTACGTGGTGGTCGCGTCGGCGGCGGTGCTGTTCTCCCCCGACTTCGCGAGGCAGGCGGGCAGCCCGGCGCTGACCCTCATGGTCGTCGGTGGCGCGCTCTACCTGCTCGGCGGTCTGGTCTACGGGGTGCAGCGCCCCAACCCGTCCCCGACCTGGTTCGGTTTCCACGAGGTCTTCCACGCCTTCACCCTCGTCGCCTTCGCGACGCACTTCGCCGGCATCTCGGTCGCCGCACAGTCCCTCGCCTCCTAAACCTGTCGCGTCCGCGGCCGGCTGGTTCCTAGCCTGGGGCATGGACCTCGACGACCAGGAGACACGCGAACTCTGGCACGCCCACCTGGCCGGGCTCTTCTCCGGCCGGAAGGTGATCGCCGGTGTGGTGCCACTTGCCGCCCTGACCGACCTCGTCTCGATCCTTGCCCGCTGTGGGGCCGAGAAGCCGCTGCTCGTCCACGCCGAGCTGGGTGCGGGCCCGGTCCCCTCCGAGGAGGAGGCCGGCCGCGTCGAGGTGCGGCTGCCTGCGTACAAGACGATGACGGAGGAGGTCAGGGAGCACGACCGAGTCCTGCGCTCACTTCCCTCGTCCGTCCGCGACGCGATCGACCGCTACGACCCGGACCGGCAGGCCCTGTGGTGTGTCGCGCCCTTCGCGTCCCCTGCGCCGATCGAGGGGCGAGCGGTCGTCGGCGCGCGCCCGTCGTCGTGGTCGGCCTTGGAGGACAAGATCGCCGTCGACGACATCTGGGACGAGGTCGGCTTCCCGCGCAGCGAGCGTCGCGTCGTGGAGCTCTCCTCGCCCACGGACCTCCACGCCGCCTGCCGGGATCTCGACGTCGGCAGTGGCGTGGTCTGGGTCGGCGACGCCCGCGACGGGTTGAACGGCGGCGGCGAGTTCACCCGCTGGGTTGTCACGGCGGAGGAGCGAGCCGAGGCCCTCGACTTCTTCGAGCCCCGCTGCGACCGGGTGCGGGTGATGCCCTTCCTCGACGGCGTCCCGTGCAGCATCCACGGCATCGTGCTGCCGTCGGGCACGGCGGCCTTCCGCCCCGTCGAGCTCGCGATCCTCCGTGGCGGCGGGCGCCGCTTCGTGTACGGCGGCCAGGGCACCACCTGGGACCCGCCACACGAGGACCGCGAGCAGATGAGGGAGCTCGTCCGGCGTACCGGCTCGCTGCTCGGAGAGCGGATCGGCTACCGCGGAGGGTTCGGGATCGACGGGGTCCTGACCGCGCACGGCTTCCGGCCCACCGAGCTCAACCCCCGCTTCTCCCCGGCGTGACAGCGGCCGAGCTGGAAGCCTGGGCGGTCCCGGCCCTGGACGCACGCCGGATCGCCCTTCCCCGCGCCGTGGTCGACCGGCCACTGGTCGAGGAGTCGCAGGAGACTCCGCTCCGCTGGGACGGCGAACGCCTG
>DASVBF010000096.1:0-4187 GCA_036375975.1 Nocardioidaceae bacterium | reverse complement strand
ATTTCACCTTCCCGGCGGATGGTGCCTGGCCGGATCCGAAGGCGATGGTGGACGACCTCCACGCCCGCGGCATCAAGGTCATCCTCTGGCAGATCCCTCTGCTCAAGACAGCGCAGTCCGAAGACGGCCTCCACGAGCAGGTACTCGCTGAGGGTGAGGCGATGGTCCGCGAAGGCCACGCAGTTCGCGAGGCGGACGGCGCGGCATACCTCAACCGGGGCTGGTGGTTCCCGAAATCACTGATGCCCGACCTCTCCGTCCAGCGGACCCGCGACTGGTGGACGGCCAAACGCGAGTACCTTGTGCGCGACCTGGGGATCGACGGGTTCAAGACCGACGGCGGCGAGCATGCCTGGGGCCACGACCTTCAGTACGCCGACGGCCGCAAGGGCGACGAAGGCAACAACCTCTACCCTGTGCACTACGCCAAGGCTTTCGGCGACCTCCTGCGCCGTTACGACAAGGCACCGATCACCTTCTCCCGCAGCGGATTCACCGGCTCACAGGCGCACGGTGTGTTCTGGGCCGGCGACGAGGACTCCACCTGGGAGGCGTTTCGCCACAGTGTGACCGCCGGGCTCACGGCGGCCTCCTGTGGAATCGTCTACTGGGGTTGGGACCTCGCCGGATTCTCCGGGCCGGTGCCCGACGCGGAGCTCTATCTGCGTGCAGCTGGAGCGTCCGCGTTCATGCCGATCATGCAGTACCACTCGGAGTTCAACCACCACCAACTCCCGCTGCGCGACCGCACGCCGTGGCACGTCGCCGAGATGACCGGTGACCAACGTGTGATCCCCGTGTTTCGCGAGTTCGCCCACCTGCGTGAGCGGCTCATCGACTACCTCACCGAGCAGGCGGCCGAGACCGTGCGCACCGATCGCCCACTGATGCGCGCGCTGTTCTTCGACCACCCGGGAGACCTGCGAGTCTGGGAGCACCCGCGCCAGTGGATGCTCGGCGCCGACCTGTTGGTCAACCCAGTGACTCAGAAAGGTGCGGGGACCTGGTCGACCTACCTTCCTGCGGGCGAGTGGGTCGACGTGTGGTCCGGCGAGAGCCGCGACGGTGGTCAGGTCCTCCAGCGTGACGTCCCCATCAACGAGATCCCGGTCTACTGCACATCCGCAGCCTGGCCGCGGTTGAAGAGCATCTTCCTGAGATAGGACCGCGTGCGGTGGACCCTGCTGCCAACATTGAGATGTGTGGAGCGCGCCTGGAGGAGGCCATCCGGGCCAGTCTGCGCGCCGAGAACCGAGCGCTAGTGCCGATCCGCTCGGCGACCCTGCGGGCGCTGCGCCCCCGAACGGGCACTGCCGCTCGCTCAGCGGCTACTTGTTGACTTGGATGTGACTGCTCGCCGCCAGTCACGATCGTGCTCGTTGATGAACTCCGCCGTCGCGAGCCAATGCTGGCCGTGGCCCTCGACGTACATCGATCCCCACGGCTCACGGCCGCTCTCGTGAGATCGCCTCAGCAGCTTGTGCATGGCCGCGGCTCGATGCGTGAGGGTCTCGGGTAGCGCCGACCGCAAACCGGGATCTGCGCGGTATCCGTCAACGAAGGCGGCAAGGCGGACCGCCGCAGAGTGGGCATCTGCGTCGGGGAACAGGTGACCGAACGAGATCGCCGCGTAGGCGAGGTCCCACAGACGCGTAGAAGGGCCTGCGCCGTCCCAGTCGATGAAGACAAGCCGGTCGCCATCGATGATGAGGTTCCAGGTCGCCAGATCGTTGTGACAAAGCAGATCCGGTTCGTCGGCTGGGAGGAGCACATCCCAGTCGTCTGGGATCGGTAGGCCGACGCTGGCGTCATGGATAGACCGCACGACCGCACCTGCGGCATGGATCACGTCGATGTCCAACGGGGCGTCGTACATCGCGAGCCTTCCGGGGACGAAGTCAAGGATGAGCCGTCCTTGGTCATCGCGCCCGCGGGGCTCTGGGACGTCGATGCCTCGTTGCCGTAGCGCGAGCATGTACGCCACCGTGCGCTCCGTCGTCGCCAGCCACGGCTTCCGCACTGTGTTGCCAACCCGCACCACAGCGGTTGACGCGTTGCCGCCGGTCAGGAGTTCCTCTGCACCCTCGCCACGGTCCATCGACCACACGGTACGGGCTCGATGGCGGGCGTCCTGTCATCGGCGTGAGCGGACGTCCGAACTGATGCCATAACGGGGCGGGGCCTCCCGCTCCCCGTTGGTACCGCAGGAAACTGCGGCTGCTGACGGCCCATCGAGGAAGGGAGGCCACCGTGAGCGACGGTACCGCTGGCAAGCAGGTGGTCGGGGTCGATCTGCACCTGCACAGGTCGGTGATCGCACGAGTCGACGATCACGGCAACGAGCTGGGCTGGGTTCGGATCGACAACGATCCAAGGGCGCTGCGGGACGAGTGCCGCAAGGCCGGTCGCGGGGTGCCGGTGGCGATCGAGGCGACCTACGGCTGGTACTGGGCGGTCGACGCGCTGCTGGCTGCCGGGTTCGAGGTGCACCTGGCGCACCCGCTGGGGATGAAGGCGCTGCGCAAGCGCAAGCGGGTCAAGACCGACCCGGCCGACGCCTACGAACTGGCGAACCTGCTGCGGCTCGGCTCGCTGCCGGAGGCCTACATCTCCCCGCCGGAGCTGCGGGAGCTGCGGGAACTGGTGCGGCACCGCCGGCAGCTGGTGAAGCTGGCCACCGCCGTGAAGGCGGGGATCCGGGCGCTGCTGGCCAAGCACAACATCCGGCTGTCCGCGGCCCAGCTCGAGTCCGACACTGCCACCGGGCTGCTGGACGCGCTGGAGTTGCCGGGCACCTACGCCGCCCGGCTGGCCTCGCAGCGGCGGCTGATGCTGGTGCTGGCTGCCGAGATCGCCGCGACCGAGGTCGATCTGCACCGTCGGCTGCACCACCATCCCGGCTACCGGAACCTGCTGACCGTCAAGGGCATCGGGCCGGTGCTGGCCGCGGTGTTCGTCGCGGAGATCGGCGACGTCACCCGGTTCCCGACCGCCGGCGCGTTGTGCTGCTGGGCCGGGCTGACACCGCGGCACTACGAGTCGGACAAGACCGTGCACCGCGGCCACATCAGCAAGGAGGGCGACACCCTGGTCCGCTGGGCGGCGGTCGAGGCGATCCAGCGGCAGACCGAACCCGCGGTCAAAGCGGTCCGCGAGCGGATCGTCGCCCGCCGCGGCAAGAACGCCCGCAACATCGCCAAGGTCGCCGCCGCGCGGCGGATGCTCGAGGTCGTCTACTACACCCTCCGCGACGGCCAGGCCCGCTGCCTCACCCCCGCAGACACGACCGGGACCGCGGCATGAGCATCACCAGGACTTCGTGCAGGCCGGGTAGTGCCATGACCCAACCACCGGTGCGGTCGACGAACTGAGTGGCCTCACGACCGCGGCCCAGCCGGGGTCTCCCGCACGGCTTCATGCAGCACCACCGCGAAGGAATGGCTGGCAGCCCCGCTGCCCACCCTCGGTTCCCCGAGTCTGAAGCCGACCACCACAACCACATGAGTCGACGACGCCGGCGAGCAAGTCTTGCGTCGACCACGAGACGGCCTCAACACCGTTCGTCCTCGCGCTTCGCGCTGCGGGCGCTGCGTGTTGACCCCGCCCCGCGCCCGACGCTGCTCCAAGACCGCCGGCGGCCGCCGGAACACGCTCAGACCAACCAGTTGACGGCCCCGCCCCGTTCAGGAATGGCACTACCGATCGGATCAGTGGCCAGCGCCCGCTCGTCACGGAACGGCACCTACGCGTCGTCGTCCGCGTCCTCGGCGTACAGGCCCTCCAGCCAGTCGTCATAGGACCGGCCTTCAACCTCGATGCGATCCTCCGGTGCTTCGTCATGCACCATCACGTAGATCGGCACCGGCTCGCCTCGCGCCGCGGCCGTCTCCGACAAGCGGAAAAAGGACAGGCTCCCCGCGCCGTCGTTGTAGACCACCACCGCGTCCGGCGGCACCCACCCGTCGCGCCGCTCCGCCAGAGTGACGGCCACCGCGTCGTAGTTCTCATCGGAATGGCCGAGCCCGAACAGCGGGGAGCCGTACGCTTCCGCCCAGCCGGTGGTTCGTAGGAACTCGACGAAGTCTGGCGGAAACGAACCGCCAAGCCGCGCCTCGGCGTCCTGCACGGCCTCGGCCGAGACGCCGCGCCCGCCAGGGAAGCTGATGTCGATCAGGCGCTCACGGTCC
>DASVBF010000069.1:0-6695 GCA_036375975.1 Nocardioidaceae bacterium | reverse complement strand
TACGAGTTGAGGAGGCGTCTTGCGTCGGTTGACCAAGATTGCGGCAGCATCAGCGGTCCTCGCGATTGCGTTGACCGGCTGCGCAAAGCAAGAGGAGACGAACGCCGGTACTTCCGGCAGCAGCGGCGACATCTGCAAGGGCGATGGCAACGGTCCCAAGGTCGGCCTGGCCTACGACGTCGGCGGTCGCGGTGACCAGTCGTTCAACGACGCCGCTTACAAGGGCCTGGAGAAGGCCGTCAAGGACCTCGGCGCGACCTGCACCCAGGGTGAGGCCCAGGACGGCGAGCCGGAGTCGGCCCGTGAGGACCGGTTGCGGCAGATGGCGGACGCGGGATACAGCCCGATCATCGGCGTCGGCTTCGCCTACAGCGACGCGGTGAACGCCGTGGCTCCGGACTACCCCAAGGTCGCCTTCGGCGTGATCGACGGGTTCGACCCCGACAAGAAGCCGAACGACAACGTCGCCTACCTCGGCTTCGCCGAGAACGAGGGCTCGTTCCTCGTCGGCGTGGCCGCGGCCGAGAAGACCAAGTCGAAGCACGTCGGCTTCGTCGGCGGCGTCCACAACGACCTGATCAAGAAGTTCGAGGCCGGCTACACCGCGGGCGTGCAGGCCGTCGACCCGAGCATCAAGGTCGACGTGAAGTACATCGAGGAGACCGACCTCAAGGGCTTCAACGACCCGGCTGGTGGCAAGGCCGCCGCGACCGCCCTGTACGACGCAGGCGCGGATATCGTCTACCACGCCTCCGGTGGGTCAGGTGCCGGTGTCTTCGACGCCGCGGTCGACGCCGGCGAAGGCAAGTGGGCCATCGGTGTGGACTCCGACCAGTACCTCACCGCCTCTGCCGACCAGAAGAAGCACATCCTCACCTCGATGCTCAAGCGCGTCGACGTGGCGACGTTCGACATGATCAAGTCGGTGGCGGACGGCAAGCCCCTGACCAGCTACCAGACCTACGACCTGAAGGCCAACGGCGTGGGCTACTCGACCTCGGGCGGCTTCATCGACGACATCACCGACTCGATCGACCAGTACGGTGACAAGATCAAGTCCGGCGAGATCGAGGTGCCGACCGCGCCGAAGTCCTGACGTGTGACACCAAGGACCCGGCGCCGGACGAGCGAGTTCGACGCCGGGTCCTACCCTGTGGACCGGAACGAGGAGATCCATGACCGCCACAGCCCCCGCGCCGACAACGGACGAGGCCGTCCTCGTGCGCGGGATCACCAAACGCTTCCCCGGCGTCATCGCCAACCAGGACGTCAACATCACGATCCGCAGCGGCACCGTCCATGCGCTCATCGGTGAGAACGGCGCCGGCAAGTCGACCCTGATGAAGATCCTCTACGGCGTGCAGAAGCCCGACGAGGGGACGCTCACCGTCAACGGCAAGCAGGTCAGCTTCTCCTCGCCCATGGATGCCATCGCTGCCGGGATCGGCATGGTGTTCCAGCACTTCATGCTGGCCGACAACCTCACCGTGCTGGAGAACGTCGTCCTCGGCGCTGAGAAGCTGCACGGCATCGGAGACGCCGCCCGCAAGGAGATACAGACAATCTCCGAGGCCTACGGGTTCGAGCTCGATCCCGACGAGCTGGTCGAGGACCTCGGCGTCGGCGAGCGCCAGCGGGTGGAGATCCTCAAGGTGCTCTACCGTGGCGCCAAGATCATCATCCTCGACGAGCCGACCGCGGTCCTCGTGCCCCAGGAGGTCGAGGCGCTCTTCGGGAACCTCCGCGAGCTCAAGCGCTCGGGGCACACCATCCTCTTCATCTCCCACAAGCTCGACGAAGTCCTCGACATCGCCGACGACATCACCGTCATGCGGCGGGGCAGGACCGTCGGGGAGGCCCGGCCGGAGGGCACCACCAAGCATCAGCTGGCAGAGATGATGGTCGGCACCGAGCTGCCCTCTCCCCAGACCGAGGAGTCCACCGTCACCGAGCAGGTCCTCCTCGAGGTCCGGGGCCTGTCGCTCGTCAACGAGCGTGGCCGGGCGCTGCTGTCCGACATCGACCTGCGTATCCACCGCGGCGAGGTCCTCGGCATCGCGGGCGTCGAAGGGAACGGCCAGGCCGAGCTCGTCGAGACGATCATCGGCATGCGCCGGGCGACCTCCGGAACCATCGAGCTCGACGGGTCCGAGATCAGCGCGTGGGACACCCGCAGGCGGCGTGAGGCCGGGGTCGGCTACATCCCCGAGGACCGACACCGGCACGGCCTGCTCCTCGACGCCCCCCTCTGGGAGAACCGGATGCTCGGTCACCAGACACTCGAGCCGTCGGTCAAGGGCATGTGGATCAACAAGTCCGGAGCCCACCAGGACACCGAGCGCATCGTGCAGGAGTACGACGTGCGGACGCCCGGCGTCGACACCTTCGCCAGGGCGCTGTCGGGCGGCAACCAGCAGAAGTTCATCGTCGGCCGCGAGATGAGCAGTGCGCCGTTGCTGCTCATCGCCTCTCACCCGACTCGTGGTGTGGACGTCGGCGCCCAGGCGGCGATCTGGGAGCACATCAAGGACGCCCGACGCAAAGGACTTGCGGTGCTGCTGATCTCGGCCGACCTCGACGAGCTGATCGGCCTCTCCGACCGGATCGAGGTGATCCTGCGCGGCAGGCTCGTGGCCGAGTTCGACCCGCAGCGGGTCACGCCGCAGGATCTCGGGACGGCCATGACCGGTGGCGGCAAGGAGGAGGCGTCATGAGCATCGTGTCGCGGGTCTTCGCCGCACTCCTCGCCCCGCTGGTCGCCGTCGTCGCTGCACTGGTCATCACGAGCCTGGTCGTGATGCTCGTGGGCGGCTCGCCCGTGGAGTTCTGGGGCATCATCTTCTCCCGCCCGGCCGACCGAGTCTTCGTCAACATCGTCAACCAGTCGTCGATGATCTTCCTGTCGGCGCTGGCCGCGGCCATCGGCTTCCGAATGAACCTGTTCAACATCGGCGTGGAGGGCCAGTACACCGTCGCGTCGTACGCCGCCGCCGTCTTCGCGGGCGCGGCGCTCCTCCCCGGCAAGCTGAACATCCTCGTCTCCCTGCTCATCGCGATGGCCGTCGGCGCGCTCTGGGCCGGCATCGCCGGGGTGCTCAAGGTGACCCGAGGCGTGAGCGAGGTGATCTCGACGATCATGCTCAACGCCATCGGCACGACGCTCGCGGGCTACCTGCTGCTCAACTACGGGCAGCAGTACGGAAGCGGCCGACGCACGACGCCCCTGGAGCGCAGCAGCGAGTTCACCGGCTGGTTCCCCTTCACCAACGCGGACGGAGCCGTCTGGACGTTGGTCATCCTCGCCGTTCTCGCGGGCGTCGGGTTCAACGTGCTGCTGAACCGGACGCGGTTCGGGTTCGACCTGCGGGCCACGGGCATGTCGGAGACGGCCGCGGTCGCCAGCGGCGTGGACGTCAAGAAGATGGTCGTGATCGCGATGATGCTCTCGGGCGCCGTCGCCGGCCTGATCTGGATGCCCGCGCTGTTCAACGGCGCCCACTACTACGGCCCCACCTTCCAGGCGGGCCTGGGCTTCACCGGCATCGCGGTCGCCCTGCTCGGGCGGAACCGGCCGCTCGGCATCATGTTCGGCGCCCTGCTGTTCGCGTTCCTGAACGAGCAGTCGAACCGCCTGACGCTGGAGACCGACATCTCGCCGAACGTCGTGCAGATCACCCAGGGCGTCATCGTCCTGGCGGTCGTCATCGCGTACGAGGTCGTGCGTCGCTGGCGCGCCACCGCAGAACAGAAGGCGGTCACGCGCAAGCTCGAGGAGGCCCGGCCCACGGGCGGAGAGGCGGTCTCGGCATGAGCACGGTTCAGATGCAGCGAGAGGGGACGCAGGCCGGCAGGGTCGGCCCCTCCTACACCTGGGTGTGGCTGACCCTCGGCGTTCTGCTCGCCATCTCTACGGTGCGCACGCTCACCGGCGCGCACGAGATCGACTCCTCGGGAAGCCTGCAGGCGGCGATCATCGCGACCTGCCCGATCCTGATGGCCGCGATCGGCGGTCTGTGGAGCGAGCGGTCGGGCGTGGTCAACATCGGGCTCGAGGGGCAGATGATCCTCGGCACCTGGGGCGCCGGGTACTTCACCTACTACTACGGCCCCTGGCAGGGCATCCTCGGCGCTGCCCTTCTCGGTGCGGTCGGCGGCCTGATCCATGCCATCGCCACCGTCACCTTCGGCGTCGACCACATCGTGTCGGGCGTCGCGATCAACATCATCGGTCTCGGGGCGGCCAAGTTCCTCGCGGAGGCGTACTTCGCCGACCTGAGCAGCGACCGCGGCACGGGCGGTGTGAAACAGCTGGTCGGCCTGGAGCGGCCGCCGAGCTTCACGGTTCCGGGAGTGTCCGAGTGGACCACGGACATCGCATCCAGGCACTGGTTCGTGGTCTCCGACCTCGCGGCGGTGGTGGCGGCTCTCACCACCCGCATGTCGTGGGTCACCCTCCTCGTGTTCGCCCTCGTCGCGCTCACCGCATGGCTGCTGTGGCGGACCTCGTTCGGCCTCCGGCTGCGCTCTTGCGGCGAGAACCCGCAGGCCGCCGAGAGCCTCGGCGTGAACGTGTACCGCTACAAGTACATCGCCGTGCTGGTCTCCGGGGCCTTCGCCGGCATCGGTGGCGGTTACCTCGCGCTGGTCGCCTCGAGCGGTTTCGTCACCGGGCAGACCAACGGGCGCGGGTTCATCGGCCTGGCGGCCATGATCTTCGGCAACTGGCGGCCCGGCGGCATCCTCGCGGGGGCGAGCATGTTCGGCTACACCGACAGCCTGCCGCTTCGGTCCACGGCCACCATCCACGCACTGCTGCTGGTGATCGCGATCGGCCTGTTCGCCTTCGCCGTCTTCAAGCTGCTCCGTGGGGACCGCGGCACAGCCGTCGTTGTCGCCGTGTTCGGTGGGCTCTTCCTGCTGTGGTTCCTGGTCACCAAGGAGGTCCCGCGTGACTTCACCAGCATGACGCCCTACATCGCGACACTGCTGGTCCTCGCCTTCGCCTCCCAGCGACTGCGGATGCCGGCCGCGGACGGTCAGATCTACCGGAAGGGTTCGGCGGGGTAGCGATGACCCGGGACCCCTCCGTCGAGGACTTCGACTGGGCCGCGCTCGAGGCGGAGGCGATGGCGATCATGCGTCACGCCTACGCTCCCTACTCCCACTACCCGGTGGGTGCGGCGGCGCTCGTCGACGACGGACGCGTGGTCGTCGGCTGCAACGTGGAGAACGCGGCGTACGGCGTTGGCCTGTGCGCCGAGTGCGGGCTTGTGTCGCAGCTGCACGCCTCCGGAGGCGGGCGTCTGACCCACTTCGTCTGTGTCAACGGCGACGGGAACGTGATCATGCCGTGTGGTCGGTGCCGGCAGCTGCTGTTCGAGCACGGGGGCCCGGACCTCCTGCTGATGACGGTGTCGGGCGTCCGCACGATGGAGCAGGTGCTTCCGGACGCGTTCGGTCCGTCGGCGCTGAGCGACTATGCCGACCGCACGGATTGACCTGACCGCGCCGGAGGTCGTCGCGGACCCCTATCCGCACTTCGCCGAGGAGCGCCGGCGGCATCGGGTTGCCTGGCACCAGCCCTCGGGCATGTGGCTCACCTTCGACCACGCGAGCGCCGACGCGGTGCTGCGGCACCGACGCCTAGGTCGGATCTGGAAGGACAGACAGCCGGCGGAACGCTTCGAGCCGTTCAACCTCCTCCATCGCAACCAGATGATGGAGAACGAGCCGCCCGACCACACCCGGCTGCGTCGGCTGGTCGCCGGCGCGTTCAGCCGCGGCCACGTGGAGCGACTCAGGCCACGGGTCAGACGGCTCGCCGCCGGCCTGCTCGACGAGGTCGAGCCGTCCGGCTTCGACGTGCTGGGCGAGTACGCCGAACCGCTGCCGGTGCTGGTCGTCGCCGAGCTGCTCGGCGTCCCCACCGGCCTCGCGCCACAGCTGCGCGCCTGGTCCCAGGCCATCGTGCGCATGTACGAGGTGGCGCCGACCGAAGAGGAGCAGGAGGCGGCGATCCGAGCCGCCGAGGAGTTCGCGGCCATGATGCGCGAGCTCGCCAGGGACCGTGCCGCGTCGCCTCGTGACGACCTCGTGAGCGACCTCGTGGCGGCGCGGGTCCCGGCGGGTCGGGGGGAGGGCGCCACGACGGGACGCCTGACCGAGGACGAGGTGGTGGCCTCCGCCGTTCTCCTGCTCAACGCAGGGCACGAGGCGTCCGTGAACGTCTTCGGGAACGGCCTCGTCGCCATGCTGAGGCGCGGGCTGGCCCCTGTGACCGGCCGCGTTCCGACATGCGTCGAGGAGATGCTGCGCTTCGACTCGGCGCTCCAGCTCTTCGAACGCACCGCGACTGCGGACGTCCGGATCGGTGACGTCACCGTGGAGAAGGGGCAGAAGGTCGCCGCGCTGCTGGGCGCCGCGAACCGGGACCCGGCCGTATTCGAACAGCCCGACAGGTTCCTGCCGACGCGTGACCCGAACCCGCACCTGGCGTTCGGAGCCGGCGTCCACTTCTGTCTCGGCGCCCCGCTGGCGCGCATGGAGCTTGCCGAGTCGCTGGCTCTCCTGTGGTCCCGCATGCCGGGTCTGCACCTGGTCGGAGAGCCGTCCTTCCGCGGCACGTTCGTGCTCCGCGGCTACACCTCGGTGCGTGTTGGCACCTCGACGAGAAGGGGACCCGAATGACCGAGCGA
>DASVBF010000052.1:0-45242 GCA_036375975.1 Nocardioidaceae bacterium | reverse complement strand
CCACCGCCCATGCCGGTGATCCCCACGACGATGCCGACCAGGAACGCAGCCACCACTGTCCTCAGGTGATCCGGGTGTGCGAGCCAGCCGTTCGCCATCAGCTGATGTGCGAGGTGCAACATCGGTTCCTTCGGTTGCTTGACGTGCGGGCCATCCCCCGTCGATGGGCCCGATTCCTTCGCTCGCCGATTATGCACTTACTCTAGTATTTCTGTCGACTTGGAGATCCCAGCTCATCAGCACGTCTCCCTGGCGACCGAGATTCTGCTCAAATAACACTAGACAGGTAGACTTTGACGATGAGCTTCCCCTCGACGTCAGACGCTCTCCTCTTCCAACCCGACGAGGCTCGAGTGGTCGTCAGCGCACCGGCTCCCGGGCCAGGCAACTGGGCCGGAGCCGCGAGCGCGTTCGCAGACGACGGTCTGGTCTACCTCGCCTACCGGGTGCGAAGGCCAGTAGAAGAGGGCCGCGGCGTCTCCGTGGTCGTGGCACGCTCGTCCGACGGCGAGGTGTTCGAGCAGGTGTCCGAGGTGCACCGCGACCAGTTCGGCGCTGAGTCCTTCGAACGCCCCGTCGTCGTGAGACGGCCGGACGGAGGCTGGCGGCTCTACCTCTCCTGCGCGACCCCGGGGTCCAAGCACTGGTGGATCGAGGCCGTGGATGCAGACCGCCCTGAGGAGTTCGCCACCGGCCACCGGACTGTGGTGCTGGCCGGGAGCGAGGACGAAGCCGTCAAGGATCCGGTGGTGCTCGTCGACGAGTCCGGCTGGCGCATGTGGCTGTGCTCCCACCCGCTGGGCGAACCCGGGCAGGAGGACCGGATGAGTACCAAGTACGCCACCAGCCATGACGGCCTCGTGTGGGACGTGCACGGCGAGCTCCTTGCTCCCACAACCGGCACCTGGGACGCCCGTGGCGCCCGGGTCACCGCAGTTCTCTCCGAGGTACCGCTGACGGTGCTGTACGACGGACGCGCGACCGCCGAGGAGAACTGGCACGAAGTGACAGGGCTGGCTCGCGAGTCAGGGGGACGACTCGAGGCCGACTCCTCTGCTCCCATCGCCCGCTCGCCCTACTCGGACGGCGCCCTGCGCTATGCCACGGTCGCGGCGATGCCCGATGGCTCGACGCGCGTCTACTACGAGATGGCACGACCCGACGGCGCCCACGACCTCTGCACCAACCTCGTCCCGGACGGACTGATCGGGCAGACCTAGCCCCGCGCTAGCGGAACGTCCTGGCCTGCAGCCGTCCGGGAGTGGAACGAGTCACCGTCGCGATGTTGACGCCAGATGTCGAACGAGTCGCCGGTGATCTCTTCGAGCAGGGCGATGTCCTCGAGGAACGGGTCCAGAAGCTCCTGTCGCTGCTCTTCGGTGAGCTTGGGGCGAGCGGCCTTGCCGCCGCTGTGGAGCTGCCTGACGAGTGGTCGGCTCACCCGCCTCCAGACGTCGGGCGGGAGAAACGCCCCTGCTCTTGCCCCGGCGCGGATCACCGGCCCGAGGGCGCGCGCACGCGGCCCAGGGTTCACGAAGGGCCGAGAGTTGTCCGACGCGACAGCAGTCACCGCACCCTCCCCGACGCCGAGGAACCGGCAGACCTTGTCCACCGTCTGGTGAGGCTTCTCGACCAGGTCGCGGTAGCGCAGCAGGAGCACCTGCTCTCGGGGGAAGTGATCGAACAGGTCGGCCAGCTGCCGGCCGTACATGCCCAGGCTCCGGTAGTGCCAGAACGGCGCCCACCCGGCGTCGATGCGGCGAGGCTCGCGAGCACATGCCTCGAGCACGTCGGCGCACGGCTCGAGGCCGTCCGCCCACAAGTGCATCCAGTTCGAGTACAGCCGGTCGACCGGGTCACGGAGCACCGCGATCAGGCGCGCATCGGGTATGTCGGCGGCGATCCGTCGACGAGCGTCCTGGTTGTAGAGGTAGAAGGGCGTGCTCTCGCCGCACAGAGAGTCCGACGGAGCCGAGGAGAAGAGAGACTGGTATCGGGGCCGCTGCCAGATCCACTCCTGGTTGCTGTGTGCGTCGCCGGGACCCTTGTAGGCCGGCGGCGGCGAGTCACCGCACATGTAGTACTTCGGCTCCTTCACGTCCGCCACGAAGAGCTGCGGGTGACCGGCCAGCGCCGCGTGGAGGGCCGACGTCCCGGCTTTCGGCGCGCCGATAACCAAGAAGTCCGGAAGTCGATCGTCGGAGGTGCAGGCCATGGCCAAAGTATATCAAGTGACTCGATAAAGTAGAGTTAGTTGCAGCGCGCCCCCAGTCCACCGACCAACCGGCAGCGGCGCAGGTGTGCCGCCGACCTCACACGACAGGCTGGACAGCAGGTTCCGGCTGCGGGCGGAGGAACTCGAGAGCGCCGCCGTGCTCGCTCTGCATCGTGAACGGGTCTCCATGCCGGGGTGTCACGGTCAGGCTCACGGAAGCCGTCTTGGAGTTGAGGCAGTAGCTCGGCGGGCGTGCCGGGTTCTGGTAGTTCAGGCAGACCATGGAGCCCGTCGTGCCACGCATCTCGAGCTCGGCCTCGCCGTGGGCGCCCCTCATCCGCAGAGCCCAACGAGGGAAGTCGAGCACGGGGCGCTGACGCCACAGGTCGACCACCCGGTCGAAGCGGTACTCATCCTCACCGCGTCGCACCACCAGCATCGACAGGAGCGGCGAGAGCCTGCTGCCGAGCTCGATCCGTCCCGACGCGCCCTCCATCACGGCTGTCGGGGCCTGCCCGGTGCCGTCGGTGAAGACACACTGTCCCCAGGCGTACTCGGGGCTGTGCGCGGCTCCCCAGTTGTGGCCCTGCATCCCGATCCAGCTGCCGACGTCCCACGTCTCGTCGTTCCAGGTGACGTAGCCCGTGAACCTGGCCACCGGGAGGGGCGTCACGAGCTTGTTCTTGGGGAACCGCGCGTCGAGCAGCCGTCGGGTCGGCAGCAGGCACATCGGTCGGCCGAGCTCTCCCGGGAGCCGGTCGAAGCGCAGGTCCCACCGCACCCGGCCGGCGCCGGAGGTGAGCTCGCCCGCCGATGCACCGTGGTCCTCCGCGAGCTCGAGCCGGAGCGGCCCGACCTCGGCCAGCAGCCCGCGCTCGCGGCCCTCGAAGGTCGACTCGGCCAGGGGCACGTCCGAGCAGAACGCCTCGGTTCGGTCACGGTCGAAGACGCTGAACCAGGCCTGGCTCAGCGTCGTGCCGTCGGCCTTGGTGAGCACGGTCGCCTTCAGCCAGAGGGCGCGGGGCCTGGTCGGGTGGTTCGCACGGACGAACCACGACTCGACGTGGTCGGTCCCGAGCTCGAACCTCGGCCGGTTGTCGTCATGGGGACTCGTGGCGGTGGTCATGGCAGAAGCGTCTCCCACGTCGCCCGTGCAGTCGTCCGCGGGTCGGTGGTGGACGCCGCCTGCACACCCAGCGGCTAGAATTTCGGCATCCGGAAAAGGAGGCGACCGCCGGCATGTCGAACGGCGAGACCGACGTGGCGCTGCCCAAGGGGCGAGCGGGGAGCGTGCAGTCCATCGCCCGCGCGTTCGAGCTCCTGGAGGCCATGGCCGACCATGGCGGCGTGATCGGGCTCTCCCAGCTCGCCGCGGAGTCCGGGCTCCCGCTCCCCACGATCCACCGGCTCGTCCGGACCCTCGTGGACCTGGGGTACGTCCGTCAGGACCCGTCCCGGAGGTACGTCCTCGGCCCCAAGCTGATCCACCTCGGTGAGAGCTCCTCCCGCATGCTCACCCGGTGGGCCCGGCCGCATCTGGAGCGGCTCGTCGACGAGCTCGGCGAGTCGGCCAACCTCGCCATGCTCGACGGGGACCAGATCGTCTACGTCGCGCAGGTCCCCTCACGTCACTCGATGCGCATGTTCACCGAGGTCGGTCGGCGGGTGCTGCCGCACTGCACCGCTGTGGGCAAGGCCGTGCTCGCCGAGATGGAGCGCGACGAGGTCGAGGACCTGCTGCGGCGCACCGGCATGCCGAGGCACACGGAGAACACCATCACGGACCTCCACCAGTTCCTCAGGACGCTGGACTGGTCGGAGGAGCACGGCTACGCCGTCGACGACGGCGAGCAGGAGGTCGGCGTCCGCTGCGTCGCGGTCGCCGTGCCCGGACTGCCGACGCCGATGGCCGTCTCCGTCTCCGGTCCCGCGCCCCGGATGACCGACGACCTGGTCACACGCGCGGTGCCGCTGATCACCGAGGTCACGGCGGCGCTCTCGAAGGCACTCAGCTGACGAGGCGAGAGCCGGCAAAACGTGCTGCCGCAGACTAGGTGCTTGTGAAGTTCACCGAGCGTGAGATGACAGCCGGAGTCGACGGCGTAGCGCGGCACCTGTTCGCCGCCACCCGGCCCCCCTGGCGCCGCGGGAAGGCCGACGCTGCCTGGGAGGCACTGGCGCCGATCGAGAAGTACGACCGCCGGTCGGCAGCCGGGGAGATCGTGCTGCCGGTCCTCCAGGCGTTGCCGGAGCGTCCGACCGTTGGAGCACCACCGGCCTTCAGCGACGAGGAGTACGCCGACGCGGCCCAGGCTGCGAGCCGTGCGCTCATGGAGCACAGGAGCCCCGGGTCCTGGAGCGCGATGCCGGAGCGTCAACGACGACGGCTGGTGAGTGCCGCTGCGGCACTGACCCGCACGGCAGTGACCGCTATGCCGCTGCGTCAGGACCCCGACGACCTGACCGTGCCGGACCACCTCTGACGAGACCCCTCGCGCAGCCCGGCCAGGAGTCAGCCGGTGGGCCGGCCGACCAGGATCACGTGCAGGTTGCGCGGGCCGTGCACGCCCTCCACGCGGTTCAGCTCGATGTCGCTCGTCGCGCTCGGTCCGCTGATCCAGGTCTGCGGACGCTCCGGGTCGAGCCGGGCCACCGCCTCGGGCACGCCGGCGACCACCTGTTCCTCGCGGACGATGCAGACGTGCAGGTCCGGCACCAGGCTGAGTGCACGACGCCCCTGTCCGGGGCCGTGCTCCAGCACGATCGTCCCGGTGATGGCGATCCCGATCGACGCCCCCGTCACGACAGCGTCGAGGTGGTCGAGCTCGGCGGCGGCCATGTCGACCGCTCCCGCCACGGTCCCTGGCACGTCGTACTCGAGACCGTCGGGCACCACGACCCTTTCGGCGCCTGCCAGCGCCGCACGGATCGCCTCCTCGACGTCCGCGGCCGCTGCTCTCGTGACGACCGCGCGGTAGTCCTCGACCCGCTCGGCGAAGAGCTCGACGAGGTCGCCGGACACCGTCCGCTCCCGGTACCCCCGAGGCACCTCGGTCGGTTCCTTCGGAGCAGCGGCGATGGCCCGGCGTACCGACTGGAGGATCGCGTCACGCGCTTCCATGCCTGCCCCTCCTCTCGGCGTCCGCGCGCCCGCTACGGCGCCACCACGAGCGGAACGGCTCCTTCGGAGGTGCGGCCATGTCACGGGCATCGGTCCACAGCGAGGCCGGCCAGGGCAGCCGGCCCAGCGCCGCTCGCCCTCCCGGCAGATGCCGGCCGGAGAGCTTGCCCGCCAGGGTCCCGAAGGCCCCGGACGCCTTCAGCGCCATCGCCCACCGTCTCGGGTCGGCGAACATCCGCGAGGTCGCCCGCATCGCCAGAGCCTCGCCCTTGGGTCGCTGCCCACGGTGCGCGTCGACCACCTTCGAGCGCATGTGGACCAGGACCTCTGGGATGTCGATCCGCACGGGGCAGGCCTCGAAGCAGGCGCCGCACAGGCTCGAGGCGTACGGCAGCGAGTCGGTCTGCGCATCGTGGCCGACGCCCTTGAGCAGCGGGTTCAGGATCGCGCCGATCGGCCCGGGATAGACCGATCCGTAGGCGTGGCCGCCCACCCGCTCGTACACGGGGCACACGTTCAGGCAGGCCGAGCACCGGATGCACCGCAGGGCCTGCCGTCCGACCTCGTCGGCGAGCGCGTTGGTCCTCCCGTTGTCGACCAGGACGACGTGCACCTCCTGCGGCCCGTCGCCGGGCGTGATGCCCGACCACATGGACGTGTAGGGGTTCATCCGCTCGCCGGTGCTCGAGCGCGGGAGCAGCTGGAGGAAGACGTCGAGGTCCCGCCACGTCGGCACGAGCTTCTCGATGCCGACCACCGAGACGAGGACCTCCGGCAGGCTCAGGCACATCCGGCCGTTGCCCTCGCTCTCGACCACCACGAGCGTCCCGGACTCCGCGACGGCGAAGTTCGCGCCCGAGACCGCCATCTTGGCCTTGAGGAACTTCTCGCGCAGGTGGAGCCGCGCGGCGCCGGCGAGCTCAGCCGGCTCGTCGGAGAGGTCCTCGGGTGCGGGGCGTCCCACCGACGCCATGCGCCGGCGGAAGATCTCGCGGATCTCGGCGCGGTTGCGGTGGATGGCCGGCACGAGGATGTGGCTGGGCAGGTCGTCGCCGAGCTGAACGATCAGCTCCGCGAGGTCGGTCTCCCACGCGGCGACGCCGTGCTCGGCCAGCGCCTCGTTGAGCCCGATCTCCACGGTCGCCATCGACTTCACCTTGACCACCTCGTCGACGGCGTGCTCACGGGCGATGTCGGCGACGATCCGGCTTGCCTCGGCGGCGTCACGAGCCCAGTGCACGACCGCCCCGCGCTCCTGCAGGGACGCCTCGAGGGTCAGCAGGTGCTCGTCGAGGTGGTGGAGCGTGTTGTCCTTGATCGCGGCGCCGGCCAGGCGCAGCTCCTCCCACTCGTCGAGCTCGCCGACGACGTTGGCCCGCTTGGTGCGGATGGTGCCGGTCGCGAAGGCGAGGTTCTGCCGCAGCTGGGTGTCCTCCAGGGCTCGCCTGGCCGCGGTCGGGAACGGGGGCATCCCCACGAAGGTAGCGGTCACGACTCCTCCTCGACGCTCGCCAGGATCTCGGCCAGGTGCATGGTGCGTACGCCGGCCCGCTGCCGCGACAGCAGCCCGCCGATGTGCATGAGGCAGGAGTTGTCGCCCGCCACGACCACCTCGGCTCCGCTGTCCTTGATGTGCCGGGCCTTGTCCGTCCCCATGGCAACGGAGGTCTCGGCGTTCTTCATCGCGAAGGTTCCGCCGAAGCCGCAGCACTCCTGGGCCGCAGTCAGCTCCCGCAGCTTGATCCCGCGCACCGCCTGGAGCAGCCGCCACGGGCGGTCCCCCACCCCGATCATCCGCAACGAGTGGCAGGTCGGGTGGTCGGTGACGGCGTGGGGGAAGTAGGCGCCCACGTCCTCGACCTCGAGCACGTCGACGAGGAACTCCGAGAGCTCGTAGATCCTCGGCGAGGTGTCGGACACCTTCGCCTCGAGAGCGGGATCGCCGCTTCGCCTCGCGACCGTTCCGTGCTGGTGGCGGACCGACCCGGCGCAGGACGCGGACGGCGTGATGATGGCGTCGTACCCGTCGAAGGCCGCGACGAAGTTGCGTACGACGGGCACCGCCTCGTCGAGGTAGCCGGTGTTCACCATCGGCTGCGCACAGCAGGTCTGCGACTCAGGGAACTCGACGTCCACGCCCAACCGGTCCAGCAAGGTGACGACCGCCTTGCCGGTGTCGGGGAACATCGCATCGTTGAAGCAGGTCACCATCAGCGCGACTTTCATGGGCGGTCTCCTCTACCCTCGTGCGGTGCTCGTGGCGTGGTTGGTGGTTCTCGTCGTCTTCCTGGGAGCGCTCACCCGCGTGACGTTCGGGTTCGGCGAGGCCGTGGTGGCCATGCCGCTCCTCGCGCTGCTGCCGATCGGCCTGCACACGGCAGCCTCCTTGATGGGGCTGGTCGGCCTGATCCTCGCAGCCACGAGCATGGTCGGGGGCTTCCGCGACGTGGACCGCGGCGTGCTGGTGCGGCTGCTCGCCGGCACCGCCGTCGGCGTCCCCGTCGGCCTCGTGCTGGTGCTTCTCGTGCCGGAGCAGGTGGTCAGTGTCCTGCTCGGGTTGTTCCTGGTCGTGTACGGCGCCTACGGGCTCTCGCCGCACGGCTTCACGGGCCGGGTCGGCCAGCGCTGGGCCCCGCCGGTCGGTGTCGTTGCGGGAGGTCTGGGCAGCGCCTACAGCTTCCACGGCATCCCGGTGGCGGTCTACGGGACGCTGCGTGGCTGGTCGCCTGAGGTGTTCCGCGGCACGCTGCAGGCGTTCTTCCTCGTCTCGGGCGTCCTGGTCGTCACGGGACAGGCGCTCGGTGGTCTGTGGAGTCAGGAGCTGCTCGTGCTCGTCGGGGTCTCGCTGCCCGCGATCGCGGTGGCCATGCTGATCGGGAGGGCGCTGCACGGCCAGATGCCGGCACATCGTTTCCAGCGCTACGTGCATCTCCTCGTCGTGGTGCTCGGCTTTCTCCTGGTGGGCAAGGTCGTCCTGCAGTCGTGACCGCGGGCTCCCGCCATGCCGGTGCTCGCGACCGGCGGGAAGCAGCGACGGCAGGGCCGACCCCGTGGTGGAGGCCGGCCCTGCCGTCAAGGTGCGGTCGGTCATGGGCTGTCTCGCCTACTGCGGAACCATCCAGTCGAGGACCGGCGTGGACTGCAGCCAGACGATCAGGCACATGAACACCAGGAGCACGAGACTCCACACGATGACCTTGCGGAAGATGTCGCCCTCGCGTCCGGCCATGCCGACAGCCGCAGCGGCGATGGCGAGGTTCTGCGGGCTGATCATCTTGCCCAGGACACCGCCCGACGAGTTCGCAGCGGCCAGCAGCACGGGGTCGAGGCCCGCCTTGGCCGCCGTCTGCACCTGAAGGGCGCCGAAGAGGGCGTTGGCCGACGTGTCCGACCCGGTCACGCCCACGCCGATCCACCCGAGGATCGGCGAGAGCAACACGAACAGGCTGCCCGCCCCGGCGAGCCAGGCGCCCAGGCTCAGGGTCTGGCCGGACATGTTCATGACATAGGCGAGGCCCAGCACCGCCATGACGGTCACGATGGCCCACTTCAGCTCGGCGTACGTCTCGCCGTAGACCTTCAGCATCCGTCCCGGGGAGATCTTCAGGACGAGGGCGGTCAGGATGCCGGCCAGGATCATCAGCGTCCCCGCGGTCGGCAGCCAGTTGAAGTTGAACGTCATCGAGGTCAGTGGGTCACCGGAGGTGCTCCGCACGTCCAGACCGGGCCACTGGAACATGTAGGTCCACGGCTCAGCAGCCAGCACCTCCTTGACCGCCGGAATGTTCGCGATGGAGAAGATCACGATGATGATGGCGTAGGGCGCGTAGGCCTTGACCTCCTCGGCGCGGGTGTCGGGAAGCGTGGCCACCTGACCGCGGAAGTGCGGGTCCTCGTCCGCTTCGTGCTTCCGCAGGCCCGCGTGCTGCTGGTCGCCGTGCCCCCCGCCGAGGGTGGAGCCGGTCGCCGCACCGGCGGGACCGGTCGGTTCGGCGACCTCGGTGAACTCCTCCGACGGCTTCCAGACGCGGAGCAGGGCCACGACGGCGAGAGCGGAGACGAGTGCGCCGACGATGTCGGTCAGCGGGACGGAGACGAAGTTCGAAGCGAGGTACTGGGCGACAGCGAAGCTGACGCCCGCGACGACCGCCGGCAGCCAGGTCTGCCGAAGGCCTCGCGCACCGTCCACCACGAAGACCAGCACGAGCGGGACGAAGACCGCCAGCAACGGGGTCTGTCGACCGACCATGGCGCCGAGCGTGTCGACGTCGAGACGGGGGTCGTTGTTGACGCCGGAGGTCACCGTTGCAAGCGTGACGATCGGGGTCGCAAGGGCGCCGAAGGCAACCGGTGCGGTGTTCGCGATCAGCGCCACGGCGGCTGCCTTCACAGGCTGGAACCCGAGAGCGAGCAGCATGACCACCGTGATCGCCACCGGCGTCCCGAAGCCGGCCAAGGCCTCGAGCAGCGCACCGAAGCAGAACGCGATGATGATGGCCTGGATCCGGTGGTCAGGGCTGACCCTCTCGAAGGACCGGCGCAGGACGTCGAAGTGTCCCGTCGAGACCGTCAGGTTGTAGACCCAGATCGCGTTGATCACGATCCACAGGATCGGGAAGAAGCCGAACACGGCACCTTCGCTGGCCGCGAGCACCGTCTGACCGACCGGCATGCCGAAGAGGATGATCGCGACGAGCATCGCGACCACGAGCGACACCACGCCCGCGATCCACGCCTTGATGCGCAGGCCACCCAGGAGCACGAACAGCGTGACGAGAGGGATGGCTGCGCAGAGCGCACTGAGAAACAGCGACCCCCCTACCGGGTCGAGACTCTGTTGGAACACTGGTTCTCCTCAGTTTGATGTTTCGGAGGGTTGGGACTCGACCGGACTATGACCTCTCCGGACGTTGTGGGGGCAGGAGCTCGCTCGCGGGGACGCCGCTGATCGACGCGTCGAGCACCTCGACGGTGTGGACCATGCCCATGGGGTGGCCGGAGCGCTCGATCGCGGCGCTCACCTGCATCAGGCAGCCGGGGTTCGCGGTGACCAGCAGGTCCGCGCCCGTGGCCACGATGTTCGCGGCCTTGCGGTCCCCGAGCTCCCTCGCCGGCTCCGGGTTGAGGATGTTGTAGATCCCCGCGGAGCCGCAGCACAGCTCCGCCTCGGCGATCTCACGGAGCTCGACACCGGGGATCTGGCGCAACAGCTCCCGCGGCTGCGCCCGTACCCCCTGGGCGTGTCCCAGGTGGCATGCGTCGTGGTAGGCGACGCTGATCTCGAGCGGGTGGCGGGTCGCGACCGGGCCGAGCTCGACGAGGATCTCCGAGATGTCGCGAACCTTCCCGGAGAAGGCACGAGCCCGGTCCCGGTAGGCCGGGTCGTCGCTGAGCAGATCGGCGTACTCCTTCATCGTGGAGCCGCACCCTGCAGCGTTGACGATGACGTAGTCGACGCCGGCGGCCTCGAAGGCGTCGATGAGGGAGCGGGCGTACTTCTGCGCCTCCGCCTCACGTCCGTTGTGGTGGGACAAGGCACCGCAGCAGCCCTGGGACCTTGGTACGACGACGTCGCAGCCCTCGGCTTGGAGCACGCGGGCGGTGGCCGCGTTGACGCCGGGAAAGAACTCCCCCTGGACGCATCCCGTGAGCATGCCGACCGTCGCGCGGCGGGGTCCCTTGGCGGAGATCCGCTCCGGAAGGGGGATCGGCCTCCCGAGCCGGGGCGCGAGGCTCTCCATCGCGGCGAGCTGCGGCGAGAGCCGCTCGAGCAGGCCGGTGCGCCGCATCCACCGGTCGAGCCCGGTGCGCTGGACGCCGCGGAGCGGCCCCCGCAGCAGGCGGAGGCGCCGCGGGTGCGGGAAGAGGGAGAAGATCAGGCCCCGGAGCGCGCGGTCCTTCGCCGTGCGCTCGTGCCGCCGCTCCACCTGCGCTCGCGTGGCCTCGATGAGCTTGTCGTACTGCACACCCGAGGGGCAGGCGGTGACGCAGGCCATGCAGCCCAGGCAACGGTCCCAGTGCTGGACCATCGCATCGGTCATCGGCTCGCCTTCGAGCCCTTCCTTCATCAGGTAGATCCGGCCCCGGGGCGAGTCCATCTCCTCGCCCCACAGCACGTAGGTGGGACAGGTCGGGAGGCAGAAGCCGCAGTGGACGCAGTCACCGACGAGAGCCGCGTCCGGCGGCCGGTGGTCGTCGAAGGCCCCCATCAGCGACGGCATGCCTACCTCGACGGGTCCCTGGCCTGCCTGCGACGACTGCGGGGGTGTCTGCGTCATCTAGATCCCTCCAACGAAGCGACCGGGTGCGAGCCTGTGGTCGGGGTCGAACTGGTCCTTCACCCGGCGCATCAGGTCGAGTGCCGGGACGGGTCCCCAGACGTCCAGCCCGCGCTTGACGGCGGCGGGCGCGTCGAGCACGACCAGGCTTCCGCCGTGCTTTGCGCAGGTGGCGCGAAGCCGTTCCACCACGGCCCCGGCTTGTGCGACATCGGTGTCGCCGGGCATCGAGGCGTAGACGACTCCGGCCCCCGCCGACCCGCGCAGCCGGACGGGCACCCCGGCGGCGTCCACCGCGGTGAGTACGTCGGACAGCCCGGAGAGCGCGAAGGCCAGCTTCATGTCGACCCGCCGGTCGTCACCGGTCGCGCCGAGGTCCCACGGGTAGCGCCCCCAGCCCTCCGGGGCCCGAGTCGACGCCGTGGCGGAGTCACCGAGGACGCGGAGCGCAGTCGAGGTGCGCCCCTCGACGCCTCGGGCAACGCCCTGGAGCATCAGGGTGAGGGTGCCCGCTCCTGCGGACCAGTCGAGCTCGACCGCGCCGGCCACGACCTGGGAGTGCACGACGTCCTGCGTCCGGCGGTGTGCCTCGGCGGGGTCGGCCACCGGGACCGAAACGTAGCTCCGGGCATCGGGCTCGGGGTGCAGGCGGAACATCGCCTCGGTCACCACGGCGAGCGTCCCGAACGACCCGATCACCAGCTTGCCGAGGTCGTAGCCCGCCACGTTCTTCACCACGCGGCCACCGGCCTTGGCCACGACGCCGTCGGCCCTCACGACGGTGACTCCGATGAGCAGGTCGCGCACCGTGCCGGTCGCCACCCTGCCGGGGCCGCTGGTCGCGGCGGCGATGGTGCCGCCGATGCTCGCGCCAGGCACGGTCTCGTCGATCGCGAGTCGCTGGCCCGCGCCGGCGACCACCTCTTGTAGGGCGGCGAGACGGGTCCCGGCCTGCGCCCCGGCAACCAAGTCGCCGGCGGCGTGCTCGAGGACCTGGTCGAGCCCGCTCGTGTCGACCACGACGTCGGCGCGCGCCGGAGGAGCGCCCCAGGTGATCTTGGTGCCCCTGCCCCGGGGCACCACGACGAGACCGTGGGCAGCGGCCGCTCGCATCACCTCGGAGACCTCCGCCGTGGAGGTCGGCCGCGCCACGAGGTCCGGTTGCACCCCGTCGACCAGGTCCGCCTCGGTCGCGTCCTCGACCCGGCCGCACGCCTCCTCGAGGGCGCGGCGGGCAGCAGCGTTCTCCGTGGCCCTCGAGGACGCCCGCGTCTCGCTCATCAGAAGACCTCCGCCACTCCGGCCTCCTGCAGCGGGTGGACTCCCTTGCGCTTGCCCGGCACCTCCCCGCACAGCCGCGGGGTCGGGAAGACCTTCCCGGGGTTGGAGATGTTCTGCGGGTCGAAGGCGCACCGCACCAGCTGCATCGTGTCGAGGTCCTCGTCGTTGAACATGCGCGGCATGTACGCCGCCTTGTCGATGCCCACCCCGTGCTCGCCGGTGATGGAGCCGCCGTGCTTGATGCAGAGGTCGAGGATCGCGCCGCTGACCTTCTCGGCCGCCTCCCCCGAGCCGGGAACGGACTCGTCGAACAGCACCAGCGGGTGCAGGTTGCCGTCGCCTGCGTGGAAGACGTTGGCCACACGCACGCCTGACGACTCCGACAGATGCGCGATCTCGCGGAGCACCTCCGGGAGCGCCGTGCGCGGGATGACGCCGTCCTGCACGATGTAGTCCGGGCTGATCCGGCCGACCGCCGCGAACGCGGACTTCCGGCCCTTCCAGATGAGCGCCCGCTCGGTGGGGTCGCTCGCCACGCGGATCTCGAAGGCGCCGTTGTCGCGGCACAGTCTCTCGACCGCCGCGAACTCGTGCTCGACCTCGTCGGCCGCGCCGTCGAGCTCTATCACGAGGACCGCGCCGGCGCCTGCCGGGTAGTTGGGCTGGACGGCCGCCTCGGCGGCCTCGATGGCGAGCGCATCCATCATCTCGATGGCCGCAGGCACGACGCCCTCGGCAATGATCGCGGAGGTGGCAGCGCCGGCCTCGTCGGTCGAAGCGAACCCCGCGAGCAGTGTCCGCACCTCCTCGGGCAGCCGGGTGAGCCGGACCGTGACCTTGGTGGCGACGCCGAGCGTGCCCTCCGAGCCGACCACGGCCCCGAGCAGGTCGTAGCCCGGGGTGTCGGGCGCGAGCCCGCCGAGCTGGACGACGTCACCGTCGGGGCTGACCCACTCGGCACCGGTCACGTGGTTGGTGGTGAAGCCGTACTTGAGGCAGTGCGCCCCGCCGGAGTTCTCGGCGAGGTTGCCCCCGATGGAGCACACCTGCTGGCTCGAGGGGTCGGGTGCGTAGTAGTAGCCGTGGGGCGCCACCGCGCGGCTGACGTCGAGGTTGATGACGCCGGGCTCCACCACGGCCCGCTGGTCCTCGGCCCGGATGTCGAGGACGGAGCGCATCCGCGCGGTGACGATGAGGACGCCGTCGGCTCGCGGCAGCGCCCCTCCGGACAGTCCCGTGCCGGAGCCCCGCGCCACGAACGGCACTCCGGCCTCCGCGCAGGCGCGTACGACGCCGGCGAGCTGTCGCGCGTCCTCAGGGATCACGACCAGGGCGGGGGTCACCTTGTAGTGCGCGAGGCCGTCGCACTCGTAGGTCCGCAGGCGCGAGTGCTCGCTGATGACCCCCTCGGCGGGAACGATCGCGCGCACCCGCCCCAGGACGGCCTCGATCGCATCGGGACGGGCCACTGCCTGCCCGGTGCTCTCGGTCGCCTCCGGAGGAGTCGGCCCGACGCCCGGCCCTGCCGTGGTGTTGGTGCCGTGTGTGCCGCTCATGACCGTCCCTCCCGGGTTACGGCATCCGCTCGTAGGCAGGCAGGGTGAGGAAGTCGGCGTACTCGTCTGCCACCGCCGCCTCCATGAAGGTCGCACGCGCGTCCTCCCAGCGGCCCTGGCCGAAGGCTTCTTCCCCGACCCGCTCCCGGATGCTGTTCATCTCGTCGTCCACGATCTGCTCCACCAGCTCCCGGGTCACCTTGTGGCCGTTGGAGAGCTCCACCTCGTTGTGCAACCACTGCCAGACCTGGCTCCGCGAGATCTCCGCCGTCGCGGCGTCCTCCATCAGGTTGTAGATGCCGACGGCGCCGGAGCCGCGCAGCCACGACTCGAGGTACTGGATCCCGACGCTGACGTCGTTGCGCAGGCCCTCCTCGGTGACCTCTCCCGGAGTCGAGGCGACGTCGAGGAGCTGCTCGGCGGTGACGTGCACGTCCTCGCGCTTCTTGTCGATCTGGTTGGGCCGGTCGCCGAGCACCGCGGTGAAGGCCTCCTTGCAGGTCTCCACCATGCCGGGGTGCGCGACCCACGACCCGTCGAACCCGTCGTTGGCCTCGCGCGTCTTGTCGTCCTTGACCTTCGCGTAGGCGGCCTCGTTGACCTCTGGGTCCTTGCTCGGGATGAACGCCGCCATACCCCCGATGGCGTGCGCCCCCCGCTTGTGGCAGGTACGAACCAGGAGCTCGGTGTAGGCGCGCATGAACGGCACCGTCATGGTCACCGAGTTCCGGTCCGGAAGCAGGAACTCCTTGCCGCGGGTCCGGAAGCACTTGATGACGCTGAACATGTAGTCCCAGCGGCCCGCGTTGAGCCCCGCGGAGTGCTCGCGCAGCTCGTAGAGGATCTCCTCCATCTCGAACGCCGCCGGGTAGGTCTCGATGAGGACGGTGGCCCTGATCGTGCCGCGGGGGATCCCGACGAAGTCCTGGGCGATGTTGAACGCGTCGTTCCACAGCCGAGCCTCGAGGTGCGACTCCATCTTCGGCAGGTAGAAGTACGGGCCGAGGCCGTTGTCGATCTGCTTCTGCGCGCTGGTGACCATGTAGAGCGCGAAGTCCACGAGACCGCCCGCGGTCTCCTCGCCGTCGACGAGGATGTGCTTCTCGGGCAGGTGCCAGCCGCGCGGGCGGACCACGATCGTTGCGCGCTCCACGTCGTCACGCAGGGCGTACTCCTTGCCCTCCGGGCTCGTGAAGGAGATGGTGCCGTCGATCGCGTCGCGGAGGTTGAGCTGGCCGCCGATGACGTTCTCCCACAGCGGGGTGTTGGCGTCCTCGTGGTCCGCGAGCCAGACCTTGGCTCCGGAGTTCAGGGCGTTGATCGTCATCTTGCGGTCGGTCGGCCCGGTGATCTCGACCCTCCGGTCGACCAGGCCGGGTGCCGGCGAGGCGACCTGCCAGGAGTCGTCCTCACGGATCTCCCGGGTCTCGTCGAGGAAGTCGAGCGTGCCGCCGTTCGCAAGGTCCCGCATGCGCTCCTCGCGGCGGGCGAGCAGCTCCAGACGGCGGCCGTTCAGCTCCCGGTGCAACGTGCCGACGAGCTCGAGCGCCCGCGGGGTGAGGATCTCGTCGAACCGCTCCAGCATGGGGCCCGTGATCTCGATGCCGTCAGGGGTGTCCATAAAGTGCTCCTCCGATTTGGGCGGCGAGAACCGCAAGTTCCGCAATACGGAACTAAACTTCTGTTTGATGGAACATAACTCCTGGTCGTCGGACCGCGCAACGGCGGAACCGAGCGAGCCCGCGTTCTGGGACACGGATTCCGCACCACGCGCACGTGCGTCAGGGCATCACCGCCCCCGGGTTGAGAATTCCGCGTGGGTCCAGGGCGGACTTGATCGTGCCGTGGACCGTCGCCGCGACGGGATCGAGCTCGCGGGCCAGCCAGTCGCGCTTGAGACGCCCTACGCCGTGCTCCCCGGTGATGGTGCCGCCGAGCTCGAGCGCCTTGCGGGTCATCTCCTCGAAAGCCCGGAGGGTCGCCGCGCGGCTGTCCGCATCGGCATCGTCGAAGATCACCGTGGGGTGGAGGTTGCCGTCCCCGGCATGCCCGAAGACGCCGATGGTGAGTCCGAGCCGACTGCTGATCTCCTCGACCGCGACGATGAACTCCACGATCCTCGAACGGGGCACGGCGACGTCGTCGAGCAACCAGTCGCCGAGGCGCTCGAGCGCGGGGAGCGCGAGCCGCCGCGCCTCGAGCAGCATCGCGGACTCCGCCGGGTCCGAGCTGTGGGCGAGGTCCGAGACGCCCTGGTCCTCGCAGATCGCGGAGACCCGGCCCAGCAGCACGTCCGCGTGCTTGTCGTCGCTCTGCACGAGCAGGAGGGCCTCGACGTCCTCACCGAGCCCCATGTGAGCCATCTGGTCGACCGCCCGGACCGTCGTACGGTCCAAGATCTCCAGCAGCGATGGCGTCAGGCCCGCGCGCGTCACCTCGGACACCACCGCGCCTGCGTCCTTCAGAGACGAGAACGAGGCGACGAGCGTGTGCGACGGCCCGGGCTCGGGCACCAGCCGGACGGTGACCTCGGTGATGACTCCGAGGGTGCCTTCGGAGCCCACGAACAGGTGGGTGAGGTCGTAGCCCGCGACTCCCTTGACCGTACGACGGCCGGTCCGCATGACACGGCCGTCGGCGAGGACCACCTCGAGGCCGATCACGAAGTCCGCGGTCACGCCGTACTTCACACAGCACATGCCGCCGGCGTTCGTCGCCGCGTTGCCACCTACCGTGCTCATCTCCACGCTGCCGGGGTCCGGCGGGTAGAAGAGGCCGACCTCCTTGGCCGCGGCGCGGAGGCTGGCGGTGATCACCCCGGGCTGCACGACCGCGAACCGGTCAGCCGCGTCGACCTCCAGAATCTGGTTCATCCGGTGGACGGAGAGGACCAGGCAGTCCGTCGAGGCGTTGGCACCGCCGCTGAGACCGCTGCCGGCGCCCCGCGGGACCACCGGGATCCGGTGGTCGTGAGCCACCTTCAGGCACTGGGACACCTCCGCGGTGGACCGGGGCATCAGCACGGCCCTCGGCACCGCGTGGTCGGTGAACCTGGACTGGTCGTGAGAGTAGGCGGCCGCGACGTCCGGGTCGCTCACCACGATGTCCGGGGGCAGGGCATCGAGGGCTCGCGCCAGGTCGGCTGGGCTGGACGTCGTCATCTGTCGGGCCTCCTGAAGGCACGCTCGGTCGGCACGTGTGACATAGATCTCGTAACCCGAACCCGTTTCGCCATGCGTCGCCGCCCGGACACGCTTTCGACTGCTTCAGTGGACGAAGCCAATAATTCAGTTTTACTGGATTGTCCCTTTTAGGCCCCGGTGTGGCACTTTCGCGACGACCCGCACCGGCGAAAGTGGTCTGGACGCCTCTCAAGCTTGGTTTCGGGGATGCCGACAGCAGGGGAGTGTCTCCGCGACGGGGCTGCGCTGTTCCTTGCGAACGCCGCCCCAACCCGTCGTCGACACTCTTGGATGGTGGTTCCCCGTGGCGCGATCCCGCCGCAAGCACGTCCACCGCGGCCGGTCGCCTCGCCGTGGGCTGACCCGGGTCGGTCTCGCCACATCGGCCGTCCTCGCCGCCGCCTCACCCGTCGCAGCCGCGGTGTTGTCCGGAGAGATCTCCGCGAGCCACTCTCCGCCGAGCAGTGCTTCCTCCACCGCCCGCGCTCGAACCTCCCCGGCACCGATGGCTATGGAGACGTCCTCCGGGGACGACCTCGTGCTGTTGGCGGACCGACGTCCGGATGCTCGCCCTGGGACCGCTTCGCCGAAGCCGGCGCGAAGCAAGTCCTCCCGAGATCACCGTTCAGACCGTGCCCGCGCGGCATCGGACCCGTCGACCGCCTTGGTGGTCACGCGCGGGCGACCAGTCGCCGCAGCGACGCAGACACCCGCGGCGAGCGTGGTCTCGACACCCCAGCCCTCGCCGACCGCTGCGAGCCCCGTGCGGAGGGCGCAGGTCTCGTCACCGACCCGGGCGACCGGCTCCACGCCGCCCAGCTTCACGCAGCCGACCTCCGCCTCCCTGACCTCAGCCGAGCCGACGCCGGAGCCCGTCCCCACCGCGCCCGTGGAGACGGCCGTGCCTGCACCCGACGACCCGAGCCTGGCATGCGGTCCCGCGACGGGTCGGGGGAACGGCGCCACCCGCTGCTCGAGCGCGCTTCGCTAGCCGGGTCCCGCTCACGAGGTGTCTCACAGCCCTGGGCCGTGGGCAGATTCAGATGAAAGAAGCCTTTTCCCGGATGTTTCTTTTGTCCTTTTTGTGAGCCAGGCGGCTCAGGCGTCAATTTCGTGGCTTTGAACAAAAAGTGGTCTGGACGCCCTCAAGTTGTGTTTTCGACCTGGCCGTAGATGGGGATTTTGCTCCGCGACGGGGGTCTTGCGAGTTCCGAAGAACCGCATTGTTCCTGCCCCCGACTCCCCTGGTTGGTGATTCACCGTGGCGCGAGCACGCCACAAGCACGTCCTCCGCACGCGCAAGTCGATCCGACGTCGCCGGATGGTCCGACTCGGCCTCCCCGTGGGAACGGCCTTGGCGCTGGCGAACCCCGCTGCCGGGGTCGTGTGGCCGGACGAGCAGCCGGTCCGCGACGTGCCGGTCATCAAGGCAGCGGCCGTCAGCGTGCGGCCGTCGCCGGTGCCCATGCGGGTCGAGCCGATCTCCAGGTCGGTGGAGGATGTGCGACTCGTGGAGAAGCCACCGGAGGCGACCGACCAGAAGTTCGCCACGGCGCCCCTCAACGTCCGGACCGAACCCACCGAGCAGGCACCCGTCCGGGATGTGCTCGACAGGGCAGAGAAGATCGGGGTCACCGGGGAGATCCAGGGACCCTGGGCGGAGGTCGTTCTCGGTAAGGAGTCCTACTGGGTCCACCGGGCCTACCTCGCGGAGAAGAAGCCGACACCTGAGCCCTCCCCGACTCCTTCGGCCACCCCCTCGGCCGAGCCGACCCCGACGGCCGGCGAAACGGCCTCACCGGCGACCAACGGGCTCTCCACCGCCCCCTGCTCCACCGGCTCGGACGTCGAGAGCGGCCTGGTCCAGAACGCCATCGACGTCCACCGCGCCGTGTGTGCCGCCTTCCCGCAGATCGCCACCTACGGAGGCGTGCGGCCGGGCGACACCGGGGACCACGGCACGGGGCACGCGCTCGACATCATGACCAGCGGTTCGACCGGCGACCAGATCGCCGAGTGGGTAAGGGCGCACGCCAGCGAGCTCGGCGTGAGCTACGTGATCTGGTCGCAGCACATCTGGTCGGTCGAGCGCAGCAGCGAGGGCTGGCGCGCCATGGAGGACCGTGGCTCGGTCACGGCGAACCACTACGACCACGTGCACGTGAGCGTGTACTGACGTCGGCCGGCGACGGCCCGGGCGGGTCGTCGGCGCCCGACCGCGCCTTCGGGAGGGCAGGATGGCGGCATGCGCACCCTCGAGCTCGCCGCGAAGCACGCGCCACACCTCGTCGCCCTCCGCCGGGCGCTCCATGAGATCCCGGAGACGGGGCTGGACCTCCCCCTCACCCAGGAGACTGTGCTGCGCGCTCTGGAGGGGTTGGACCTCGAGGTGTCGACGGGCGAGTCTCTCTCGTCGGTCGTGGCCGTCCTGAGAGGCGGGGGCGCGCCCGAGGGAGTCGACCGGCGGGCCGTGCTTCTGCGCGGTGACATGGACGCGCTGCCGGTCACGGAGGACGTGGACCTCCCCTACCGGTCCCGGCACGAGGGCAGGATGCACGCCTGCGGCCACGACCTTCACGCGGCCGCGCTGGTTGGCGCCGCACGGATCCTCGCCGAGATGCGCGAGGAGGTCGCGGGCGACGTGGTGTTCATGTTCCAGCCCGCTGAGGAAGGACCGGGCGGTGCAAGGCGCATGCTGGAGGAGGGTCTTCTCGAGCTGGCAGGGCCCCCCGTCGAGGCGGCGTACGCACTCCACGTCTCCTCCTCGGAGTACCCGCGGGGGCACTGGTACGCCCGCCCCGGAGTGCTGATGGCCGCCGTCGACCGTGTCAACATCCGGGTGCAGGGCGCCGGTGGCCACGGATCTGAGCCCCACCGAGCGCTCGACCCGATACCCGTGCTCTGCGAGATCGTCCTGGCCCTCCAGACCATGGTGACGCGCACCTTCGACCCCTTCGACAGCGTCGTGCTCACCGTCGGCAAGATCAGCGCAGGGTTCAGCGACAACGTCATCCCGGACTCCGGCGACCTCGCCGCGACCTTGAGGACCTTCTCCGCGCAGACCCGGGAGACGGCGGGGAAGGCCATCGGGCGCGTCGCGAGCGGTGTCGCGGCCGCCCACGGGCTCTCGGTGGAGCTCGACTACAGCGAGAGCTACCCGGCCACGGTCAACGACGACGAGGAGTACCACCTGGCGGTCAGGACCGTGGTGGACCTCTTCGGCGAGAGCAGCTACTCCGAGATGCCCCATCCGGAGATGGGCTCGGAAGACATGTCCTTCGTCTTCGAGCAGGTTCCCGGGGCCTACCTCTTCCTGGGCGCCTGCCCCGGCGACGACTACGCGTCCGCCCCCGACAACCATTCGCCGCTGGCGGCGTTCGACGATTCCGTGGTGCCCGACGCGGCTGCCTGGCTCGCGGAGGTCGCGCTTCGACGGCTCCGCCACCCGCGTTCGACCAGCTGAGCGCGGTCGTGCTTCCGACAGCCGCGCGGGACGCCCGGAACGACACCGAAGCGGGCCAGGCTCGGTGCTAATGTGCGAGACCGGGCGGACGGCGGGTGTGCGACGTGACGGTTTCGTCCGCCGAGAGCTCCAGGGGGAAGGACTGCCGTGACCGACCAGCGTCGTTCGACCCCGCGAACCGACCACGTGCTCGCGGACCCCCGTCTTCGGGAGGCCGTTGCGCGGGTCGGCGAGCATCTCGTGAAGGAGGCCGTGCGAGAGGCGCTCCAACGCTGCCGCACCGGCGACATCTCCCCTGCGCACGTCGCCAGCGAGGCTGCTGACCTGGTACCCCGCGCAGCGACGGCCATGCGTCCGGTTCTCAACGCGACCGGCATCATCGTCCACACGAACCTGGGGCGGGCGCCGCTGTCCCCCGCGGCCGTGGCCGCGACGACGATCGCGGCCGGTTCGACCGACGTCGAGCTGGACCTCGAGTCCGGGCGACGGGGCCGGCGAGGCAGGTCGGCAATGGCCGCGCTCGCAGCCGCTGTCCCGGACGCGGGAGGGGTGCACGTGGTCAACAACGGTGCGGCCGCGCTCGCGCTGGTGACCTGCGCCCTCGCCATGGGACGCAACGTCGTGGTCGCCCGCGGGGAGATGGTGGAGATCGGGGACGGCTTCCGGATCCCCGAGCTGGTCGAGTCGGTGGGCGCGACCCTGCGCGAGGTGGGCACCACCAACCGGGTGCGGCTCGGAGACTACGAGTCTGCGATCGACGAGCAGACCGCCTTCGTCCTCAAGGTGCATCCGTCGAACTTCGTGGTCGAGGGTTTCACCTCGACGGTGTCTGTCGGTGAGCTCGCCGCTCTGCCCGTGCCCGTGGTCGCCGACATCGGATCAGGCCTGCTGAAACCGCACCCGCGGCTTCCGGACGAGCCGAGCGCCTCGGCGGCCCTGCGCTTCGGCGCCGACCTGGTCACCGCCTCCGGCGACAAGCTGCTCGGCGGCCCTCAGTGCGGCCTGCTGCTCGGCCGGGCCGACCTCGTGGAGAGGCTGCGACGGCACCCGTTCGCCCGGGCGCTCCGCGTCGACAAGCTCACGCTCGCCGCTCTCGAGGCGACCCTGACGGGCCCGGAGCCCCCGGTGTCCCGGGCCTTGTCGGCGTCCGCGGACGAGCTCCTCGTGCGGGCCGAGAAGCTGGCCGCCGGCCTCGCCTCCGACGTCCCGGCCGAAGCCGTCTCCTCGGTCGCCGCCGTGGGTGGCGGCGGAGCCCCCGGCGTCGACATCCGCAGCGCGGCGGTGGCCCTGCCGCCGGACCTCGCGGCCCCCCTCCGGCTGGGGGAACCTCCGGTCGTCGGGTACGTCGCAAAGGGCAGGCTCTTCCTCGACCTGATCATGGTGCCGCCCGACCAGGACCACCTGCTCGCCGCGGCAGTACGACGGGCAGCCACCGGGGAGGCCTGACAGGTGCACGTGATCGCCACCGCCGGCCACGTCGACCACGGCAAGTCCACCCTCGTGCGAGCCCTCACCGGCAGCGACCCGGACCGTCTCGAGGAGGAGCACCGTCGGGGGCTCTCGATCGAGCTGGGCTACGCGTGGACCGATCTCCCGCCGGTGGGCGAGGTTGCCTTCGTGGACGTCCCCGGGCACGAACGCTTCATCTCCACGATGCTGGCCGGCGTCGGACCGGTCCCGGCGGTCCTCTTCGTCGTCGCCGCCGACGACCCCTGGATGCCGCAGGCCGCGGAGCACCTGGCCGCCCTCGACGCCCTGGGCGTCTGCCACGGCGTCGTGGCCGTGTCCCGCGCGGACCTCGCCGACCCCGGGCCTGCGGTCGCCAGGGCGGAGGCGCAGCTCTCGACGACGTCCCTCGCGGGTGCGCCGGTGGTCCCCGTCAGCGGCCACACCGGCTCCGGACTCGAGGAGCTCAGGCGGCACCTGGTGCGCTTGGTGGAACGGCTGCCTGACCCGGACCCGACTGCCGCGGTGCGGCTCTCGGTCGACCGGCGTTTCACGATCAAGGGCGCCGGGACCGTCGTGACCGGGACCCTTCCCGCGGGCACGGTCCGCGTGGGCGACACGCTCTCGTCAGGCTCGACCACCTTCCGCGTTCGAGGCGTGCAGTCCCTCGGCCGCCCGCGCGAGGCAGCGGCCGGGGTGGCCCGGGTCGCGCTCAACCTGACCGGCGACGACCCCGGGGAGCTCGAGCGCGGCAGCCCGCTCACCACCCCCGACGCCTGGCACCACACCGACGTGGTCGACGTGCGGGTCGCCGCGCGCGGGGCCGACGCGTCGCCGCCCGAACGTCCCCTGCTCCACATCGGCGCCACCTCCGTCGCGACGCACTGCCGTCCACTGTCGGACGACCTGGTCCGGCTCCGCCTCGACCGCCCCCTGCCTCTGCGCGTGGGGGACCGGGCGCTGCTGCGCGACCCGGGAAGCCGTCAGGTCTGGGGCGCTGCTGTTCTCGACCCTGCGCCTCCCGCGCTGCGCCGTCGGGGCGCTGCCGGGATGCGGGCCCGCGCCCTCACGCATGCGGGCCGGGCGGACTTCACCGAGGAGGTCACCCGCCGCGGTCTCGCACCAGTCGAGCTGCTCAGGCGGATCGGCATCACGGTCGACGAGCCCACCGCCGATGCCGCGCGTGCCGTTCTCGCCGACGGCTGGGTGATGAGCGAGGAGCGGGCCGCGGCCGTCACCGCCCAGGTGAACCAGCTCATCACGGAGCACGAGCAGTCGTCCCAGCTCGCCGCCGGGCTCCCGTTGTCGGTCGTCGCGGAGCGTCTCGGACTCCCGTCTCCCCAGCTGGTGCGGGCTGTCGTGCGCCCTCCCCTCCACGTCTGCTCCGGTCGTGTGACGAGCGGGAGAACCGTCGGACTCCCGGAGCGCCTGCAGCGTGCCGTCGAGGCGGTCCAGCAGGACCTGGCGCGGGAGCCGTTCGCCGCCCCCAACGCCGACCGGCTGAAGGAGATCGGGCTCGACAACAGCGGGGCCGCCGCCGCCGCGAAGGCAGGACTGTTGCTCCGGCCGGCCCCCGGGATCGTGCTGCTCCCAGGAGCAGACCGGCTGGCGGCGACGTGGTTGGCGGAGCTGCCCCAGCCGTTCACCACCAGCGAGGCGCGGGTGCGCCTCGGGACCAGCCGTCGCGTGGTGCTGCCGCTGCTCGGTCACCTCGACCGGGTCGGGTTGACCCGACGGCTGCCCGACGATCGCCGTGAGGTGGTCGACGCAGGGGCCTAGCCGGGGAGATGGCGGCCGTGAGGGACGGCCGCCGCCTGCCGGGCCCGGCCTTGTTGCGTGATCTAGGCGCGGCGTACCGTCGAAGCATGGTCGACGACACGGTCGGGGGCCTGCTCCGGGTCCTGGGCGTCACGGCCCTCTTGGCGCTGCTGGTCGGCGGCGTGCTCTACTCACATGCGGTCGCGTCCTGGCTGGTCCGGATCGGTCGCTCCGTGCACCTCCTGGAGCCGCCTCCGCCGACGCGGGTCGGGCCGCCGCTCGAGCGCCTCGCCCACGACCTGCGCAGGCTGCAGCCGGAGGCGCGGCGGCCGCGCGACGGCACCACCCACGTGAAGCACAGCGGGGTGGTGGCGGCGTACGACGACCTCCTGCTCGATGCCTGCCGTGCCGTGCAGGTGCCGACCTCCTTGGCCTCGCTCCCGGAGGGCGTCGAGCGCGAGTCCGAACGTCTGCGGGTCGAGTTCGAGCTCGAACGGGCCGGGCTGACGATCCGCCCCGTGTCCTGACCGGCTCTCGCGTCCTGTCAGCCGCGCTGTCCGGCGAAGTCCCTCAGGGCCGAGGCCGTGCCGGCACCGACCACGGGCCTGCCGTGACCGCCGGCGAGCACGCGGGGCTCGAGCCGCGCAAGCTTCCCGATCGACTCCCTGGCAGCCCGGCGGTCCCACGTGGTGTACCAGGGTGGGCCCGAGAGGCCAGGTCGTCCCGCGAGCAGCCCGCTCAGCGAGTTCACTCGCACCGTCACCAGGGCGTCACCCGTGATCAGCACACGGTCCTCCGGGCGGAAGAACGATGTATGTCCCGGCGTGTGCCCCGGTGTCGGGACGCACGTCCAGCCGGGCAAGCCGGGGACTCCGGTCTCCGGGTCGAACGCCACGGCGGTGCCCTCGAGGCTGTTCCGCGCCTGCATCGCCTCCCGCCTCCTGCGGGGCACGAGACGCATCAGCGGGGCAACCACCCACCGGTCGAGGGGGTGGGCGTACTCCGGCACGTAGCCACCGCCGGCGAAGGGCAGCTCGTCCGGGTGCACGAGGACCGGGACCTGCCAGCGTGCCGCCAGCTCCCGCGCCGAGCCCGAGTGGTCCGGGTGGAAGTGCGTCAGGAGGATCGCGACCGGACGAGTCTCCGGCCCGAAGAGCGTCTCGGCGGCCGCACTGATGACGGCCGCCCGGTTCGGCCAGGCCGTGTCCACCAGCACCCAGCCGGACGCCGCGCGGACGAAGTAGACGTTGGTCTCCGTGAGCCCGCGACCGGTCTCGAGCTGGAACACCCCCGAGGCGATCTCGACGGGGTGGGGCTGCTCACGCCCGCGGCCCGACCACCAGTCCTCCACGTGCCGATTACAGCAGCCTGCCGACCTCGACGCCCGTGCATGGCGTGATCCGTAAGGGCCGCCCGGTTCCGGTGTGACTAGCCGACGTTCATCGTCGCGATACGGACCCGCGTGATCTCGTCCCGGTCGCCGGTGCGGTAACCGGTCACCCCTTCGCCCTTGAGGTACCAGCGCGCGACCGCTACCAGTGCACCTGCAGCGGCGAGAACGACGAACCAGCCGATCATGGGTCCCTCCCGACCTTCAGACGCCCGAAACGCTGCCCGGGCCACACCACAAGCATCTCACTCCGACACCCGGAACCGAGTCCGAATGCTCCCGGATCGTCGTGTGAGACCGCCCACCATGGCGGTCAGCCCCAGGCGCTGCGGTCCCCCGCCCCGGGCGGGTTGAGACGTGGCTTGATCCGGACATTCGGAAGAGGTGGTGCGGGAATCCGCTCCGTGCGTCCGACGTACCCTTGCACCTCGCCGAAGCGCTCCGACCGGTTCTCCCAGTCCTCGCGGAAGGCGACGATCTCGTCGTGGGAGCGACCCACGAAGTTCCACCACATCACGATCTGCTCCTCGAACGGCTCGCCGCCCAGGAGCACCACGCGCGCCTTCTCGCCGGAGCGGTTGCCGATCACCAGACGGTCGGCGCCGGGTGCGACGTACCCGAGCTCCGCGCGAGCCAGCTCCGTCCCGCCGAGGTGCACGGGGCCGATGTCGACCAGCACACCGTGCTCGAACGCCGGCTCCACGTCGAGGACCAACTCGACGCCGGGATCGAGGGACAGCTCGGCCCCGAGCAGGGGCGTGTGGGTGCGGACCGGGGACGTCTCGCCGGCGAGCGAGCCGACGAACACCTTCGACGACGCTCCGTCGACGCGAACCCCCTCCGGGACGTGGTGCTGGAAGTCCCGCGGCGCGCCCCGGGCACGGTCCGGCAGCGCGACCCAGAGCTGGACGCCGTGAAGCGTCGTCGTGGCCGCCGTGGAGACCTCCGAGTGGGCGATGCCATGCCCACCGGTCATGAGGTTCATCTCTCCGGGGTGGACCAGCGCGTGCACGCCGGAGCTGTCGCGGTGCTCGATCTCACCCGCGAACAGCCAGCTCACCGTCTGCAGCCCGGTGTGCGGGTGCGGGGGCACGTCCATCCCGCCGGTGCCGGCGACGTCGTCGGGCCCGTAGTGGTCGGCGAAGCACCAGGCACCGATCAGGGAGCGCCGTCGCTGCGGGAGGGTACGACGCACGGTCATCGCCCGAGGGCCGCCGAGAGGCACTTCCCGGGAGGTGATCACCTCCACGCCGGAACGCGCGGTGGCGACGGCGGTGCCGCCACACTCCATCTCGACCGGCCGGACCTCGAGGTTGCTCACCCCGTCCACTCTGGCACGGAGGCGACCTCGCCGGGAGTCCGCAGCCGGACCGCGACCAGCGCGACGTCGTCGTCGTGGTCCTCCGGGAGCAGCTCGGCCAGGAGCCTGTCGCACATCACGGACAACGGCAGTCCGGAGAGCCGGTCGACGGCGTCGGTCAGTATCGAGACGCCCTCGTCGATGGACTCGCCGCGACGCTCGACCAGGCCGTCGGTGTAGAGCAGCAACGTCCCGCCCGGTTCCAGCCAGGCGGGAGTCTCCTTCCGGTCGATGTGCGCCAGCACCCCCAGCAGCAGGTCGGGATCGTCGTTCTCCAGGACGAGGGCGCCGCCGCCGGGGGGCACCACGATCGCCGGCGGATGGCCGGCGTTGGACCAGCACAGCCGTGCGGGACCGCTGTCGAGGTCGGCGCGCGGCTCGACCCGCACGACGAGTCCGGTCGCCGTCGTCTGGACGCGGAGGCCCTCGATCGCGGCATCGAGCCGGCTGAGCATCTCGGCCGGGCTGGTGCCGGTGGTGTAGCCGATGCCTCGGAGCAGGGCGCGGAGCTGCCCCATCGCGGCGGCGGCGCGGGAGTCGTGGCCCATGACGTCACCGATGACGAGCACGGTGCTGCCGTCTTCCTGGAGGAAAGCGTCGTACCAGTCGCCGCCGACCTGGGCCTCCTCGGCCGCGGCGACGTACCTGACCACGACCTCGGCCTCGTCGGTCTGCGGCGGGTCGGTGAGCAGGCTCCGCTGCAGCTCCGCTGCGAGATCCCGCTGGCGGGCGTACAGGGAGAGGGTGTCCAGCGCGACGCCGGCACGCCGGCCGACCTCGAGCCCCACCGCCAGGTCCTGGGTGGTGTAGGGCGGGGAGTCGGCGGTCCTGACCAGTGCCATCGACCCGCGGACCTCCTCGCGCCCAGGGAGGGGCACGGCGAGCACGCTCGCGACGCCCATGCGGCTGACCACGGCCCGGGTGGTCTCGTCGGGGACGAACTCGGCCAGCTCGTCCTCGGAGACCGAGGGCAGGAGGACGGGCTCGCCGGAGCTCATGGCCCGTCTGCTCGGAGACGTCGCTCCCAGTCCCTGCAAGAGGTCGTCACGGATGGAGGCGACCTGCTCCTGGAGGCCGCGGTCCCGATGCCGGACGACCACGTGCCTGCTCTGCCCGCGCTGGTCGTAGCTCTGCACGCTGACCCAGTCGGCGAGCGAGGGCACGACCTGCTCGGCGAGACGAACGAACGCCCTCTCCACGTCCAGGGTGCCCGCGAGCGCTTCCGAGACGCGACCCAGCAGCCCGACCTGCTCGGCGAGGTGGTCCCGGGTCCGCTCGGCCTGCCGCTGCGACGTCACGTCGTGCAAAAGGACGAGCAGGGCCTCGTCGCCGTTCTCCAGCCGGGTGGGGGCGGCGCTGACCTCCACCGCCCTGTCGCCGGGCCCGTCAAGGGTCGTCGCGGAAGCAGCTGCACCGACCCGTCCCTCACGTGCCAGGGCGAAGGCGTCGTCGAGGTAGTCCCGTGAAGGGAACAGTCCCGGGACCAGCTCACCGGTCGAGTCGTGGCGCAGCGACAGGAGGTCGCCCGCCCAGCGGTTCCAGCTCACCAGCCGCCCGTCGAGGTCGCCGACCAGGACACCGAACGGGGCGTGGTCGAGAAGAGAGCCGAGCGAGGCAGGAGCAAGCGTGTGCGGTGTCGGGACGGTGTCGGGCCGTGGGATCGCATTCATCGTCGCGTGGTGGGCGCGACGGGCCCGGCTCCCCTCGAGCACCTCACACACCTGCTCGACGAGCTCGGGGCTCCGGGACTCCACGATCAGCAGGGATGCGGGGATGCCGGGGGCGTACCTGGCGGAACGCCTGAGCTCCGCATCGTTGCCCGTCGTGGTGAGCAGGACCACCCCGCACAGCGGGTCCGCGCGGTGGACCTGCTGCGCCACGGCAAGCGGAGAGGAAGCCTCGGTGCCGACGACGGCGACGTCGGCGCCTCCGCCCAGAGCGGAGTCGAGATCCGTGAGGGCGATCGTGCGGCAGGACTCCGGACCCACGGCATCACCCAGCGCCGATTCCTCGTCGGGGGTGACCGCGACGAGCAGAAGCTTCCCCATGTCCGACCTCAGGTCCTCCGTCAGGTCCCGAGCAGGGGCACGTCGAGCAGGGCACGGCCGGTCCAGGTCCGCAGGATGTCCGTGGTCGGGCTCATCACATGGGAGGCGCGCGCGTCGCGCAGGTGGCGCTCCAGGGGGTGCCGGTCGCGGTAGCCGATGCCGCCGACGAGGGTCATCGCCTCGTTGGCCACGCTCACTGCCGTGTCGGCGACCTTGGCCTTCGCCGAGGCGAGGGCGGGCAAGGACTCCGGCCCGGCGGCGTCCGCCTCCTCAGCAGCCCAGTAGACGAGCCGACGGGTCGCCTGGACCTCCGACCACAGCACACCCAGACGGTGCTGGAGCACCGGTTCGCCGGAGATGCTGCGGCCGTTGTGCGTGTGGCGTCGCTGCTTGAGGTGCTCGGTCGCAGCGGTCAGCGCAGCCTGGGCCACGCCGAGGTAGGTGCCGGCCATGGCGGTGAGGAAGTACGGAGCCACCACCTCGAAGACGTACCAGATCTGGTCCCCCGGAGCACCGAGCAGCGCGTCGGGCCCCACCGCGACGTTGTCCAGCCTGGCGCCCAGGGAGGAGTTGCCGCGCATGCCGATGCCGTCCCAGCCACCGTGCCAGGAGAGGCCATCGCTGTCCCCCCACACGGCTACGCACGAGAACTCGCCGACAGGAGCATCCGAGTCCGCGGCGACCGTCGAGACGACGTACGAGTCGGCCTGGGAGCCGTTGGTGACGAAGCTCTTCTCGCCGTTGAGGCGCCACCCTCCCGTGTCGGAGGTGAGCCTCGTCTGGGGCAGCCAGAACTCCGCACCGGTCCCGGGCTCGGACAGGGCCAGCGTCGTGAGGTGCTCGCCGGACGCGATGGGGCGGAGGAACTCCTTGCGCTGGCGCTCTGTCGGTTTCGCACCGATCACGGCGGCGGCGACGTTGTGCATGCCGAAGCAGATGGCGGTGGAGGCGCACACCTCGCCCAGCACCTCGCACACGGCGACCAGCGCGCGCAGGCCGAGGCCCGACCCACCGTCCTCCCGCGGAACGACCAGGCCGCCCAACGACTCCTGGAGGGCTCGAAGCGACTGCTCGGGCCAGACTCCGGAGTCGGTCTCCTCCACGCGTGGCGCGGCCACGTCACTGGCCACGACGCGCGCACGGTCCACAGCCTCGTGGACGGACCCGGCAGGTGCTGACATAGGGGCAAGAGTAACCGCACGGGGCACATCGGACGGCCCTCGCGATTCCGGAAAATGCTGACGGACTCGCCTCCGGTACGGACCGGGACCACATAGGGGGTGTGCGACATGTCGGAGCGGGGTAAGTGGTCCGGTTGTCGCAGACTCGGAGGGCGCTCATGGCAAGTCAGGACCAACCGCGCGGAAGCCGGGAGACCTACGAACGGCTCTCGGACCCCGCTATGTACTGGACCCAGTTCAACGCGCCGCCGATCCGCGAGCCGATCCGACGGGAGGAGCCCCGCGACGACGCCGCCCGGGAGCAGGCGCCCGACCCGTACCGAGAGCTCTCCCCGGACTGGAAGCCGGAGCAGGCCGAGGAGCAGACCGTGCTCGCCGACATCCTCCCCTACGAGGAGCCGGCGTACGACGAACGCCGGAACTACCCCGCAGCGAGCTACCGGAACGACAGCGACCGCAGGGACCGCTACCGCGACGACGAGCCCGATGCCCTGGACCGGTTCGGAGGCGTCAACTGGGGAGCCGGCTTCTTCGGCTGGCTGGTCACGGTCGCTTTCGGGGTCTTCCTGGCGGCCGCCCTCGCCGTCGTCTTCGCCGTTCTCCGCCGCACCGTCCCGACGGTCGGTGACCTCGTCGACAACCAGCCCGCGGCAGCGGCCGTCGCTCTCGCAGCGGCGGGGGTAGGCGTGCTCCTGCTCGCCTACTACGCCGGAGGCTACGTCGCGGGGCGCATGTCACGGTTCGACGGCGGCCGTCAGGGCGCAGGTGTCTGGATCACGGGCATCCTGCTCACCGCCCTGGCCCTGGGGCTGGGCCTCTTCTTCGGCAGCTCCCTGAGCGCGCTCGACCGGCTGGACCTGCCGTCGGTGTCCGTTCCTGCCGGGTCGATGGGCCTCGTCGGGCTTGTCGCCGCCGTGGTGGCCGCCGTCGGCTCCCTCCTCGCCGCCATCGCGGGCGGCAAGGTGGGGTGCAGGTACCACCGGAAGGTCGACGAGTACCTCTGACCCGTTCAGAGCCCTCGCGGCCGGGCTGATCATTCCCCGGTCCCTTGCCGGTTGCCTCGGCGGAGGAGCAGACTGACCGGCGTCCGGCCTCGCTCTCGGGGCGGGGTGCGGTCCCTGACTTCGTCGGACCGAGAGGGGCGAGCCGTGCAGACACCTGCACCCGTCGACTACGCAAGGGCAACGAGCGTCGAGCACGCTCTGGAGCTGCTCGGGAAGCTCGGTCCCGAGTCACGACTGATCGCGGGTGGCCACAGCCTCCTGCCCATGATGAGGATCCGGCTGGCGCAGCCGGAGTGCGTCATCGACATCAACGGGCTCACCGACCTCGACTACATCCGGGTGGTGGAAGGCCGACTGTGCATCGGGGCGATGACCCGGCACGCCGCGGTCCTCGACTCCGCCGTCATCGGGGAGCACTACCCGATCTTCCACGACGCGGAGCGGATGATCGCCGACCCGCCGGTGCGGAACCGTGGCACGGTGGGAGGCTCGTTCTGCCAGGCCGATCCCGCCGAGGACCTCGCGGCGGTCGGGTCCGCGCTCAAGGCCACCCTCGTGATCCGCTCCTCGCGAGGAGTCCGCACCGTGCCGGCGCGCGAGTTCCACCAGGGCCCGTACGAAACCGTCCTGGACGATGCCGAGATCCTCACCGAGGTGCAGGTACCCATCCGGCCCGGCGCGGCGAGCGCCTACGACAAGGTGAAGCGGAAGGTCGGCGACTGGGCGGCGGCCGCGGCAGGTGCCTACCTCGTCGTCCGTGACGGCACCGTCGCCGACGTCGGCATCGGGCTCACAGCGGTCGGCGCGCCCCACTTCTGCGCCGAGGAGGCCGAGACCTACCTGCTGGGGAAGCCACCGACCGCCGAGCACATCGCCGAGGCGGGCCGTCTCGCGGCCGGGGCGTGCAGGCCGCACGCCGACCAGCGCGGGCCCGTCGAGTACAAGCTCCACCTCGCCGACGAGCTGACCCAGCGCGTCCTGCGTCGCTGCGTCGAGCGGTCCCAAGGGAGGTCGTGACCATGCAGGTGACCATGAAGGTCAACGACGCCGTGGTGACTCGTGACATCGAGCCCCGTCTCCTCCTCGTGCACTTCATCCGCGACCACCTCGGCATGACCGGCACGCACTGGGGCTGCGACACCTCCCAGTGCGGAACGTGCGTGGTCTGGCTCGACGGCAAGCCGGTGAAAAGCTGCACCGTGCTCGCCGCGATGGCCGACGGGCACGAGGTACGCACCGTCGAGGGCCTCGAGGTCGACGGCAAGCTCGACCCGGTCCAGCAGGGGTTCATGCAGGAGCACGGGCTCCAGTGCGGCTTCTGCACACCCGGGATGATGATGACCGCGCGGTGGCTGCTCGACCATGATCCCGACCCCGACGAGGCCACGATCCGCGAGGCGATCTCCGGGCAGCTGTGCCGCTGCACCGGCTACGAGAACATCGTCCGCGCCGTCCGCTGGGCCGCCCAGAACTCCGGCGAGCACAGAGCGGAACGGGAACCCCAGGAGTCCTCCGAGGAGGTGCAGGCATGACCAGCACCGAGCAGGCAGCACCCGCCACCAGCCCGGCAGGCAACCCGATCGGGTTCGGCCGCATGCTCCGCAAGGAGGACGCCCGCTTCCTCCGCGGACAGGGCCACTACCTCGACGACCTCACCATGCCCGGCATGCTGCACGCTGCGATCCTCCGCAGCCCGGTGGCCCACGCGAGGATCATGTCGATCGACACCAGCGAGGCCGAGGCACACCCGAAGGTCAAGGCGGTGATCACCGGCGCCACCCTCGAGTCGCTCAAGCTGGCCTGGATGCCGACCCTGAGCGCCGACGTGCAGGCAGTCCTCGCGACCGACAAGGTCCGCTTCCAGGGCCAGGAGGTCGCGATGGTCATCGCGGAGGACAAGTACTCCGCGAGGGACGCGCTCGACCTGATCGACGTCGAGTACGACGTCCTGCCGCCCGTCGTGGACGCCCGGAAGGCGCTCGACCCGGACGCGCCGGTCATCCGTGACGACGTGGAGGGCCGCACCGACAACCACATCTTCGACTGGGAGGCAGGCGACCGGGAGCGCACCGACGAGGTCTTCGCCGAGGCGGACGTGGTGGTCAGCCAGGTCATGCTCTACCCACGCTCGCATCCGGCGCCGCTGGAGACCTGCGGGACGATCGCGAGCATGGACAAGGTCACCGGCCGGCTCACGGTCTGGTCGACGAACCAGGCGCCGCACGCGCACCGCACGATCTACGCCCTCGTCGCGGGCATCCCCGAGCACAACATCCAGATCATCTCGCCCGACATCGGCGGCGGCTTCGGCAACAAGGTCGGCATCTACCCCGGCTACGTGCTCGCCGTGGTGGGGTCGATCGTCACCGGGAAGCCGGTGAAATGGGTGGAGGACCGCAGCGAGAACCTCATGTCGACGTCTTTCGCGCGGGACTACCACATGAAGGGCGAGATAGCCGCCACGAGAGAGGGCAAGATCCTCGGCCTGAGGGTCGACGTGCTCGCCGATCACGGCGCCTTCAACGGCACGGCCCAGCCGACGAAGTTCCCGGCCGGCTTCTTCCACATCTTCACCGGCAGCTACGACCTCGAGGCGGCGCACTGCAAGGTGACCGGCGTCTACACCAACAAGGCGCCGGGCGGCGTGGCCTACGCGTGCTCCTTCCGGATCACCGAGGCGGTCTACCTCGTGGAGCGCATGGTGGACGTCCTCGCCGACGAGCTCGGTGTCGACCCGGCCGAGCTGCGGCTGAAGAACCTGCTCCGGCCCGAGCAGTTCCCCTACACGAGCAGGACCGGCTGGGAGTACGACTCCGGCGACTACCCGCGCGCGCTGCGCAAGGCCATGGAGATCGCGGGGTACGACGAGCTCCGGCGCGAGCAGCAGGAGAAGCGGGAACGCGGGGAGCTGATGGGGATCGGCATCAGCTTCTTCACCGAGGGCGTCGGCGCCGGACCCCGCAAGCACATGGACATCCTCGGTCTCGGCATGGCCGACGGCTGCGAGCTGCGGGTGCACCCGACGGGCAAGGCACAGCTGCGGCTCTCGGTCCAGACCCAGGGACAGGGACACGAGACGACGTTCGCGCAGATCGTGTCGCACGAGCTCGGCATCCCCCCTGAGGACATCGATGTCATCCACGGTGACACGAGCAACACCCCCTTCGGGCTGGGCACCTACGGGTCCCGCTCCACCCCCGTCTCGGGAGCCGCTGCCGCGGTCGCCGCACAGCGGATCAGGGACAAGGCCCGCATCGTCGCGGCGGCGGCCCTCGAGTGCAGCCCGGACGACCTCGAGTGGGAGCAGGGCCGCTGGTTCGTCAAGGGCGACCCGACGCAGGGCAAGACCATCCAGGACGTCGCGATGCTCTCGCACGGCACTCTCGAGCTGCCCGAAGGAGTGGAAGGGCACCTCGACGCCTCGGTCGTCTACAACCCGCCCAACCTGACCTACCCCTTCGGGGCCTACATCTGCGTGGTGGATGTCGACCCGGGCACGGGACAGGTGTCGGTGCGGCGCTTCATCGCCGTCGACGACTGCGGCCCGAGGATCAACCCGATGATCGTCGAGGGCCAGATCCACGGTGGCCTCGCCGATGGCGTGGGCATGGCCTTGATGCAGGTGATCCCGTTCGACGAGGACGGCAACTGCGTGGGCAACTCGTTCATGGACTACCTCCTGCCGACGGCGATGGAGTGCCCGAGCTGGGAGACCGGCGAGACGGTCACCCCCTCGCCGCACCACCCTCTCGGCCTCAAGGGCATCGGGGAGTCGGCCACGGTCGGTTCACCCCCGGCGGTGGTGAACGCCGTCATCGACGCGCTCGAGCCCTACGGGGTGCGCCACGCGGACATGCCGCTGACGCCCGCGAACGTGTGGATGGCCATGCAGGGACACCCTGTGCGCACCGACCTGGCGGTCCAGTGAGCAGACCCGACATCGAGCGACGCGCGGCCGAGCTCCGGGCCGAGCGGGTGCCGTTCGTGCATGCGACCGTGGTGCTCGCGGACCGACCGACGTCGGCGAAGCCCGGTGACGAGGCGGTCGTGTTCGGGGACGGGACGATCGAGGGGTTCGTCGGTGGCACCTGCGCGGAGTCGACGGTGCGGGCCCAGAGCCTCGCGCTGCTCGACTCCGGTGACCCGCTGCTGCTGAGGATCACGCCGGAGCCGGAACACGACGCGGAGTCCCGTCCGGACCGGCTCACCGTGCACAACCCGTGCCTGTCGGGCGGGGTGCTCGAGATCTTCCTGGAGCCCGTCGTACCTGCCCCGCTTCTGCAGGTGCACGGCGACAGCCCGATCGCCAACGCGCTCGTCCGCCTCGGCGAGCGGCTCGGCTACCAGGTGCTCGTCGGCGCGGGCACCGAACCTTCCGGCGCGGCGGCCCTCGTGTGCGCCTCCCACGGTCGGGACGAGGAGGAGGTCCTCACCGCCGCACTGACCGCCGAGGTCCCCTACGTCGGCCTCGTCGCCAGCCACAAGCGTGGCGAGGCGGTAGTGGCGTCGCTCCCCGTGAACGAGGCCGCCCGAGCCCGGGTGCACACCCCCGCGGGACTCGACATCGGCGCACGCACCCCGGAGGAGGTGGCGCTGTCGATCCTCGCCGAGATCGTCGCCGAGCGTCGTCGAGCCTCCGGACGCCCGGTCGCGTCCGTCGCCGCCGAGCTCCCGCTCGCACAGGAGCAGCCACGCACGGCGACGGACCCGGTGTGCGGCATGACGGTCCCGGCGCTGGACACCTCGCTGCACCTCGACCACGACGGTGTGCGCTACTGGTTCTGCGGCTCAGGCTGCCTCCGCGCGTTCGCCGCCGACCCGTCCGGGTACCTCACGTCGTGACCGGACCCGTGCCGGAACCCGGCGACGAGGACCTCGCCGGCCTGGTGCCGGACATCGCGACGCTCCGCAAGGGCCTCGAGGAGAGCGGCTACATCACCGACGAAGGGCTCGCCACGGCGCTCTTCTGCGCGGTGCGACTGCCGCAGCCGATCCTGCTCGAGGGAGAGGCGGGGGTCGGCAAGACCGAGGCCGCCAAGTCGCTGGCCCGCCTGCTGGGCACCCCGTTGATCAGGCTCCAGTGCTACGACGGGATCGAGGCGGCGGAGGCGCTGTACGAGTGGAACTACCCCCGGCAGCTGCTCGCCATCCGGCTGGCGGAGGCCGAAGGCGCCCACCTGCGGGAGGAGGACCTGTTCGCTCCCGACTACCTGGTCGAGCGGCCGCTGCTCCAGGCCGTGCGGCACCCGGGACCACGCCCCGCGGTCCTGCTCATCGACGAGGTCGACCGAGCGGACGAGGAGTTCGAGGCCTTCCTCTTCGAGCTCCTCGCCGAGGGGTCGATCACGATTCCCGAGATCGGCACGGTCGAGGCGCGGGTTCCACCGCTGGCAGTGCTCACGTCCAACCGGACCCGCGACCTGCACGACGCCCTGAAACGGCGCTGCCTCTACCACTGGATCGACTACCCGGACGTGGCACGCGCGGCGGAGATCATCCGCCTGCACGTGCCGACGGCGGCCGAGGACCTCACGACCGGGGTGGCGGCGGCCGTCCAGCGACTCCGGAGCCTCGACCTGCAGAAGCCACCGGGCGTAGCCGAGGCGATCGACTGGGTCGGGGCGCTCCGCCTCCTCGGGGTCGCACGGCTGGACGAGGGCGTGGTGGAGGCGACGCTCGGCTCGGCGTTGAAGTACCGCGAGGACCTCGACGTGGCACTCGACCGCGGCGTGGCCTGGGTGGCCGGCCGTGAGTGAGCCTCTGCCGGCCGACCTGGCCACCGTCGCGGCCGGCTTCGGGGACCGGCTCCGCGACGCTGGGGTCCCGGCGGGTCCGGAACGGTCCGCCCGTTTCGCGTCCTCGGTCGCGATCGCGCGCCCCGCGACGATCCACGAGCTGTACTGGCTGGCACGCGTGACGCTGGTGGACCATCACGAGCAGATCGAGGCGTTCGACCAGGTCTTCGCCCAGCTGTTCGGCGGCTTGACCGACGTCGCGGAAGACCGCGGGGACACCGCCGCTGCAAAGCTCCCGCCGCAGCTGCGTGCCGGGCCTCGGGCGCAGCCAGGGAAGCACGCGCCGGGAGGCGAGTCCGACGTACCGAGGCCGACGTCCGCCACCGGGGAACCCACAGACAGCGACGACGACGGACGCAGGGTCCTCGTGACCGCCAGCACCGAGGAACGCCTGCGACACAAGGACTTCACCCACTACACGGCCGAGGAGCTGGCGCTGCTCCGTCGCCTCGTCGAGGAGCTTCGCGTGGTCGCCCCTTTGCGTCGGGCGCGACGGACGACGAGGTCCGGGAGGGGCCGGCGGCTCGACCTGCGCCGGACCCTGCGCCGCTCCCACCGCACCGGAGGAGACCCGGTACGCCGGGAGTACCGGCGGCGTCGCAGGCATCGCAGGAAGGTCGTCCTGATCGCCGACGTCTCGGGGTCGATGGAGGCCTACTCACGCGTCTACCTGCACCTGCTGCAGGGCGCCGTGCGAGGCGCGGGGGCGGAGGCCTTCGTGATGGCCACCCGGCTGACCCGGCTCTCGAAGGCCCTGGCGACCGGGCACCCGGACGCCGCGCTGGCCAGGGCCGCCGACGAGGCGCTCGACTGGTCCGGTGGCACGCGGCTCGGCGTCGCGCTCAAGGCGTTCGTCGACGACCACGGACGGCGCGGGATGGCCCGAGGCGCGGTGGTGGTGATCGTCTCCGACGGATGGGAGCGAGCCGACCCTGCGCTGCTCGGTGAGCAGATGTCCCGTCTGGCGAGACTCGCGCACCGCATCGTCTGGGTGAACCCGCGCTCGGCCGCCGAGCGGTACGAACCCCTGGTGGGCGGGATGGCCGCGGCGCTGCCCCACGTCGACGTGCTCGTGTCGGGGCACTCGCTGGACGCCCTCGACGACGTGCTCGCTGCGATCGGCGCCGAAACCGCCGGAGCCGCCGCGCGACGAGGTCACAACTTCCCCGATGCCCGTGTGAAGGCGCACAAGTCGGGCACAGGGAACGACGGCGCCACCAAGTCACCCGGTGGCAATCCGTATCAAGACACAGGGAGAACGCATGAAGAAAGATGATCTGGTCCAGGCTGTCGCCGATGCCGCCGGCATCAACAAGGCCGAGGCGGGCCGTGCACTGCAGGCAGTGGTCGACACCGTGACCAGTGCTGTCGCCTCAGGTGAGCGCGTGCAGATCCCGGGCCTGGGCACGTTCGAGCGCCGTGAGCGCAGTGCTCGCGAGGGCCGCAACCCGCAGACCGGCGAGACGATGAAGATCGCCGCGACGAAGGTCCCGGGCTTCAAGCCGGCGAGCGCCTTCAAGGAGGCGACCGCGAGCAAGTGACCTTCCTGAGCCCGGTCGTCCGGGCCACACGGAGACGCCTGCGCACCCATCGGGTGCGCAGGCGTCTTTTCGTTCGCGTAGTTGCCGAGGGTCGGCCTCGTCAGGTCACCCGTTGACGGGCCTCGGGTACACGAAGGAGCTCCCCGCGTCCCAGCCGCCGGCCGCCTGGGCCGGCAGAGGGTCCTCGCGGCTCTCCCGGGCCAGCTGCCCCGGCGCGAGCTTGGGGACCTCACCGAGCTTGTCGACCGCGTCGGCAAGGGCGTCCACCACGGAGCGCAGCTGCACGTGCGCGATCCGCGCGAAGGTCCGGGCGTACTCCACCTCGGGAACCGGGGTTGAGTAACCCACCACGTCGCCGTCGGGGAGCACCGCGCCGGACATGCGCACTGCCTGGTCGGCGGCCTCGTGCGCCCGCTCGAGGATCTCGCGCTCCTGGTTGCGCGCGGACGACATCAGGTCCCTCGCGTGCCGGACCGCCTCCTCCACCAGCTGGTCGGCCACCTGCTGCGCCTGGCTGAACAGGATCACCGCCTGGGGGTTGATGTCGTCCGGGTCCTGGGTCTTCGGGTTCTCGCGGAGCTCCCGGACCTCGGCCCGGAGCCGCTCGTTCTCGGCGCGGTACTCCTCCCGCTCCCTCTCGACGGCGCTCGTCTGGTCGGCCAGGAGGTCCAGGAACTCACGGACCTCGTACTCGTCGAGGCCGCGCATCCGGTGCGCGAACTCCTGGCTCCGGATGTCCTCGGCTGAGCGGAAGTACGGAAAGACGTGTTCGTGTGTCACTGCAGGCCCCCTGCCTCGCGAAGGTCGTCGTCCTCGGTCTCTGCCGCGGCGACGTGGTCGAACTGCTCGTACTTGATGTCCTGGACCGGGATGCCGGCGGTGGACAGTTCCTGGATCGTGTGCGACACCATCGCCGGCCCGCCGCACACCATGGCCACCCTGCCGCGCCAGTCCTGGCTCTGCGCCGCCACGGACCCGACCAGGCCTCGCGCGCCGGGGAAGGAACGGTCGTCGGAGACCACCGGCGTGTAGTCGAACCAGGGCCTGCCGGCCGCGAGCGAGCCGAGCCACTCCCCGTCGTACAGGCTCCACGGGACGCGGGCGCCGTGGAACAGGTGCACCCGCGGCCCGGCGCCCTCGGCCCGCCAGGCGCGGTCGATCTCGTCGACGACGGCGCGCAGCGGTGCCAGGCCGGTGCCGCCGGCCACCAACACGAGGTCGCGCCGGTCGGCGCGGGACCAGGTCAGCTGGTCCCCGACCGGCGACCCGAGACGCATCGTGTCACCGGCCTTCACGGACCGCACGAGAACGCCGCTGACCTGGCCTCCGTCGACACGCTGGACGTGCAGCTCCAGAGTCCCGTCGTCACGCGGCGCGTTCGCGGGGCTGTAGTAACGCCACAGTCGCGGCCGCTGGGCCACCTCCATGGCGAACGACTGCCCCGGGAGGTAGGGGTAGGACTGGTCGGGACGGATCTGGAGGACCGTCACGTCGATGCTGCGGCGCTCGGCCGAGACCACCTCGGCGTCCCACCAGGCCGGCGTGCTTTCCGCGGACTCCTCGGCCGCGTCGACCATCACGCGGGCGATCACGCCGTAGGCAGCAGCCCAGTCGGCCGCGAGCTGGTCGTTCCAGGCGGCCCCGAGGAACTGCTTGAGGGTCGCCAGGAGCGAGGCACCGACCGCGTTGTAGTGCTCGGCGGCCACGGCGAACCGCCGGTGGTCCCGTCCGAGCTGCTGGATGAGCCCGACGACCTCGTCGAGCTGGTCGACGTTGCTGACGATCTGACCCAGCGCGCCCACGAGCTTGTCACGCTGGTTGGCCATCGAGATCGGGAACATAGACCGCAGATCGGGCCGTGTCAGGAAAAGGTGCGAGTAGAAGTACAGGGGGACCTCGTCACCGGACTTGGCGACAAGCTCCCAGCTGTCCTTCAGGGCAGCTGTGTCCATGGAAGGTCCTCAGTGAGCGCCGGCTGCGACGATGTCCGGCTTGGCGGCGGCCAGAGCGGCGCCGACCCGCGCGACGATGTCGGCGGGCACACCGGCCTCATGCAGCGCCTGCCCGAGGTAGGACACCACCAGCGTGAAGTCGTCGCTGCTGATGTCGAGACCGTCGTGGGCGTGTCGGAGGTCGCGGCCGTCGTACTGTGCCGGGCCGCCCATGACCTGCGAGATCAGAAGTACCTGGTGCCGCTTCAGCTGCGACAGGTCGGTGGCCGCGAAGTAGCCCGCGATCCGCTCATCGCCGAGCAGGAGGTCGTAGAAGCGGTCCACCACTGCCTTGATCGCAGGCCCTCCGCCCACGCGCTCGTAGTCGCTCCCGTTTTGGGCATGAATGTGCCCCGTGTCCATCGGCATTTGAGTTCCCTCCCACTCGTGAGCCATAGAAGACAAGGGGTCTTTTTACATTTAGGACCGCAAGATCTCCAAGTCTGGTCTGTACCTTTCATGCTTTTTGCGGTGCACCCCGGTCTGGACGTGCATAGTCCAGCCACAACGGGTAGGGTGCGCCGCCACCTCCGTGGCTCGCGACGCCGATCGGCTGACACCCGCACCGAGCAGGCGCGATCATGGGCCATGACCGATCTCCGGGAGCCGGACACCCAGCAAAGTCCGCGGCGGCTCGACGCGGGGTCGATCGGGACGCTGCTCCGCCATCGCGTCGAGCAGCAGGTGGTGGTCCTCCGCGCAGAGGAGTCCCGGGTTCGCGCCGAGGCCGCGAGCGGCATCCACAAGATGCGCATCGCGGTCCGCCGGCTCCGATCCGCCCTCGCGACGTACCGACCGGTCCTCATCCCCGACTCGACGGACGCCTTGCGCGACGAGCTGCGGTGGCTCGGTGGCGAGCTCTCCCCCGCGCGCGACGCGCAGGTCCTGCGGGAGCGGTTCGACGCCCTGCTCGCAGAGCAGCCGGCGGAGCTGGTCATGGGTCCCGTCGCGAACCGGATCCATACCGAGATGGCCGCCCGCTACCAGGCGGGCCGGAGGCGGGGGCTCGAGGCGCTGGACAGCGAACGGTACGCCGCACTGCTGCGCGCGCTCGATGCCTTCGTCCAGACGCCCCCCTACGCCGAGGCGGCGGCGCTTCCCGCGACGGAGGAGCTCCCGAGGCTGCTCGACCGGGACCTGAGGCGTCTGCGCCGTCGCGCGGACGCCGCGGCTGCCGCGGTGGAGGCGGGAGCTGCCACCCGCGACCCGGCGCTGCACGAGACGAGGAAGGCGGCCAAGCGGGTGAGGTACGCCGCCGAGTCCGCCGTCCCGGTCTTCGGCAAGCGCGCGAAGAAGCTGGCCAGGCGCGCCGAGCAGGTCCAGGAGGTGCTCGGCGAGCACCAGGACACAGTCGTGGCACGAACGACGCTGCGCGAGCTGGGAGCCAAGGCCTACCTCGAGCACGAGAACGGATTCACCTTCGGCCGGCTCCACGCCCTAGAGGAGGCACGGGCCGAACGTCTCGTCGAGGGCTACCCCGAGGCGCTCCGCCGCCTGCCGCGCAAACCCGTGGGTCGCTGGATCACGGCCTGAGCCGCTTGGCGCATGTCCGGGCCGGCGCCCCCGTAGCGTGGAGACATGGCACCGACCGCGGTCGACCTTGACCGGTACCAGCGGAGTCACCCCGTCGTGGGGTTCCCCCTCGCCGTGGTCTACAAGTTCGTCGACGACCAGTGCGCCTACCTGGCAGCGGGGCTCACCTACTACGCCTTCGTGGCGATCTTTCCCCTGCTCCTGATCGCCTCGTCGATCCTCGGGTTCGTCCTGCAGGGGGATCGCGCGCTCGAGCAGCAGGTCCTCAACTCGGCGCTGAGCCAGTTCCCGATCGTCGGCGAGCAGCTCGGCCGACCCCAGGGGCTCCATGGGAGCACCTCGGCGGTGGTGGTCGGGACGCTCGCTGCCCTGTACGGCGCCCTCGGGGTCGGCCAGGCAGGCCAGAACGCCATGAACGTCATCTGGGCGGTCCCCCGGAACACCCGTCCCGACCCGTTCCTGGGCAGGCTGCGCAGCCTGGTCCTGCTCGCTGCGGCGGGGCTCGGCTTGATGCTCGTGACCGTGGTGAGCAGCGTCGCGATCAACGTGAGCTTCTTCGGTGCCGACCTGGGCGTCGTCCTCGACTGGCTTCTGCGCCTGGCCTCGGTGCTCGTCACCGCCCTGGTCCTCGCCGTCCTGTTCCGCCTGGCGACCGCCTCGACGCTCGGTGTGCGCGCTGCCCTCCCTGGAGCCCTCGTGGTGTCGGTGCTGTGGCACACCCTCCAGTGGTTCGGCGGCTTCTACGTCCGGCACGTGATCGCCAAGGCAGACTCCATGAACGCGATCTTCGCCCTGGTCCTGGGACTGCTCGTGCTCATCTACCTGGCCGCACTCTTCACGCTCCTGGGCGCACAGGTGAACGTCGTGCGGGAACGCAGTCTCTACCCCCGGGCGCTGCTGACGCCGTTCACCGACAAGGTGGAGCTGACCCCTGCCGACCGGCGGGCCTACAGGTACTACGCGCGGGCCCAGCGTCACAAAGGGTTCGAGCGGGTCGACGTCAGGTTCGACACCGACCCGCCCGACGGGGACGAGGACCACGGACGACGGGCTCCGGCTCGGGACAGCTGAGGCACCGCCGCGGGGGTCAGATCCTCGCGTTGATGGACTGGTAGCCCGAGTCCTCCCGCGTGCCACCCTGGCCGTCACCCTCGGTCGCGTAGTCCTCGATCCACTCGATCGAGCGGAGGTACTTCACCATCTTGTAGCCGTGGATCGACTCCACGCGCAGGCGCAGGGGCGCTCCGAACGTGAGCGGCAGCGGCTTGTCGTTCATGTCGAAGGCCAGCATCGTCTCGTCCTCGTACACGAGCTCGATCGGGATGCAGCTGTAGTACGGCTCCAGCGGCCTGCCGTCGTGCATCTTCTGGGCCAGTCCGAACGAGGTGAGCTTGAGGTACCTCGCGTTCGGCTTCCGCTCGACGAGGGCGAGCACGTCGGAGAGCCTCACGCCGCCCCACTTCGCGATGCCGGTCCAGCCTTGCATGCAGGTGTGCATGGTGATCTGCTCCTGCCGGGGCATGGCGCGCAGGTCGTCCAGGCTCAGGCTGACCGCGGCGTCGACGAGGCCACCGATCTCGAGCCGGTAGTCCTTCCAGCCGTCGAGCCGCAGCGCCTCCCACTCCGGCGACTCCACAGGCGTGGGGTGACGGCCGTTGCTCCAGTGGTAGGGCGAGATGTCGTCCTCGGTCCACGCCTGCTTGCGGCGCTGCTTCGAGGACATCCGGTTGACCGTCAGCTTCCGTGCCGGCTCGGTGAGCCTGTTCAGCAGCACCTGGGCCCGGCGCACGTCGGCCAGGCTCCAGTAGCTGAGGAACAGCCAGATGCCCACCACGGTCACCACGCCCAGCACGGTCATGGTGAACGCCTGCGCGAAACGGGACGGGTCGGCCTCACCGAGCATCATGTGGGTCAGGTTGTACTTCGGGTGCACGATGAACACCAGCGTCACGTGGACGACCACGAACAGCGTGAAGAACGCCATCCCGAGGAAGTGCAGGGAGCGCGCCGCCTGACGGCCACCGAAGAGCTTCGGGTACCACGGGAAACGTCCGACGACAGCGGGTGACATCACGGGTCCCGTCACGATCATCAGCGGCGCCACGACGAAGACCACCGTGAAGTACATGAGCTGCTGCAGCGCGTCGTACGGCGTGAAGTGCTCGATGGACGGGACCCCGAAGCCGGCGTAGATCTTCAGCGACTCCCAGGCCTCCGGGAAGATGTCCCAGGACGTCGGGACCAGGCGACGCCACTGTCCGGTGCCGAAGAGCAGGCCGACGTAGACCAGGCCGTTCAGCACCCAGAGCATCGTCACCAGGCCGTGCCAGAACCTGCCGAGCCCGATGTTCCCGCGACCGGGCAGGGAGACCAGCGGGGAGAGGTGGTGCTGGTCGTCGTGGGCCATGTAGGCGCCCTCCTCAGCGGGCACCTTCCGCTTGGTCAGGTGGATCCACTCGGTGCCGGGACCGCAGTCGTTGCGCCAGTAGAAGCGCGGATGCGTCGCGATGATCTCCCAGCCGCTGCGGATCAGCAGCCCCAGGAAGAGGAAGTTCAGGAAGTGTGTGATGCGGAGCCAGGCGGGAAAGCCGAGCTCTGGGTGGGTGACTGCCGTGCTGATCACGTGGCTCCTCGGGAAGCGGTCCTGAGGGCGTCGGGTCGGCCCCCGGCGAGATCTTCGACGGGTGGACGTGGGGGAGGTAAGGGACGACTGTCCGGTCATCCCAGGACTTTGGTCCACTTTTGTGACGAATGCAGACAGGTGTCCGACTGTTCCTGGACCGTGTCGGCCTGGCTAGCGGCGCCGTGAGTGGATCGTGATGTCCTCCGAGGTGCGCACCGTCGTGTCGCCGTCGGCCCGGAGCGTGAGCTCGAGCGCGGACCGGCTCTCGGTCGACATGAGAAGTGGCCCGCTCGGGTGCCTCGCCTCACCGGATGTCCCGACGACGACGAGCGGCTGTGGTCGGGTGCGGTAGTCGTCCACCCGCAGCCGCTGGGCGCTCTCGGGCAAGGCGGCCGCCCACGCCAGGAGGTCTCTGGGCCGAGCCGCCAGCGGGGTCGACGGCCGTGCCGGTGGCTGCAGGCACCGGCGTTCCGGAG
>DASVBF010000020.1:0-13824 GCA_036375975.1 Nocardioidaceae bacterium | reverse complement strand
TTCCGCGACCGCGAGGAGATCTACCGCTCCGCCGGAGCGATCGGGCCCCGAGTGCCGGGGACAGGAGACCCCCAGGCCGACCTCCTTGCAGCCTTCGGCCGCCGGGCCCGGTGGGGGAGGAACGACGCCGCGCTGGCCCGCTTCTCGTCCGCGTTCGGGGCGCGTGACGTGGACGGAGTCATGGCGCTGATGACCGACGACTGCGTGTTCGAGGCCACCTCGCCGGCGCCGGACGGTCGACGTCACGAGGGAGCCAGGGCGGTGCGAGCGGTCTGGGAGGAGATCTTCGGCAGCACGTCGGAGGCTTCGTTCACCGAGGAGGAGTCCTTCGTCTGCGAGGACCGGGGCGTGCTGCGGTGGCGGTTCAGCTGGACCGAGCCCGACGGCACTCCCGGTCACGTCCGCGGTGTCGACGTGCTGCGCTTCCGTGACGGCAAGGTCAGCGAGAAGCTCTCCTACGTCAAGGGCTGACCCCGTCCGACGGGGCGGGGTCACGGACCGGCCGGCCCGACGACGCGAGGAGCTGCCGCTCCCTGTCCGCGCTCAGCCCGGCCCTCCGCGGGCGGTCCAGGCCCTGTTGCCGCTCCCACCGCAGCAGGTCGGCGAGAAGCTGCTCCCGGGGGCGGTGACGCAGGCCGGCCCGCTCGGCCGATGCCCCGGACCGGGTCGACCAGCCCTCCCAGCCCGGCTCGACCATCCACATGGCGAGCGACTCCTCGCCCATGTAGGAGGTCACGCCCTGCTCGAGCAGCCACGCCGCTGGCACCGAAACGACGGGTCCCTCATGGCCTCCGACCGTCCGGGACAGGTGCACCCACTCGCCGAAGGACACGACCGGTCCCACGGCGTTGTAGGTCCCGGAGACGCCGGACTCGGCGGCCTCCAGCAACCAGCGACTCAGGTCACGGACGTCGACGACCTGGGTCGGCGCCTCCGGGGTGTCCGGCACGAGCAGGGGGTCCTTCGGGGCCCGTGCGGCGCGGGCCACCCAGTAGCCGGAGCGGTCGCTCGTGTCACCGGGCCCGCCGATCAAGCCGGCCCGGGCGACGAGCAGGCGGTCGCCGACGCCGGCCCGGCAGGCCTCCTCGCAGGCGACCTTGGCGCGGCCGTACTGCTCCCGGTCGACGACGTCCTCGGTCGTGGCGGGGAGGAGCTCCGCGGTCTCGTCGGCCCCGACGGCTGCGTGGGAGGCGTAGACATTGCCCGAGGACACATAGGTCCAGTGCGCAGCGCTTCCGGCGAGTGCTTCGAGCGCTCCGCGGACGAAGGCCGGCTGCCACGACACCTCCATGACGGCGTCCCAGGCGCGGTCGGCCACCTCGTCGTACGCGTTCGGCCGGTCCCTGTCCGACCCGACCAGCTCGGCGCCGTCGGGAACGGTGCCGCTCCGGCCACGCGCCAGACAGGTGACGCTGTGCCCCCGCTCGACGCCCTGCCGAGCCAGCTCTCCACCCAACCAGCCGGTTCCTCCTAGGATCAGCAGCTCCATGCAACCGAGTAAAGCAGCGAGGTTGCCGTGAATCCGGGACCTTCGTCCCTGGGCCCGAAGTCCTTCGTCTCTCATGCGAGGCGTACGGACGCCGAGAGACTTGCGGCCATGCATCACAATCGGACCCTCGGCCATCAGTGCCACGCCTGCCGCCGCCACTGGGCACTCCGGATCGTCGACCACCCGGCCGGCAGGATCGTGCTCTGCCGTTTCTGCTCCACGGTCCGAGCCACCTCGAGCACGGTGAGCCGCGCAGCGCTCTCCTGAGGGTCCTGTTGAACGAGTCTCCGCCACGTCACGGCTCCCGATAGCATGCCGTCAGCCGCAGTCGTCCCAGCGGTCATGTCGCTGTCGATTGCCGCCGCGCGGGGAGGAGACCGGGATGTGCGATGTCACAGCTGCCGCGACCTCACGGCTGCCCGACTCGTTTCACGCTGCTTCCCTAGCTCGCGCCTTCGCGCAGAGCCACCTCTGTCCTGAGCACGGACGCGACGCCGAGCCGGCGGTGATGCTGCTGACCAGCGAGCTGGTCACGCACGCCCTTCTCCAGGGCTCCCCGCCGGTCACCGTGGCCATGGACTGCGAGGTGTCGCAGATCCGTATCACGGTCACCGATGCGAAGGTCTCGGGCACCGGCCCGGAGTCGATGCCCGCAGACCTCAGCCGCACCCTCATCGAGAAGATCTCGCGTGAGTGGGGCCGTGACACGGGCAACTCCGGCGAGACCTTCTGGTGCACCGTGCCGACGGGTGTCATCCCACAGCGGGAACCTCTCACGACCTAGCGCCGGCCCGCGGACCCGGACAGCCAGCACGCGGACAGGTCAGCGACACGCGCAGGCTGGCCCGCCGCAGTGCTGACTCTCACCGGTCTGGACCGGTTTGTCGGATTTCGACGGACTCCGTCATCACTGGTCAGCCGCCCAGGGAACTGGGTCTAAGTGGCTTTTCGGGGATTCCCGACACACAATGGAGCGCGGACCACGTATCCTCCGGCGTGGCCTCAGCTCGCCGCACTCCGAGATCCGGACCCGACAGAAGAGACCTTTGCGCCCGTGTCCCACCCTGCCCGCCACCGCGACCACGAGGTGGCCCGTCAACGTGCCCGCCGTGCCGCATCGGTGACGGCCGTCGTGGTGACGCTGGCGGTGGTGCTCGGAGGACTGTTCGCCTACCGCCACCTCGAGGGCAACATCACGGCGCTCGACACCGCAGGGATGCTCGGCGACCGGCCTGAGAAGATCGACAACGGCAAGCCGCTCGAGCCGATGAACATCCTCCTCCTCGGCTCCGACACCCGCGAGGGCCAGAGCGGCAACATCGGCGGCGAGACCCCGGGGCTCTCCGACACGACGATCTTGCTGCACCTCTCCGCCGACCGGAAGCGTGCCTACGGCATCAGCATCCCCCGGGACTCCATGGTCCAGCGCCCCGAGTGCGTGGGGAAGGACGGGGGCACCATCCCCGGTGAGCTGGCGATGTTCAACACCGCCTACGCCCTGGGCGGGCCGGCATGCACCCAGCGGACCATCGAGCAGCTCACCGGCGTGCGCATCGACCACTTCGCCGTCGTCAAGTTCGACGGCTTCAAGTACATGGTCGACGCGCTCGGCGGCGTCGAGGTCTGCGTCCCCGAAGAGGTCAACGACACGATCGGCCACATCCACCTGCCCGCGGGCACCTACGAGGCGAACGGCGACCAGGCGCTCGACTACGTCCGGGTCAGGCACGCCCTCTCCGACAACGGCGACATCGGCCGGATGAAGCGCCAGCAGACCTTCCTCGCGTCGATGGCCAACAAGGCGATCTCCGCCGGCACGCTCGCGAACCCGGTCAAGCTCTACAACTTCCTCGATGCAGCGACCAAGTCGCTGATCACCGACCCGGACCTCGCGCACCTCAAGAAGCTGGCCGGGCTCGCCAACCAGGTCCGTGACATCGGCCTGGACAATATCCAGTTCCTCACCGTGCCCTGGGAGACCTACGAGCCGGATCCCAACCGTCTCGTGTGGGCGCCGGAGGCGAAGCGGCTGTGGTGGCTGATCAAGCACGACAAGCCGCTGACCCAGGGCCTCAGCAAGGGCGTCACGACCGCAGCCGAAGCGCCTTCGTCGAAGCCCAAGCCCAAGGGTGGCGCGCAGGAGCCTCCTGGCGGGGCAGCCTCGAAGAAGCCGTCGGCGAAGCCGAGCCTGACTCCGCAGGAGAAGGCCGCGATGGCTGCAGAGAACGGCCTCTGCGCCTGACCGGTTGACGTCAGCCGGGTCAGCGCGTCGGGGTCGCGGACGCGAACCGCTCGACGCTGACGAGGTCGAAGTCGCCGTGGCTCGTGGTGAGTCCCTGAGCCACCAGCGCGGCCGTCGCCGACCCGAGGACTGCAGACTCCCGGAGGTCCTTGCCGCCAGCGACACCCCGCAGGAAGCCGGCCGAGAACGCATCGCCGCAGCCCGTGGTGTCCACGACGTCCACCGCGAAGGCCGGGACCGCGACCGTCTCGTCGGCGGTCACCACGAGTGCCCCTTCCGAGCCGCGGGTCACCGCGACGCACCCGGCTCCCTTGCCGAGGATCTGCCTCGCCGCCTGCTCCAGGGAGCCCGCTCCCGTGAGCCCGAGCAGCTGTTCGTCGTTGGGGAGGAAGTAGTCGGTGTACGGGAAGGCCGCCTCGACCCACTCGAGCATGCCGGGGTCTCCGGGCGCGAGCAGGTCGACCGAGGTCACCACCCCGTGCTCGCGGGCGTGGGAGAGCACCTTCGCCGCCGCCTCGCCGCCGAGGAACTCCGGGCCGCCGAGGTGCAGGTGGGTCGCCGACGCGATCTCGTCCAGGTCGACGTCGTCGAGGGTGTAGACCCCGTTCGCCCCGATGCAGTGCCAGGCCGGCCGGTCGCCGTTCGGTCGCACGGGCAGGACGCTCGCGGAGGTCTGGGCGGACCCGCGCCGGACCAGGTGGGTGGTGTCGACGCCCGCCCGCTCCAGCAACGCGAGGAGGGTCTCGCCGAGCGGGTCCTGCCCCACCGCACCGAAGCTGCGCACCGTCGCCCCGAGCTTCCGCAGGATCGTCGCCGTGCCACCGGCGGTCCCCGCGGGCGACATCGCGATCTCATCGACGATCTGGCCGTCGTTGCGCTCGGGGATGCTCTCCACCGGCCGGACGTGGACGTCGAGGACGTGGACGCCCAGGGTGATGACGTTCATGCTGCTCATGGCTCTTCCCTCTCGTCGGCCGGCTTCTGGTCCACCGGCCTGGTCGTTCCGTACTTCCGCTCGATCGCCTGCTCGATGACTGCGGCCTGCTGCTCCTCGTCGAGCACCTTCGGCTCCCCGATCGAGCAGGCCCTTCGGTAGACCATGCAGAGCCATTCGAGGAGCAGGGCGTTCTCGACGGCCTTGTCGAGGCTCGCCCCGGTCGTCACCGACCCGTGGTTCGCCATCAGGGCGGCGCTGCGACCGGCAAGGGCCTCGACGACGGACGCGGCCAGCGCCGGCGTGCCGAAGGTGGCGTACGGCGCGACCCGGACCGTCCCGCCCAGCAGCAGCTGCTGGTAGTGGATGCACGGCAGCTCGTCGAGCACGCACGACAGGGCAGTGGCCTCCGGCGCGTGGGTGTGTACGACGGCCTGGGCGTCGTGCTCCGCGTAGACCCCGAGGTGCAGCTCGATCTCCGAGGTCGGCTGGAGGTGGCCCGCGACGACCCGGCCGCCGCGCCCGATGACCGTCACGTCCCGCGGGGTGATCCGGGACAGGTCCGCGCCGGTCGGTGTCACGGCGACGTGCCCCTCGACCAGCACGCTGACGTTGCCCGCCGTACCGATCAGGAGGCCCTGGGCGGCGAGCTGTCGCGACGCGACGGCAACGGCCGCACGCGCCTCCTCGATGTCGTTCATCGGCGCACCCCTTCGATGCCGGACGCGGTGGCGTGGCGCTCGAGGTAGCTGCGGACCAGCTCGATCCCCTCGGCCACGATCGCCCTGTCGCCGCGCATCCGCGTCTCGAACGCCAGCTGGAAGACCCGGTCCCCGACCTCGACGGCGAGCTCGGCGTGCAGGGGTCGCGTGCCGCGCCGCACCAGGCCGGCGTCGTGAGCCAACCGGAACAGATCAGCGGCCACCCGCTTGTTGTGCGCCCGGCAGAACTCGCTGATGGCGGTGTTCGTGCGACCGCGCAGCCAGATCACCACGAACGCCGGGCGGCGCAGGTAGACCTTGACGAAGGCGCGCATCGTCGTCTCCACGATCGACCCGATGCTCAGCACCTCGAGCTGCCCGAGATCGGCTTGCACCTCGGCGTCCATCTCGGCGACGTCGCGCTCGACGAGGGCGAGGAGGATCTCGTCCTTGTCGGCGAAGTACTGGTACAACGACGCGACCGGCATGCCCGCGAGGTCGGCCACGGCCTTGGTGGTCAAGGCGTCGACGCCCTGCTCGACCACGAGACGGCCTGCGACGTCGAGGATCCGCTCCACGCGCTCGATGCTGCGAGTCTGCCGCGGGACCCGTCGCTTTCCGGCGGCTCGCTCGTTGGACGTCTTGGAAGACGACACGGGGACCTTTCGGTACCCTGAACCCGAACCTGACACGGGTTCAGGTTATAGCACGGTAGGCGATTGGGGAGAGATGGTCTCGACAGCTTCGACCCGTCCCGCGACGGGCGCGGCGACCGTGAGCAGGCGTGGGCTGCTCGGCGGCGTGACGGTGGGAGCGGGGTTGCTCGCCGCATCTGGTCTGACCGAGTCGGCAGAAGCCGCGTCGTTGCAGGGCAGGCTGCCCCGGCGCGTGGACGTCGTGGTGGTGGGCGGTGGTCTCTCCGGGCTCGTCGCTGCCCGTCGGGTGGCTCGTGCGGGGCGATCCGTGCTCGTGCTCGAGGCCCGTGACCGGGTGGGTGGCCGAGTCCTCAACCACGCGCTCCGCAGCGGCGCGGTGGTCGAGTCGGGTGGCGCCTTCGTCGGCCCCACACAGGAGCACCTGCTGGCGCTGGCCAAGGAGCTCGGGGTCAAGACGTTCAAGGAGTACTACACCGGCGACAACGTCTACGTCTCGAACGGACAGCGCACCCGCTACCAGGGGACCGTCCCGCCGGACCCGTTGATCCTCCCTGACGCCGCGCAGCTGATCACCCGGATCGACGAGATGGCCAAGGAGGTGCCGGTCGACGCGCCGTGGGCGGCGCCGAAGGCGGCGGAGTGGGACGCCATGTCGTTCCACGACTGGGTGGCGGAGAACAGCGTCAACCCCGACGTCCGCAACCTCCTGCTCTCCTACCTCCAGCCGACTTTCGGGTCCGACGGACACGACATGTCGCTGCTGTTCACGCTGTGGTACATCGGCCAGTCGGGCGACGAGCGGCACCAGGGCTCGTTCGAGCGGTCCTCCGACACGGCAGGCGGTGCCCAGGACTCCCGCTTCGTCGGGGGCTCGGGCCTGATCCCGCAGCGACTCGCCCGGCGCCTCGGCGACATCGTGGCCCTCGACGCGGCGGTTCGCCGGATCGACCAGCGTGGAGACCGGGTCGTGGTCACGAGCGACCGGGGCGCCGTCGAGGCGCGCCGCGTGATCGTCGCCGCGCCCCCTCCCACGGCGCTCGCCATCGACTGGTTCCCGCTGTTGCCGCCGAAGAAGCTGCAGCTGCTCCAGCGCATGCCGATGGGCGTCCTCATGAAGGCCGACGCCGTCTACAAGACGCCCTTCTGGCGCAAGGACGGCCTCACCGGGATGGGGGTGTGCGACAGCGGGGCGGTCCGGGTGTGCTTCGACAACAGCCCCGCCGACTCGAGCGTGGGTGTGCTCCTCGCGTTCATCGGCGGTTCGACGTGGGAGAAGTACGGCACGCAGCCGTTGGCGGCCCGTCGCAAGGCGGTTCTCGAGGGCTTCGCGAAGGTGGTCGGTCCCCGGGCCCTGAACCCCGTCGAGTACGTCGAGCACGACTGGACCCACGAGCGGTGGACCAAGGGCGGTCCCGTGGCTCTCATGGGCACCGGCACCACCACGGCGTACGGCCCCATGATCCGCAAGCCGATCGGCCGCGTGCACTGGGCCGGCACGGAGACCTCGACGTACTGGTCGGGCTACATGGACGGAGCCGTCCGCGCGGGGGACCGCGCGGCACGAGAGGTGCTGGAGCAGCTGTGAGGAAACAGATCACCCCTGTCGTCACGGGAGTCGCTGCTCTGCTCGGCCCCGTGCTCGCTCTCACGCTCGCGGTCGGGCCCGCCGACTCCGCCGAGCAGCGTCCCCGCTGGGACACCCGGGTCTTCTCGCGGGTGCCGAACCCGGGCTATCCGGCGTTCGTCTACGCGCACCCGAACGGACGCGTCTATGCCGGGACGTACACCAACCCGAAGGGCGACAGCGTTCCCTCGCGGGTCCTCGAGTGGACCCGCGACGGGACCCTCCAGCGCTCGTGGTCGGTTCCAGGCCAGGACCTGTCGCAGGAGCACGGGGTGCAGGTCGCGACCAGCGACGCACGCGGTCGGCTGGTCCTGCTGGAGAAGTCCCGCTCCCGCGCGTTGATGCTCGATCCCCGGACCGGCCGCTTCACGCGCTACGCAAGCTTCCCCGACCTGCCCGTGTGCGGACCTGCCGAGGACAAGGGCTGCTCGCCCAACCTCGACGACAAGCCGGCGATTCCCAACTACGCGGCGTGGGGCCGGCGAGGAGAGCTGTACGTCACCGACTACGGGCAAGCGGTCATCTGGCGGGTCCCTCCGGGCGGCGGGAGACCGAGGGTGTGGCTGGCGGATCGTCGCCTCGACGGCGTGGAGTTCGGCACGGCGGGCATGCTCCTCGCGCCGAGCCGCCGCGCTCTCCTGGTGGCGCAGCAGACCTCCGCCGGGTTCGGCGAGGCCGACCCCACGACGGGGAAGCTGTACCGGATCCCGATCCGCAAGGGGCGGCCCGTCGGCATGCGGCTGATGTGGGAGAGCCTTCCGGGCGACCTGCCCGACGGGTTCGGCATCGCCCGGTCGGGGCGGATCTACATCGCGAACGCGGGGCTCAGTTCGCAGGTCGTCGTACTCGCGCCGAACGGCTCGGAGATGGAGCGCTTCCCGCAGACACCGGCCTCTGGCGAGAACGGGAGCGACGTCCCGTTCGACACCCCTTCGTCGGCGACCTTCCTGGGGCGGCGGATCCTGGTCGCCAACCAGAGCTACCTCGGCAGCGGCGACAACCACGCCATCCTCGACGTAGCGGTCCGCGAGCCCGGAGAGCCGGTGTTCATCCCGAGGGCAGCCGGCCGACGACAGTGACGGCCGGCAGCCCGGGGAGGACTCGCGAGCAGCTCAGGCCAGCGCGGCCAGCAGCTTCTCGTTGAACGCGTCCAGGTCGTCCGGCTTCCGGCTCGTGATGAGGTTGCCGTCCACGACGACCTGCTCGTCCACCCAGGTGCCCCCGGCGTTGCGGACGTCGGTCTGGAGGCTGGGCCAGGAGGTGAGCGTCCGGCCCTCAACCACGTCGGCCTCCACCAGCGACCAGGCCGCGTGACAGATCGCCGCGACAGGCTTGCCCGACTCGACGAAGGTGCGCACGAAGTCGACGGCCTCCTTCTTCAGGCGAAGGGCGTCTGGGTTCGCGACGCCACCCGGCAGCACCAGCGCGTCGAAGGAGGCCGGGTCAGCCTCGCCGACGGTCAGGTCGACGTCGAACGTGTCCGCCTTCTCGAGGTGGTGGAACGCCTGCACCTTGCCGGCCTGGGGCGAGACCAGCTTCGGGGTGCCACCGGCCCGCTCGACGGCCTTCCAAGGCTCGGTGAGCTCCACCTGCTCGATGCCCTCGCCGGCCACCAGGAAGGCAACCTGCTTGCCCCCGAGCTTGCTGGATGTCTCGGTCATGGGTCCTCCTGTTCGTGGTCAGACTCTCGGACCTCGGGGTGTTATCCGACGATGGTCGGCCTAAACGCCCGGCGCGTTTCCGGGACTGTGGCCTGGGCACGGAGGAGGCATGGGAGGAACCGCTCAGGGGGGGATGAACGCCGGTTACCGGGCGCGGCTGCACCGGGCTCTTCGGGATCCGGTCGCCTGGACCGACCTGATCCAGATGCTCAAGGCCGCCGGTGCCGCCGTCGCGGCGTGGGTGATCGCCTTCGAGGTCGCCGGGCTGCCGCAGCCGTTCCTGGCTCCCTGGGCCGCGCTGCTGGTGGTCCACTCGACGGTGTACAGGTCCTTCTGGAAGGGCGCGAAGCAGATCTCCGCCACGGTCCTGGGCGTCCTGCTCGCGTGGGGGACCGGCAGCCTCTTCGGGCTGAACCCCCTCGCCCTCGGGATGATGCTGATCGCCGGCCTGTTGATGGGCCGGACGCGCTGGCTGCGCAACGAGGCGACCACGGCAGCGGCGACGGCGATGCTCGTGCTCACGGCCGGCCAGAGCACCGACGGGTCGGTGCTCCTGGGCCGGCTCCTGGACACCTTCATCGGAGTCGCCGTCGGGGTGGTCGTCAACATGCTGGTCTGGCCGCCGTTCCGTGACCTCACCGCCGCCCGCGCTGTCGAGGCTGTCGGGCGGCGGGTGGGGGCCCTCCTGGCGCAGATGGCGGACGAGCTCGGTGACGGCTGCCGGGACGAGGACGTCGAGGAGTGGGTTCGGCAGAGCCACCACCTCGACGAGACGGTGAACGAGGCCTGGGCCCTGGTCCGCCAGGCTCGCGAGAGCGGCCGGCTCAACCCGAGGCGTGGTTCCGTCGCCGTACGCGAGCCCGGGGAGTTCGGCGAGATCCTGGAGCGGACGGGCCAGTCCCTGGCGGAAGTCAGGAGCATGGCCAGGACACTCGGGTACAGCATCACCGACACCCACGAGTGGGACGAGGGCTTCCGTGATCGCTGGATCGGCCTGCTGGCGGAGACCGGATGGGCGATCCAGCATCCCGACACGCGGAGGCTCGGAGAGATCCGGGTGAGGCTGCGAGTGCTCGCGTCGGACTACTCCGACGACCAGCTCTCCGCCCGCTACTGGCCGGAGTACGGCGGCCTCATCCTGAACCTCCGCAACATCGCGACCTCCATGGACGAGGTGGCCGACTCTGACCCCGTATCCGCCTCTTTGCGAGGTCCGCTGCGCTCGGCGTTATGATTCCGTTATCGTCGCCGCGATCGTGTCCCAGCGGCTCGATGATTTCTGGGGAAGTGGGAGAGGGGAAGAAGGCCTCGATGAAGGTCGCGGTTGTAGGTGCAACGGGGGTGGTCGGCGCGTCGGCCGTCCGCGCGATGGTGGACGCCGGACACGACGTCTTCGCCCTCGTGCGCAGCCCCGAGAAGGCTTCCTTGCTCGAGTCCAGGGGGGCCACTCCGGTGTCCGCCGACATCTTCGACCGCGACAGCCTCACCGCGATGTTCGAGGGCTGTGACGTCGTGGTCAACGCAGCGTCCTGCGTGCCAGTCGGCTACCGTGCAGCCCGCTCCCGAGCGTGGCGCGAGGACGACCGACTTCGCACCGAAGGGGTCCGGCGCGTCATCGAGGCCGCATGCGACGCCCACGTCCGGCGGCTCGTCCAGGAGAGCGTGTCGATGGTGTACGCCGACCACGGGGACACCTGGATCGACGAGAGCAGCTCGCTCGGCATCAACTCGGCGACCGAGCCGGCGTGCGTCGCCGAGACTCACGTCCAGGCGTACCGCAGCGACCTCCGCCAGGGCATCGTGCTGCGTCTCGGCCTCGTCATCGGCGACGACCCCATGACCCGGTGGCTGCTGCGTGGCGCGCGCCGAGGCCGTCCCGTGGGGATGGGGTCACCGGACGGATGGGTGCACCCGCTCCACACCGACGACATCGGCCCGGCGGTCGTCGCCGCGCTCACCGCTCCGAGCGGTATCTACAACGTCGGTGCCGAGCCGGTACGCCGTCGGGAGATCGTCCAGGGCTACGCCGAGGCCGTGGGCCGAGACTCGGTGGGCTTCATGGGGCCGCTCCTCACACGGCTCAGCGGCCGCCGGGCCGAGCCGCTGACGAGGTCCCTCCGCGTGAGCTCGGGTTGTTTCCGGAGCCATACCGGCTGGATGCCGAGGCGGGCGCAGTTCGACTCCTCCTGGCTCCTCGGCGCGGGCGTGGAGGCCAGGGCCGCCCGGTGAGCGAGAGCCGGAAGGAACGCGAGAAGGAGGCGGAGCGCCGACGCAGGATCGCAGCCGCCTTCGACGACTCGTTGCCCGAGCAGACCCGGGACGAGTCCGTCGAGGCCTGGGGTGAGCGACCCACGAAGGGCGACGAGGGCGACGAGTGGCTGCGCGGCCAGGTCCCCCCGCACCACGGCGGCTGATCGACCGTCGCCGGTGGCCCGGCCTCAGATGTGGCGGTTCGGTGAGGCGAGCAGGTCGCGGATCTCGGTCAGCAGGGTGACCTCCTCCGAGGGCGGAGCGGGCTCCTCGCCCCTGGCGCGGCGAGCCTGCAGCCGGTTGTAGGGGACCACGACGAAGAAGTACACGACAAGAGCGATCACCAGGAACGAGATCAGGGCGGTGATGAACGCTCCGAGCGGGATGCCTCCGGGCTTCCAGGTGTTGAAGTTGAAGCTGTCACCGGTGAGGAGCGTGATCAGCGACAGGATCACGTTGACGAACGACGTCACCACCAGGGCGAACGCGGTGGCCATGATGAAGGCGACGGCCAGCTCGACGAGGTTGCCCCGCATGATGAACTCTTTGAATCCCTTGAGCATGTGCGCTCTCCTCCGTGCAGGCGGGCCAAGGCCAGAGCTCGGCGCCGGTTCGTGTCGACGGCACCACGCTAGTGGTCGCGGAAGCCGTGGGCTCAGCGGGTCACCACGACGGACAGGTAGGCCGCCACGGAGGCAGCCGCCAGGGCCTGCGCAGTGTCCTCGGTGACAGCAAGCACGACCAGGCCACCCGAGGCCAGAGCGGTGTCAGCTGCACGAGGCAGTGCCACCACCGGAACGCCACCCGCCACGAGGGCGGCCTCCCGGCGCCCCTGCGGGTCGGCGGCGATGACATCGACCAGGTCCCCGATCCTCAGCAGCGCCACCGACCCCGCGTCACCGATGCGGACAGGGGCGGCGACCCGGCCGGGGTAGCCCTCGAGCAGGGACCCGCTCACGAGGCGTACGTCGGTGATCGGCTCGCCGGCCCGGACCGGGCCCGTCGTCGTACGGCCCACGAGCGACTCGCGGGTCGTGGCCGCTCCCGACGGGACGGTGCCGGGGGAGAAAGGGGTCAGGGTCAGGTCGTCAGGCGCCACCGGAACGCCGGCGGGCAGGTCGTGGGCGGCCGTGATCACCATGCGACTGGGCGGCGGCTTCGGCGCGGTCGCCTGGAGACCGACGAGCACCGCGAAGGCGGCGGTGACCGCGGCGAGCAGGCGCCGGCGGGCGAGGAGCAGTCGACGCAGGCGTCGACGACGCGAGGAGGCGGACTGGAGTACGGGCTGCGGCCGGGTCGGCGGGGCGGGTTCCATGCCCGACGAGGCTAGGGAAGTTCGTGCGAACGCGCGTCCCGCCGTCCACAGGCCCTCAGGCTGCGCCGGCTCCCGCCGGGGTGGTGGACGAGGAGCTCTTGGACGAGGTGTCCGAGGAGCTGCCGGTCGAGCTGCCCGAGGAGGTGTCGGACGAGGTCGTGGTGGCGGAGGACGCCTTGGAGTCCTTGCGGCTGTCGGTGCGGTAGAACCCCGACCCCTTGAACACGACACCCACGGCGTTGAACACCTTGCGCAGGCGGCCCTCGCACTGCGGGCACGTGGTCAGCGAGTCCTCGGTGAAGCTCTGGACCTGCTCGAAGGCGTGGTCACAGTCAGTGCAGGCGTACTGGTAGGTCGGCACGCTCGTCCTCCGGAAAGTCGTCGTTAGCACTCGCACGGTGCGACTGCCAATTATCGCAACGCCGGAGCGATTCGCCAACTTCCCGCCGCTCCCGGGCACGTGAACGGCTTCCCGGTCCGGGGCGCCCGGCCGGGCTGCGGCACAATGGCCGCCGTGTCCGCCCTCCCCAACCGCCCCGCCGAGCAGCACGAGAACGGCCCGGGCCCGCTGACACGCTTCCGATCCTGGCCCACCTGGGGGCGCTGGGCGACGTACGTGGCCGTCGCGGTCGTGCTCCTGCTGGTGGCTGGTCTGGTCATCGCCATCACCGTTGTCCGCCAGCCGTTCCCGAAGGTCGACGGGGAGGTGAAGGTGCCCGGTCTGGGGGCCGAGGTGGACGTCGTCCGCGACGATCACGGCATCCCCCAGGTGTACGCCGACAACGCGGAGGACCTCTTCTACGCCCAGGGCTACGTCCAGGCCCAGGACCGGTTCTTCGAGATGGACTTCCGGCGACACGTCACTTCGGGTCGCCTCTCCGAGCTGCTCGGCAAGGACGCGCTCGAGACGGACATGTACATCCGCACGATGGGCTGGCGGCGGGTCGCCGAG
>DASVBF010000373.1:0-8264 GCA_036375975.1 Nocardioidaceae bacterium | reverse complement strand
GTCCCGACGAGCGCCACGGTGTGCAGGTCACCGATCAGGCCGTGCTCGGCGATCGGCAGGTAGCGCGCCCGCGATGCCTGCTGAGACTCCCTGGGCACGACCAGCGCCTCTCGGCCGGCGTGGACGTGGTCAACCATCAGGGAGCGCCCGCGGCCTCGGGCACGAGGACGATCGTGCCCGTCGCTGCCGACTGCTCCAGCATCTCGTGGGCGCGGCGGGCCTCGGAGAGCGGCAGACGCTGTGCCACGACCGGATGGATCTCGCCACGACGAAGCAGCTCCAGCAGCACGCCGAAATCCTCCCGGAACCAGTCCTGGTGGTCGATCCGCAGCTTCTGGACCCGGAAGCCGAGCACCCGCCGGAACGGCGAGAGCATCCCCCACACCACGACGGCCGCAGTCGCCGGGTACCACTCCATCCACCCACGCCAGCTCTTGCGGCCCTGCGCGAGGGTCGAGTAGTTCCCCATCGTGATGAGCCTCCCGCCGGGATCTCCCCGGACAGGATTCCCACGCCGCAGCGCCCGGAAGGAGCGCAGTGCCACCGCGCCCCCGATCCCGTCGATCACGACGTCCACGCCCACACCGGTCAGCTCACGCACCCGCGCCACGAAGTCCTCGTTGCGGTAGTCGATCGGCACTGCGCCGAGCCGCTCCACCGTGGCAAGGTCGCGAGCCGAGGCGGTCCCGTACAGCCGAAGCCCGGCCAGCTTTCCCAGCTCGAGGACCGCGCTGCCCACCCTGCCGGCCGCACCGTGGACCAGCACCGACTCGCCGGACTGCACCCTCGCAGCGCGGTGAAGCATCTGGTACGCCGTCATGTACGGGAAGACCAGGCTCACCACCTCCGCCGGGTCGAGGTCCTCGGGCACCTCGACGGCGTACCTCTCCGGCACGCAGACGCGCTCCGCGTTGGCCCCCCACACCGTCAGTGCACCGACCCGGTCCCCCACTCGCAACCTCGTGCACCCCGGGCCCAGCTCGTCGACGACGCCGACGAGCTCATACCCAGGGGTGAACGGCGGTTTCGGCCCGCCGAGATACGTGCCGGCCCGGATCAGCGCATCGGTGAACGACACACCCGAGTCCAGGACCCTGACCCTGACCTCGCCCCAACCCGGGTGGGGATCCTCGACCTCCACCACCTGCAGCACCTCGGGTCCGCCGAAGCGGTCGACCACGACTCGCTTCACGAAACCAGCCTACGCGGGCTGCACCAGCCGTCCATGCGACCAATACCGCTGCAGGCTCCGCCTTCAGGAGGGTCCGCACCCCCCCGAAGGACGGGCTCAACACGCAGAAACCTGGTTGCAGGCGCTGCTCACACAGGTGCGCGGCGAGCCTTCAGCACCAGCACTGTCACCAGGATGCCGAGCAGAAGCAGAAGCAGGAGCACCGGGGAAAGCACGGCGACCAGGAGCAGGATGGCGACGATCGCGACCTTGGTCTTCGCGTCCGCGGCGGCCCATGCGCCCCGTACTGCCGCTGAGACGGGGTTGCCGCCGGTGACCCCTGCCTTGAGCCCCTCGGTGACTGCTCGATCGGTCACACCGGCCGGTTCTGTGGCGCCCTTGACCTGGTCGATCCAGGAGTCCCGCCTGGCTTCGGCGTACCCGACCGTGGCCGAGGCGAGGCGCCGCATCGACGCCCCGAGGTCCGCTGTGCCGGATGGGACCCGCTGCACAGCGGCGTTGGCAGTCGAACCGGTCATCGGCACCTCCGGAGCCTGGACACGTGGCGCAAGCTACGTACCCACGCTGCGTCGGGCTAGACGAAGCGACCCGTCCGGCTTGGACCGGCCTCCGTGGACCCGAGCGGACGGCACCACGCTGATTGAGGACGTGAGCGGGGTGCGACGGTCGACTACTGGAAGATCATCGCCAGACCGAACGGCACCAGGCCCGCGGCCATGGTCACGGCCGCAGCGAGGTTGACGATCTCGGCACCGTCAGGGGTTCCGATGAGCAGCACCCCGACAAGCAGGGGAACGGCCACCCAGGCGGAGGTTGCTCCGGAGGCGAGGGCCGCTATGGCGAGAACAGCGAATCCGATCGGGACAAGGAGGATGCCCCACAGCAGCCACAACCAGCCCTTCTTCGCGAAGATCGCGGACAAGGCGGGTCTCGCAGCCGTGAACTCGTCATCGCTGAGTCCGTCGAGAGCGCTCATCGTCAGGCACAGAGCGCCCTTGTCGGCCGCAAGCGACACGGTGCCGAGCACGGCCAGCAGTGTGCCGAGCAGGCCTGCCCAGCCGGCGCCGTGGCGCGTCACGATACCCCCGAGGTGCAGTGCGACGACGATCATCAATGCAGTGTTGATGGTCACCAGACCGTGGCCGGCATGCAGCAGACGCCTCCCTCGCGCCCGGTCGATCAGCTGCTCGGGGCGCAGAAGCCGCGGATGGAGCAGACCAGGATGGGTCGCGAACGCGAAGACGAAGACGAGCGGCATCACGACGAAGGCGAACCCGGTGCCGACCCTGGCCGCCTCGGCGGCGCTCATCGTGGTGTCCCGTTCAAGACGACGACCAGCCGCCTGGCGAGCAGACTCCAAGTCAGCCGCAGCTCGCGACTTCGCATCGTGGGCGTGACCGTCAGGCCCACGGCCTCATCCATCCGACGACCCTGATCCGTTGACCCGTGGTCGCCACCCTTCCGTCGAGGGCAGTCCTCAGCACATCGGCGCGGTGGAACCCGAAGATGTCGACGTAGGCGAATACGCACAGCATCGTGATCCAGAGCGCGCTCAGCACGAGCTTGACGTCGACCTGGGTGTCTCGGGACTGCCTGCCGGCTGTTGTCCTCGTCGGAGTGCTCATGGGTCTACTCCATTCATCGGCGCTGAGGTCAGGCGAGCACGCCAAGACATGGAACTGCCATCACCGAGCCGACCGCGGCGGACCGTGTTCCTCGGCTCGCCCTACTGCCGAGCCTGCCCCCCGCCCGTCCGGCGCGACAGGGGACTTCGACCCCTATGCCCCGGCCCGATGGGCAGCCGGCCAGACCCCGCCTCGGACGCGCGAAGGCCCCGTCGGCACCCTCATCGGGTGCCGACGGGGCCTTGCGCGTCGGTGCCAGTGACCATCGGTCGGCTCCCTGGCCGACCATCGGTCAGCACCTGCTGGCTGGCGGTGGCGGAGGGATTTGAACCCTCGGTGGGCTTGCACCCACAAACGCTTTCGAGGCGTTCTCCTTAGGCCGCTCGGACACGCCACCGCCGAAGAGGGTACTAGACCTCCTCGGTCCCTCTGAAATCGGACCTCGGGCCCGTCCTGGACGGCTCACTCCCTGACACGGTGGCTCGCGAAGAACTCCTGCAGCATCAGGGTGCACTCGTCGGCGAGGACGCCGGAGATCACCTCGGGGCGATGGTTGAGCCGGCGGTCACGGACCACGTCCCAGAGCGAGCCCACGGCACCGGCCTTGTCGTCGTACGCGCCGAAGACCACCCGCGCGACGCGAGACAGGACGGCCGCGCCGGCGCACATCGTGCAGGGCTCGAGCGTGACCACGAGCGTGCAGCCCTCGAGCCGCCACTCGCCTCGGGCGGCCGCCGCCGCACGCAGGGCGAGCACCTCGGCATGAGCGGTGGGGTCGCCCACGGCCTCGCGCTCGTTGCGGCCGCGCCCGACCACCCTGCCGTCCGGGTCGAGGACGACGGCGCCGATGGGGACGTCGCCTGTGTCAGGTGCTGAGCGGGCCTCGGCGAGGGCCGCCCGCATCGGGTCGACCCATGCGTCGTACCCGACCATCAGGAGGCGGGGACTCCGACAACCTCGTCGAACTGGGCACCGAAGCCGATCCGCGAGGCGATGTCGCCGAGCATCTCGTCCGGGTACAGGTCGTAGTCGTCGAGGAGCGCGCTCATGTCCATCGCGCCCATGCCGAGGTCGGTCAGGATGTCGATGTCGCCGGCGGGCACCTGGTCGTCCTCGTCCTCGGGCAGCGGGAGGTCCAGGAACTCGACGGCGGAGCGCGCGATCGGCCAGTCGGTGGCCGCGGTGATGTCGGACAGCAGGACCTTCGAGGTGGCACCCGCCACCCTCACGAGCAGGAAGAAGTCCTCGTCGACGGAGACCATGCCGAGCGCGCCGCCGTCACCTGGCCAGCGACGCAGCTCATTGGCCAGGGAGTCGATGTCCTCGATCTGGTCAAGGACGATCTGCTCGACCTGCCACTGGCCCTCCTCGCGGTAGGCGACAACGGCGAAGTCGATGCCCTCGGCGAAAGCTTCGGACTGGTCTGACATGCACAGCCTCCCTGGACGAGTCGCAACCTCGATGGTTGCAGATCATCCCGCGTGGCACTAGCCGGTTGTCATGTCCTAGGTTCTCTGGCATGCGGATCCACGTGGCAGACCATCCACTCGTCGCTCACAAGCTCACGACCCTGCGCGACGAACGCACCGACTCACCGACCTTCCGCAGGCTGGCCGACGAGCTCGTCACGCTCCTCGCCTACGAGGCGACCCGAGACGTGCGGGTCGAAGCGGTCACGGTGCGGACCCCCGTCGCCGAGGCCCAGGGGACGCGCCTGGCCCACCCCAAGCCGCTCGTCGTACCGATCCTGAGGGCCGGTCTCGGCATGCTCGACGGCATGATGCGGCTGCTGCCCACGGCGGAGGTCGGGTTCCTCGGCATGGTGCGCAACGAGGAGACGCTCGAGGCGTCGACGTACGCCGAGCGGCTGCCCGACGACCTGTCCGGGCGCCAGTGCTACGTCCTCGACCCGATGCTCGCGACCGGAGGCACCCTGGCCGCGGCGATCAAGTTCCTCGTGGATCGGGGCGCGGACCACATCACGGCCATCTGCCTGCTCTCGGCTCCGGAGGGCTGCGAGCGGCTGGAGAAGGAGCTCGACGGGGTCGACGTACCCGTCAGCATCGTGACGGCCGGGATGGATGAGCGGCTCAACGAGCACGGCTACATCGTCCCGGGGCTCGGTGACGCCGGCGACCGGCTCTACGGCCTGGTCGACTGACTCTCCGGAAGCTCCGTCCGCGGCCGGGGAGCCCCGCACGGGAGATCCCCTAGCACGACGACAACGAGCCGCCCGCTCCTCATGGGACGGGCGGCTCGTTGTCGTTGTCAGAAGTTGAAGATCGGCACCACTCCGGTTGCGATCAGGATCATCAGGGTCACGACGAGAACGCCGAGAACCGCGTACCCGACGCCCTTGGACTTAGTCTCCTCGGGCGGTTCGGGTGCGTCGTACTTGCCCATGGCTATGACCTCCAGTCATCCACGGTGAATTGGCAGACCCTCCCCGGCTCCGGAGTCTACCGGGAGGGGAGGGTCCGCTGTAACCGCGATTTACACCACTATGACGCAGATCTCACAGGCTCTTCACCGCGCTGAGGAGCTTGCTGAGCGAGTCCTTCGCGTCACCGAAGAAGAGCGTGGTCTTCGGGTCGAAGAGGAGCTCGTTCTCGATGCCGGCGAAGCCCGGGCGCATGGACCGCTTCATGAACACGATCTGGTGCGCCTCGTCGGCGTTGAGGATCGGCATGCCGTAGATCGGCGCGCCGGGCGTCGTCTTCGCAGCGGGGTTCACCACGTCGTTCGCGCCGACGACGAGGACCACGTCGGTCTGCTTGAACTCGGAGTTGATGTCATCCATCTCCTTGAGCTGCTCGTACGGCACCTGGGCCTCGGCGAGCAGCACGTTCATGTGACCCGGCATGCGTCCCGCGACCGGGTGGATCGCGTAGTCGACGTGCACACCGCGGTCACCCAGCACGTCCACCAGCTCGCGCAGGGTGTGCTGCGCCTGCGCAACGGCCAGGCCGTAGCCGGGGACGATGATGACCTTCTCCGCGTAGCCGAGGAGGATCGCGATGTCCTCGGGGCCGCCCGAGCGGACGGGGCGGTCCGACGCCTCGCCGGCGCCCAGCGTGGAGCCACCCTTCAGCGCGCCGAACAGGATGTTCGTGACGCTGCGTCCCATGGCAGCGGCCATGAGCATGGTCAGGAAGGTACCGGAGGCGCCCACCAGCGTGCCGCCGACCAGCAGCACGGTGTTCTGGAGGATGTAGCCGCTCGCCGCCACGGCCAGACCGGTGCCGGCGTTCAGGAGGCTGATCACGATCGGCACGTCTGCGCCGCCGACGGGCAGCACGAGGAGTACGCCGACCAGCAGACCGAGCAGCGACAACACGATGCCGATCCAGACCAGCGGGTCCAGCACGGTCATCACCGAGAGCACCACGGCGGCGACGACGCCGAGGCCGAACACGACCGGCAGGCCCGGGAAGACCACCGGCCGGGAGGTCATCAGCTCCTGCAGCTTCGCGAACGTGACGCACGAGCCGGAGAAGGTCACCGAACCGATCACGATGGTGAACGCGGTTGCGACCAGGGTGAATGCGGCCGGATCCTCACCGGCGGCGGTGATGTTGCCCAGCTCGAGCAGGGCGACGAGCGCCGCAGCGCCACCGCCGACACCGTTGAAGAGCGCGACCAGCTGGGGCATCTGGGTCATCTGCACCCGCCGGGCCCCGACCGCACCGGCCACCGAGCCGATCGCGACCGCGACCAGGATCCATACGACGTGGTCGAGCTCGCCGTAGAAGAACACCACCGTGACGGCGGCGACCGCTCCCACCGCACCCGCGAGGTTGCCCGCGCGGGCATGCTTCGGGGAGGACAGGCCCTTGAGGGCCAGGATGAACAGGACGGCAGCGGCGAGGTAGACCAGCTGCGCCCATACCGGGGTGCCGGTCATACGCCCGCTCCGTTCTGGTCAGCCTTCACGGCCTTGGGCTTCTTGCGCGTGAACATCTGCAGCATCCGGTCGGTGACGACGAAACCGCCGACCATGTTCAAGGTGGCGAGCACGACCGCGATGAGCCCGACGACGAGCTCGAGGGTGGTGTTCGCGTAGCCGGTCACCAGGATGGCGCCGAGCAGGATGATGCCGTGGATGGCGTTCGCGCCCGACATCAGCGGCGTGTGCAGGGTCGAGGAGACCTTGGAGATCACCTCGATGCCGACGAAGACGCTGAGGACGAAGATCGTCAGCCAGACAACCGCCTCGTTCACCGGGTAGCTCCTTCCAGGAGGTCGCGGGTGGGTTCGTGCCACACCTGCCCGTCGCGGGTCACGCAGGAGCCCGCGACGATCTCGTCCTCGAAGTCCGGCGCGAAGGCCTCCTCGCGGGTCATCAGGGTGACGAGGTTGACGATGTTCTGTGCGTACAGCTTCGAGGCCGGCCCGGGCATCTGGGAGGGCACGTTGGCGCCGCCCCACACCTGGGCGTTCCCCAGGCGGACCACCTGGCCGGGGACCGAGCCCTCGACGTTGCCGCCGGTCTCGGCCGCGAGGTCGACGACGACCGACCCCGGCCGCATCTGCTCCACCATGTCCCGGGTCACGAGCAGCGGAGCCTGCCGACCAGGCACCGCCGCGGTCGTGATCAGGGCGTCGGCGTTGGCGATGTACGGCGTCAGCAGCTCGCGCTGGCGGGCGGCGCGGTCCTCGGTCATCTCACGCGCGTAGCCGCCGGCGCCCTCGAGGGTCTCGAGGTCCAGGTCGATGGACTGCGCGCCCATCGACCGGATCTCCTCAGCAGCTGCCGCGCGGACGTCGTACGCCTTCACGACGGCGCCGAGACGCTTGCAGGTGGCGATGGCCTGGAGACCCGCCACACCGGCGCCGAGCACCACGACCTCGGCCGGAGGGACCGTTCCGGCCGCGGTCATGTTGAGGGGGAAGAACCGGCGGAGCAGGCCGGCTGCGACCACCGCGCACCGGTACCCCGCGACGAGCGCCTGCGACGAGAGCGCGTCCATCGACTGGGCCCGGGAGATCCGGGGCACCAGCTCCAGCGCGAACGAGGTGACGCCGCAGTCACGGAGGTCCGCGACCAGGGAGAGCGACTGAGCCGTCGGCAGGAAGGACATGGTCGCCGTCCCTGCCGGGAGTCTTCGGATCACCGAGGGCTCCAGGGGCTGGACGGAGACGACAAGGTCCGCTCCCTCCAGCGCATCGGGAGAGACCACCGCACCTGCGTGCTCGTAGTCCTCGTCCGAGGCCAGCGCCTCGACTCCTGCGCCAGGTTCCACCGCGACCTCGTAACCGAGCCCGGTCAGCTTCCCGACCAGGTCCGGCACCATCGCGACGCGGCTCTCGCCTTCACGCACTTCCTTCGCTACCGCGATCTTCACCCTGTGAAAACTAGAGCAAGCGTGTCTGCATGGCCTCCGATTGTGAGCAACATCAACAGGTGTGTCGGTTTTAGAGGTCCAAGGTCCCCTGTCCGGGCGGTC
>DASVBF010000364.1:0-2088 GCA_036375975.1 Nocardioidaceae bacterium | reverse complement strand
CAAGCTGGCCGTCCAGACGATCGACGGCCTGCACTCGGCTCCGGCCGGCGTGCCCGGCGGTGAGGCGGGACTGGCGCCGGAGTCCGAAGGCGTCCCCGCGTGGGCGCTGGGTCTCGGCGCGATGTCGGCGCTGGCGCTGGCCTTCGCCGGTCGGCAGCTCGTCCCTGCTCGCACGCGTCGCTGACTGTCGGCTGAGAACGGCACAGCGATATGAGGACGACGCGATCGGCAGCAGTGGTGGCCCTGGTGGCCCTGGTCGGACTCGTCGTCAGCCTGTTGGTGGTGTGGTCTCGACTCGCTCCTGGTACCCCTGTCCAAGAGAGCGAGCCGGGGCCACCCGCGGCTGCCGCAAGCTCGTCGCCCGAGCCCCGGAGCGACCCCTCCCAGATCGGGCGCAGCGACGCGGAGCCGGCTGCAGTTCAGGCGGCAGAGGTGTCCCGGCCGGTGCGAGTCGCCCTGGCCTCGGTCGGCATCGACTCCCCGGTGCGGGCCGTGGGCGTCGCCGCCGACGGGCAGATGCGGCTCCCGGCGGACCCTCGCGTCATGGGCTGGTACCGGTTCGGTTCCGCGCCGGGTGCGGAGCGCGGGGGGTCCGTCGTCATCGCCGGACACCTGGACTCGAAGCGTTTCGGCCTGGGTCCGCTCGTGCGCCTGCGAGACGCCGAGGTCGGCGACGCGATCGAGGTGACGTTGTCGAACGGGGCGACGTCGACGTACACGGTTGTCGGCGTTGAGCGTTTCGACCGCCAGGGCCTCCCTGACCGGCTGTTCGGCAGGCAGGGCCCGGAGCGACTGCACGTGATCACCTGCGGCGGCGCCTACGACGCCGACGCGGGCGGCTATCAGCAGAACCTCGTCGTCACCGCCGCACCGGGATGACGTCTCGTCGGTGGTATCGACCAGCTTGAAAAGCGTTGAGTAATACCGGAATCTAGATTCGTATGTGAGGGGAGTAGCCCCCCGTCGCCTCGTCGTCAGTACGTCCCGGCCATCCGGGTCCGGCGAGGCGGGCCACCGATCGGCCGGCCGGGCGAGACCTCCGGATTGGCCCCTGCGCGAGCAGGAGGAACCGGAGGAGTGTCATGGACGTACCCGTGTGGGGCTGGGCCGCCGTCCTGGCGGTGATCCTGGCCATGTTGGCCGTCGACCTCGTCGCCCACCGCCGTGAGCACGTCGTCTCGGTGCGCGAAGCAGCCGTTTGGAGCGCGATCTGGATCAGCCTCGGTCTCGGCTTCGGGGTCGTGGTGTGGAGCGTGTACGGTTCGCAGGCCGGTGGCGAGTACTTCGCGGGATACCTGATCGAGAAGAGCCTCGCCGTCGACAACGTGTTCGTCTTCGCGCTGATCTTCAGCTACTTCGCCGTGCCGAGGCAGTACCAGCACCGGGTGCTGTTCTACGGCGTGCTGGGAGCGCTGGTCTTCCGGGCGATCTTCATCGCGGGAGGGGCAACCCTGCTCGACAGGTTCCACTGGATCCTCTACGTCTTCGGGGCCTTCCTCGTCATCACTGGATGGCGGATGTTCCGCCACCGCAACGAGGAGTCCGACCCCGGCCGGAACCCGGTGCTGAGACTGGTGCGGCGGTTCGTGCCCACCACGGACGAGTACCACGGCCAGAAGTTCTGGGTGAGGAAGGCCGGCAAGTGGGTCGCGACGCCGCTGTTCGTGGTGCTGATCATGGTGGAGACCTCCGACATCATCTTCGCCGTCGACTCCATCCCCGCGATCTTCGCGGTCACCCAGGAGCCGTTCCTGGTCTTCACCAGCAACGCCTTCGCGATCCTGGGGCTGCGCGCGATGTACTTCCTGCTGGCGGACCTCATGCACCGCTTCGTCTACCTCAAGCTCGGGCTCTCCGCGATCTTGGTCTTCGTCGGGGTCAAGATGCTCCTGCTCGACGTCTACAAGGTGCCCATCGGCCTTTCTCTCGCCGTGATCGCCACCCTCCTCACGGTGTCGGTCGCCATGAGCCTGCGCGCGACACGAAACACCGACATCGAGTCGGACCGTGAGCCGACGGAGGTGGAGCGATGAGTACGACGGCCCTGCCCCAGGTGGTGGACCGGCTGACGATCGGCGACGTGGCCCG
>DASVBF010000288.1:0-20275 GCA_036375975.1 Nocardioidaceae bacterium | reverse complement strand
GCTCTTTCTGGCCTACCCCGAGATTCCGGTGTGGGAGATGGGACTCGAAGAGAATCTCCGGTCCGGGTGGGAGGCGAGTCTTCCGAGGACCGCTCAGAAGCTGGCTGCCGTCAGAGAGGTCAAGGATTCCATCAACCCTCGAATCAAGCTGGCCTACCAGATCGCGGACGACACCGGGAAGACTCTCGAGACCTTCTTGAAGAGTGATGCCTCGGACTATGTGGACATCATCTCGATCCACCCTTACGCCTGGCCGGACTTCAAGACGCCGGACGTGTGGCTCGATCCCCTCCTGGCGAAAGTCAGGAGACTCGAGGCCACCTACAGCAAGAACCTCCCTGTCTGGTTCACCGAGGTCGGCGCGCCCACCAACGACGCCGGCGTCCAGCTGTACTCCGGTTCAAGCCTGGTGTCCGGGATATCTCCTCAGGAACAGGCCGACTACCTGACCAAGGTCTACGCGACCGCGCTGAACCACGGCGTGGAGAAGATCTTCTGGTACGAGTACGAGGACAGCTGCTCGACACCGTCCGACGTCGAGTGCCATTTCGGCCTGAAGTACCAAGACGGCAAGCCCAAGCCCGGCTACTTCGCCTACCAGGCAACATCTGACTGCGTGGGCAGCAAGAATCCCGCGGGGGAACGGACACGGGGCATCACCAGAATCTCGAGCTTCGTGGGCAAGAGTGGCGAATGCGACGTCGTCTGGAACTACCCCGACTCGAAGACAGCCTTTCCTCTGTCCGCCCTTGCAGCGACATCCCGAGATGTCCAGGCCTTTGACGTGACGGGACATCCCTTGGCCACCACGCACGACGAGGTCCCGATCACCGGGTCCCCCGTCTTCCTCCACATCTCCAGATGAGTCGTCTCCTCGGCCTACCCCGCTCGGCCTACTCGGCTTGGGGCCGGCAAGGGAGAAGCCGTCGCCCGGCTCAGGACCTGCGGGCCCGCGCCGCGGCAGCGAGCCCGCGAACCCCTTGGCGCACCTGCTCCACCCGGGTCGTCGGCCGCCCCAGCGCCCGGGCCCGTGACGCGCGACGCTCCCGCTGGATCTCCGCGAGGTACTTGTGGAAGTCCACCTGGATGGTGTGCCGCTTCGAGGCGACGTAGCGCCTCCGGATCTGCTCGTCGTACTCGGCGATCTGCGCGCGCATCTCGTCGTACGACGGCAGCTCGCCCACACCGCTGACCAGGTCGCCGACCCACTCCGCCTGGGCCTCGGCGAGCGGCATGATCGCGCCGAGCGGCTGGACCAGGCCGACGAAGAAGAGGCCGGGGTGCTCCGGGTCGACGACGCGTCGGTACAGGTCGATGTGGTTGTCGTCCGCCTTCACGACGGTCTCGTCCAGGAACGGGAAGGTCACCTTGTAGCCGGTGCAGTACACGACCACGTCGACCTCGGCCGCGGAACCGTCCACGAAGAAGACCTTCGAGCCCTCGAACCGGTCGACGTTGGGCTTGACCACGATGTCGCCGTGGCCCAGGCGTGTCAGCAGGTCGTCGCTCACGGTCGGGTGCGCGTGGAGGACGGCGTGGTCGGGCTGGGGAAGGCCGTAGTCGGTGACCTTGCCCTGGTACAGGCGCAGCATCGCCGCCATCGAGAGCTGCTGCACCTTCAGCGGCATCCGCGCGATCACCGAGTCGGTGAGGTGGTCGGTGGGCACGCCCATGAGGTACTTCGGCACGATGTGCGCCCCGCGCCTCATCGCGAGGTAGGTCTCCGTGGCCACCCGCGACGACTCGACCGCGATGTCGGTCGCGGAGTTGCCGATGCCGAGCACCAGCACCCGCCTGCCCTCGAGGATGTCAGGGGTCTTGTAGTAGTGCGCGTGGATCTGCCTGCCCGGGAACGTCTCCGAGCCCGGGAAGGAGGGCTCGGGCCAGCGGGGGTCCCAGTGGTGGCCGTTCGCGACGACGACGTACTCGTAGTGCCGGACCTCGGGCTCTCCCGGGCGGCCGCCCTCGTCGCGTGCCCGGATGGTGACGGCGTACCGACCGCGTGCGCCGTGGGCTCCGCCGGCCTCGGCGGTGGTCGGCATCACCGGCTCGACCTTGACCACCTCGGTGCCGAAGGTGATCTTGTCGCGGAAGCCGAAGTGGTCGACGTAGTCGTCGAAGTACTTCGCGATCTGCCAGTGGTTCGGGTAGTCCGGGAGATCCTCCGGCATCGGGTAGGTGCGGTACTCCATGAGCTGCCGGGATGTGTTGATGTGCAGCGACAGGTACGCCGACGACATGCCGTTGTCGTTGCCGTACCGCCAGTTGCCGCCGACCTCGCTGCCCATCTCGAAGCAGTCGAAGTCGATCCCCCGGGCCTGGAGCACCTGTGCCGCCGCGATGCCCGACGATCCGGCACCGATGATGCAAACCCGTTCGGTCATGGGGAAGGCCTTCCGCAAGTGGAGAGGTCTAACAGAGTGCCATACGACGCCACGGGGTCGGTCTATGGTTCTCGGGTGCCGTTTCCCTCTCCGCCCTGGTCGATGCTGGGCCACATGTGGCTGTCGCTCTTTCCTGTCCGCACGGGTACGCCGGAGCGACCCCCCGGCCTGTACGGAGCTGCGTTCGTCGACTACGTCGAGGGCAGCGTGCTGACCTACCGCGAGCTGCTCCTGGCCCGGCTGGTCCGCGACGGCGCGATGCCGAGGGTCCACGTCACGGACATCTGGGTGGACTCCGAGCCGTCCCGCGATGCCGGCCGGTCGCTGTGGGCCCTCCCCAAGAGCCTGGCCGAGTTCCACCTCGACCGACGCGGCCCCTCCCCGGTCGCCCGCACCTCCTGCGACGCGAACATCAACGGCTCCCCGCTCGCCGCCGCCCGGTTCACCGAGGCGAGGGTGCCGTGCCTGCGCACGCCGTTCCGGTTCACGCTCCTGCAGGACCGGGAGGACGACGGGTCGACGGTGCTCACCCAGGTCTCGGGCACGTCCTGCAACATGCTCGCACGGGGCCGTTGGGACTTCGGTTCCGACGGCCCCCTCGCGTGGCTGCAGGGGCGCCGGCCGGTCGCGTCCTTCCGCCTCGGCGACGTCCGGATGACCTTCGGCGCCTGAAAGCCCGGGGACCGCGCCGGTGTGAAGCGAGCTGGCTCTGCAGACCGCCCTCGGCGGTGCAACTTGCTTCAGATCGCGCGCCAGTCCGTGGCGCTCAGTCGGCGGGAGGCTCCGAGGGGTCGGCGTCCGCAGCAGCCCGGCGGGCCGACTCGCGGATCTCGAAGACCTCTGTGGCGAACCCGCCGACGGCCCGGGCGATGTCGCGCACCGCGGTGGTCACGATCGTGGTGACCGCGCCCACCGCGGTGGCTGTTGCCTCGACGGTGTCCTGCAACGCGTCCTTGCGGATCTCCGCCTTGCTGATGTTGTCCCTCGGGCTCATGGGTCCCAGTGTCAGGCAGCCTGGTCCGTCGCGGCTGCGGGGGACGGATCCTGAGACCTGCCGGCGAACGGCAGCCGGCCGAGGCCCGGAGGCGTGGGCAGCCGCCGCACGAGACGGTCCGGCAGGGCGAACCGGCAGATCTTCCGGGCCACACTGCCGAGCTGCCTGCTGAGCGGACCGGTGTTGTAGTCGAGGCCGTACCTCTCGCAGATCTCCCTGACCTCCTCGGCGATCTGCGGGTAGCGCCTTGCCGGGATGTCCGGGAACAGGTGGTGCTCGATCTGGTGCGAGAGGTTCCCGGTCATGATGTGGAACAGCCTGCTGCCGGTGATGTTCGCCGAGCCGAGGAGCTGGCGGAAGTACCAGTGCCCGCGGGTCTCGTCCTCGGTCTCCTCCTCCGAGAACGTGGCCACACCGGCCGGGAAGTGTCCGCAGAAGATGATGCCGAAGGTCCAGATGTTGCGGACCAGGTTGGCCGTCGCGTTGCCGACGATCGTCGGGACGAAGAGCGGACCGGTGAGGGCCGGGAAGAGGGCGTAGTCCTTCAGGGTCTGGTTCCTCACCTTGCGGATCATGCCCCGGTGCAGGTGCTTGGTGTCGGCCCAGGTGCGCTCGCCCGCGGCGATCCGCTCGATCTCGAGGTCGTGCAGGAGCACGCCCCACTCGAAGAAGATCATCAGCAGGAAGGCGTAGAGCGGGTTGCCGAGGTAGTAGGGCCGCCACTTCTGGTCCTCGTCCATCCGGAGGATGCCGTAGCCGATGTCGCGGTCCTTCCCGAGAATGTTCGTGAAGGTGTGGTGGATGTAGTTGTGGGAGTACTTCCACTGCTCGCTGGGGCAGACGGTGTCCCACTCGAACATCTTGGAGTTCAGCGCGGGGTCGCCCATCCAGTCGTACTGGCCGTGCATGACGTTGTGGCCGATCTCCATGTTGTCGAGGATCTTCGACACGCTGAGCGCGGCGACGGCGAGCGGCCAGGCCGGCGGGAGGTAGAACAGCGCACGGCCGGCGACCTCGAAAGCGCGCTGCGCCTTCACGACGTCGCGGATGTACGTCGCGTCCTCCTCGCCGAGCTCGCTGATCACGCGCTGGCGGATGGCGTCCATCTCGGCACCGAACGCCTCGAGCTGGTCGGGGGTCAGGGTCTTGTGGTCGGACATGGGTGGTGTCCCTTCGATCAGAGGTCGACGACGCAGTCGCCGACGGGTTGGCTGACGCAGACCTGGATGTCCTCGTCGGGGAGGCTCGAGGTGGAGCCGGTGACGACGTTGCGGACGGTTCCTTCGGCCTTGCGGGAGGTGCAGGAGAAGCAGATGCCCATGCGGCATCCGTACTCCGGGGTGAGCCCGAGTGCCTCGGCCTGCTCGAGCAGGGTGGCGCCGGTGTTCTCGCCGCTGCGGCCCGAGCGCAGGAAGCTCACGGAGCCTTCGGCGTTGTCAGGGTCGGGCGCGATGGTCGAGGTCTTGAAGTACTCGACCCGCAACAGGTCGCTGTCGCCGTACACCTCGCGGACGCTCTCGATCAGCCCCGCCGGGCCACAGGCGAAGGTCGCCGTGGCGAGGTGGTCGGGCGCGACCCGGGCGAGCTCGGCAGGTGTGAAGCGCGCGCCACCACGGCGGGTGTGTACGACGGTCAGGTCGACGTTCTCGCGCCGGGCGAGCACCCGGAGCTCGTCGCGGAAGATCGTGCTCTCCGGGTCGCGCGCGTAGTGGACGAAGGTGATCCGGCCGTCGTACCCACGTTCGGCGAGGGTGCGCAGCATCGACATCACGGGCGTGATGCCCGACCCGCCGGAGATCATCAGCAGCCGGTCGGGAAGCTCATCGGGAAGCGTGAACGCCCCCTCGGCCTGGGACAGGTGCAGCACGAGACCGGGCTGGGCCTGCGTCGCGAGGTGCCGCGACACCAGCCCGTCGGCATGCGGCCTGACCGTGATCGTGAACGGCTCGTCCGGGCCGGACTCGGCGGAGCTGATCGAGAAGCACCGGGTACGTCGGGCGCCGTCGACCTCGACGCCGACCTGGACGAACTGGCCCGCGCGGAAGCCGCGCCAGGTGCTCGTGGGTCGGAGGGTCAGCGTGGTGACCGGCTCGGGTCCGTCGGTCTCGCGCTGGACGCGGACGACCTGGGCCCGGACCTCCTCGACTGCCCACATGGGGTCGACCAGCTCGAGGTAGCGGTCGACGGGGTGAGGAGAGGCAAGGGCGGCGACGGCGCGGGAGCGCAGCAGCCGAGTGGTGAACGCGCCGAGCGGGGCCGACTTCCGGCTCACCCGAGGGGCGCGGGTGGAGATGCTCAGGGAGAGACTCATGCTCTCACCGCCTTTCAGTGAACATCCGTACACTGAAACTCTGGCGGATGCCTCCCGGTCGGGTCAAGCCACACGCGCCGTGACCTGCCCCACGTGAGTGAGCATCCGTTCACTGACCTGTTGCCCGCCGGTAACATGAGGCGCGTGGAGAGCACAGCGGCCGAGACGCGCCAGCAGCGGAAGGAGCGGACCCGGCAGGCGATCTTGGACGCGGCCCTGGAGCTCGTGGCCGAGGAGGGGCTGGCCGCCCTGTCCCTCCGGCAGCTGACGAAGGCCGTGGGGATCGTCCCGACCGCGTTCTACCGCCACTTCTCGTCCGTCGACGAGCTCGGGCTCGCGTTGGTGGACCGCTCGTTCGCGAGCCTCCGCGACATGATCCGCGAGACCCGCCGGGGCAACCCGGAGCTCAGCGGGGTGATCCGCAGCTCGGTGGCGATCCTGGTGCAGCACGTGCACTCCGACCGGACGTACTACCGCTTCATCGCCCGGGAGCGCTTCGGGGGCGTGCCCGTCGTACGCCGGGCCATCCGGCACGAGCTCGAGCTGTTCGAGCGCGAGCTCGCCACCGACCTCGCTCGGCTCCCGCACCTCGACACCTGGACCGCCGAGGACCTGCGGGTGATGGCCAACCTCATCGTCAACGCGATGGTCGCGACCGCGGAGGACATCCTCGACGCACCCCCGGAGCGGCCGGAGGTCGAGCGGGAGATCGTGCGGACGGCGGAGAAGCAGCTGCGGCTGATCGTCGTCGGCGCCGCGAACTGGCGCTCGACGTGAGAGTCGCGGCCGCGTCGGAGGGCCTGACGGACCCCGGACCCGAGAAGGGCCGGCCTCGCGAGAGACCGGCCCTCCTCGACGCCTGACGCGCGGTGCTCAGCTGGAGAGCAGCTCGTCGTGGTCGTCGTGCAGGCCACCGCCGCTCTGGGTACCCGAGCCGGTCGGCGATCCGGTCTCCTCCTGATCAGGTGCGGAGACCGGGTGGCCCTTCATGCTGCCGTTCACCGTCTTGGTGCTCATGGCGTAGGTGAGGACGGCATGGGCGACCGCGTCGGACATCTCGTCGACCGCCGTCATGTTGACGTTGCCGATCCCGTCGCACGCCTTGTGGTAGCAGGCGTCGTACGCGACTCCGGCCTGACCGCCGTAGGTGAGGGCCTGCGCTTCGGTCTTGACCCCCTCCGCGCCGGTGAAGAGCCCGCCGGCGGGGACACCCTCGGCGATGAAGGGACCGTAGTCGCTGCGGCCGCTGAACGGGGTCTCCTCCGAGGCCAGCGACTGAGAGCCGAAGTAGTTGTGGAAGAGCTGCTCGATGGCGCCGGAACCCGCCGGGCCCTCGGCCGCCCCCGGACCGACCGGGTAGCGCGAGTTGTTCCCGTCGTACACGAACCGGACGTAGTTCGGCGAGCCGATCATGTCGAAGTTCAGGTACAGCGCGAGCGCCTTCAGGTCATCCGCCGGCAGGCTGTCGACGTAGTGCTCCGACCCGAGGAGCCCCAGCTCCTCGGCTCCCCACCACGCGAAGCGGACCTTGTTCATCGGGGTCGTCTTCGCCATCTGCTCCGCGACCTCGAGGATCGTGGCAGACCCGCTGCCGTTGTCGTTGATACCGGGGCCAGGTACGACGCTGTCGAGGTGCGCTCCGGCCATCACGACGTTGTTCGGGTCGCCCTTCGCCGTCTCGGCGGTCACGTTCCACGTGGTGCGGAACTCCGACTCCGTGCTGGTCACCAGGCGCGAGGTCGTCCCGGCGAGCTCGGGGCCCATCGCGAAGCTCGCGCCGACGACCGGGACCGTCACGTCGGGAGCACCGAGCGTGCCCGCGAAGGACCCCGTGGCGCCGGGCGCCCCGCTGTTGAAGATGACCACGCCGACCGCTCCGTGCTGCTCGGCGTTGAGTGCCTTGGTGCCGAAGGTGCAGCTGCCCCGCTGGATCAATGCGATGGCGCCTGCGGGGAAGCCGTCGAAGTCGGACGCCTCACACCCACTCGTCGAGGGGGTCGTCGTGACCGGGGTGAGGTCGGTGTCGACCGCGACGACCTGCCCCTCCGCCGTACCTGACCCGGAGTAGGTCATGGCGGTGAAGTCGTCCGGGTTCGCGTAGGTCTTCGCCTGGGGCGACAGCTGTGAGAGCTGGGCCGGAGCGAGCTCGCGGAAGAACGGGAACTCGAACTCCTGGACCTGCGGGCGGTAGCCCGCCTTCTCGAGCACGCCGACCACGTAGTCCCGCGATGCGGTGAAGCCCGGGGTGCCGGAAGCGCGCGTCCCGCCGTTCGCCGATGCGATGGCGTCGAGGGCCTTCAGGTGCTCGGCGACACCCTGAGGTGTCACGGCGGCACGCAGCTTGCTCGAGGTGTTGTTGGTCTGGTCGTCGCCGGCTTCCGCCGGCAGAGCGGCGAGCAGGACCACGCCGGTGGCGCCGAGGGCGACGCCGGCGCGCAACCATCGACGCGCGGTCGGTCGGAACAGAGCACTCATCGGACTCCTTCAGGTAGTGAGGCGGCTCGTGGCCGCCACGGCAGCGCCCCTGGTGTGGGCGCATGGCGGGCCACGGTAGAAGTCGCCCGGCGTGGGCCACAACGCGCAATACGGACAAGTCACCTGCAAGAACCTGCATTGCAGAAACCTGCACGCATCCTGATGTGTCATGTGTCGGAGTCCTTTGGACCCTGCCGTCACGACCTCGGCCGGGCGCAACCTGATGTCATGAGGCCTCACGCCCGCCACGCCGAGCGCGCCCACCCGACCGCGAGGACGCTTCGAGGCGGCGTCGCGTTGTTCGCGTCCGCCCTCCTCGCCGTCGGCTGCGCCGGCGCGGAGCCATCGGTCAGCGGCGGAGCCGGGGTCAGCAGCCACTCCGGCGTGGTCCGGGCGGCGACCTACGTGACGTCCGCCCCTGCCCTGAGCGCAGGCCGCGACGCCTGGGTGGCCGTGTCCGTTGCCACGTTGTGGCGCAGCCCGGACGCGCCGCGGGCGGTGGACGCCCCGGCCCTGAGCCGTCCGGTCCACATCGAGCGTTGGCTCTCATCGATGTCGCTGACAGAACGTCGCGGCCTCTACCACCGAGCGGACTCCCAGGCGCTGTTCGGGGACCGGGTTCGCGTCGTCCGGATGAGGCCGGACTGGGCCAGGGTCGTCGTGCCCTCCCAGCCGAGCCAGCTCGACCCGCGTGGCTACCCGGGCTGGGTCCCGCGGCGCCAGCTGACCACGGTCAGGCCTGCGGTCTCGGAGCGTCGCGCCACGGTGGTCACGCGTACGGCGTGGCTGCGGACCGACCGCGTCGACGGACGCAGGCTCTTCCGGGTCAGCTTCGGCACCAGGCTGCCCGTGCGAGGCACCTCCGCCGGCTCCGTGCGCGTGGTCACTCCGACCGGCGCCCTACGACGGCTCGCGAAGGACGCGGTGGTGGTCCATGACCGTCATGATCCCGCGATCGCGCCCGGGCGACGGAGCCTCGTGCGCACCGCCAGGTCGTTCCTGGGACTGCCCTACCTGTGGGCTGGCCTCTCCGGCTTCGGCCTCGACTGCTCGGGCCTGACCTGGCTGGACTACCGCGTGCACGGGATCCGGATCCCACGCGACGCGCTGCCGCAGTCGCAGCACGGCACCCGTGTCTCGTCGCCGCGTCGCGGAGACCTGATGTTCTACGCGCGGGACGGCGTCGTGCACCACGTGTCGATGTACGTCGGGAACGGCAGGATGATCCACGCACCCGGCACCGGCCAGAGCGTCCGGATCATCGCGACCTCGACCCCGGCGTACCGCAGCGAGTACGCCGGCGCCCGTCGCTACCTCCGCTGAGGCTCCTGGGTCAGGCGGTCTGCCAGAGCCCCATGAGGTTGCCCTCGGGGTCCCTGAAGTACGCCGACCAGCCCATCTCCCCGACCGGCTGCCGGGAGCTGACGATCGTGCCGCCGAGCTTCTCGACGTTCGCCAGGGCGTCGTCGATGTTCTCGACGTCGACCACGACGACCGGACCGGTGTACGGGCCCTCACGCCGCATCATGCCGCCGTTGATGAAGCCGGGCTCGGTCGGTCCCTGGTCCCCGACGGGCCCGGTCATGACCATGGTGTACTCCTCCTCGCCCTCGCCCCAGGCCTGGAGGTTCCAGCCGAACGCCTCCCGGTAGAACTCGCGCGCGCGGTCCCCGTCGTCGTACGGGATCTCGAAGTGCACGATCTTGCCGCTCATCAGACCTCCTCCACTCGGTGGAACCCCCGAGGGCCCGGTTTGCTCTCGCCTCCAGCATGCTGCAGAGCAGGTGCGGTGGCCAGAGCACGGACGAACCGCTCGGTCAGCCCAGCACCCTGCGCACCACCGACAACGGGAGGCGCTTGATCGCGTGGCCGAGCGGGACCCACGGCCACGGCGGGACATACGCCTCGGCCTTCTGCTTCTCGACGGCGTCCACGATCGACCGGACGCCGTCCTCGGTCGAGGCCATGAACGGCGCGCTCTTCGCGCCCGCGTTCATCTCCGAGCGGATGTAGCCGGGGTAGATCACGGTGACCTCGATGGGCGAGCCCATCAGCTCCATGCGCAGGCCCTCGGCGAGATGGGCGACCCCTGCCTTCGTGGCGGCATACGTCGTCAGGGCCTTGGGCATGCCACGCAACCCGGACAGCGACGAGATCATCACGAGATGACCGGCGTTCTGCTCGCGGAAGACCTCCATCGCCGCCTCGGTCTGGGCCAGGGCCCCGATGAAGTTCGTCATCGCGGTCTGCTTGTTCGCGTAGTACTTGCCCGTGCCGAGCGGCGCGCCCTTGCCCAGTCCGGCGTTCACGATGACCCGGTCGATCGTCCCGAAGTCGGTCTTGAAGGCGCGGAAGACCTCGAAGACCGCGTCGTCGTCGAGCACGTCGAGGGCGCGGATCTCGAACCTCCCGCCGGGGTGCTTGCCGTCGAGCTCCGCCTTCAGCTCCTTCAGCCTGTCGAGGCGGCGCGCGCACAAGGCGAGGTCGTAGCCGCGGTCGGCGAACTGGCGTGCCATCTCCTCGCCGAGCCCGGAGCTCGCACCGGTGATGAGGATCGTCTTCCTGGTCATGGGTTCCCTTACCTGTAGGTGATGAAGCCGTCGCCGGCGCTCTCGAGATGGCTGTGGTCGTTGAACGAGACCAGCGTCATGCCGCGACGGCCCGTGACCACCTTGGTCAGCGAGGCGTTCACGGTCACCGGGTTGAGCTGGGCCCACATGTGCGGCGTGCCGCCGAGGAGCGACATCACGGTCCACGCGATGGCGCCTCCGGAGGTGAACACCACCGCGGTCTGGCCGGGTCCCAGCCGGTCGGAGGTACGGCGGAGGGCGGCCTCGATGCGGGCACCGAAGTCGGTGAAGGACTCGTCGTAGTCCCCGTCGTAGTCGCCCGCGGCCCAGCGGATGAGCGCCCCGTCGAACCACGCCTGGAACTCGGCCCGGGTCATCTCCTCGTCCTCGCCGAACGTCCGCGGGTGCATGGAGAACACCTGGGTGTGGTCGAACTCGTTCCATCCCTCGTCGACGACCACCTCGGGGCCCCACCCGGCGCCTGCGACGGCATGCTCCGCGGTCTGTCGGTGCCGCTTCATCGAGCCGCGGACGAGGAGGTCGGGTGTGACGCCCCGCGCGGCGAGCGCCTCGCCGAGAACGGCGGACTGCTTCTCGCCGAGCGGTGAGAGCACGTCGTAGTCCGCGCTCCCCCAGGACGCCTGGCCGTGCCGGACCAGGAGGATCTGGCTCACCGAATCTTCTCCCTGCAGCGCTGCTCGAGGTACCGCACGGCGGGAAGGAAGATCGCGAAGGCCTCGTTCGTGGTCTGGCCGTGGTGGTAGCGGTAGTAGATCTGCTGGGCGATCACGGCCAGCCGGAACAGCCCGAAGACCTCGTAGAACCGCCACTGCTCCGGCGTCACCGCGAGCCCCATCCGGTCGGCGTAGTAGGCGACGACCTCGTCCCGGGTCAGCATCCCGGGCAGGTGTGTGGGCTGGCGCCGGAACTGGGCGAAGACCTCGTCGTCGTCGGCCTGCACCCAGTAGGCGAGGGCACCACCGAGGTCCATCAGCGGGTCACCGAGCGTCGCCATCTCCCAGTCGAGCACGGCGGCCACACGGAGCGACTCGTCGAGGACCACGTTGTCGAAGCGGTAGTCGTTGTGGACCACGCAGGAGCCGACGTCCTCGGGCTCGTGCTCCTCGAGCCAGGACATGACGGTCTCGAAGTCCCCGACGTCGTCGGTCCGGGCCCGGCGGAACCTCTCGGACCAGCCGAGGACCTGGCGTCCGACGTACCCCTGCCCCTTGCCGAGGTCGCCCAGGCCCGCCTTCTCGGCGTCGACCGAGTGCAGCTCCACGAGCCGGTCGAGCACGCCCAGGCACAGGCGGCGAACCTGCTCCGGCGAGGGGTCCAGGCCGGGCGGCAGGTCGCGGCCGAGGATGGTCCCCTCGACGCGCTCCATCACGTAGAACTCCGACCGCACCACGCTCTCGTCGTCGCAGAAGGCGACCATCCGGGGGACGTGGGGATAGACCGGACGCAGCCGGGACTGGATGGTGAACTCGCGGTGCATGTCGTGGGCCCCGCGCGCCTTCTGCCCGGCCGGCGGTCGCCGCAGGATCAGGTCGCGCCCGGGGTAGCGCAGCAGGTACGTGAGGTTCGACGCCCCGCCCCGGAACTGCCGCACGCATGGGTCCGTGGCCAGGTCCCCCGAGTCGCCCGCCAGCCAGACGGGCAGGTCCTGCTTGCGCAGCCAGGCGGCCATGGCCGGCACGTCGAAGGCGTCCTCCTGGCGCACCTCCCCCGCCCCCGGTACGGGCTCGCCCGGTTCTGGGGTGACATCCATGCGGCGACGATAGCCCCGGACCGGACCGGCATGGTCGGGCGCCCACGTCGCGAACTGCGGCGGTGGCTATGCTCGCGGGGATCTGAACTCAATCCCCTGGAGCTCCTCCATGAAGCGCTCGATCCTGTCCGTCGTCCTGGCCGCCATGCTGGTCCTCACCGGCTGCGGCAACAGCGAGGACGAGCAGGCCAAGACCGCAATCTCCGGCTACCTGATGAAGCAGCAGGAGCAGAACAAGATGATCAGCCTCAAGAAGGGTGAGGCGGACTGCATCTCCAACGGCATGGTCGACAACATCGGGGTCGACAAGCTCAAGAAGTACGGCTTCCTCAACGAGGACGGGTCGGTCAACGAGAAGGTCGACACCCCGGACATGGCGAAGGGGGACGCCAAGGCGATGGTGGACGCGATGTTCAACTGCACCGACGTGATGAAGACCATGCAGGCCCAGCTCACCGCGTCCATGGGGAACCAGCCGGCCGAGGTGAAGGACTGCTTCGACAAGGCGCTGACCGCCGACGCCGTGCGAGGCATGCTGGTCGGCTCGCTCTCGGGTGACCAGCAGCAGGCCCAGCAAGAGCTTCTCGGCCCGCTGATGCAGTGCGCCAGCATGGCGTCGGGCGCGCCCTCGCCGAGCCCGTCGTCCAACTGACGCGACGTGCTCATCGCGTGCACCAGGTCCGAGCGGGTAGAACATCGGGCATGAGCTCCACAGACGCCGTGGTGATCGGGAGCGGCCCCAACGGGCTGGTCGCGGCAAACCTCCTCGCGGACGCGGGCTGGGACGTGGTCGTGCTCGAGACGCAGCCCGAGGTCGGCGGTGCGGTCCACAGCGACAGCAGCGTGCAGGCAGGCTTCGTCCACGACACGTTCAGCTCGTTCTACCCGCTGTCCGTGGCGTCGGAGACGATCCAGGGGCTCGGCCTCGACAGGTTCGGCCTCGAGTGGTCGCACGCCCCCGCCGTCGCCGGAACGCCGTTCGAGGACGGCAGCTGGGCGGTGCTCCACCGGACGCCCGAGCAGACCGCCGCCGCGCTCGAGGAGCTCACCCCGGGCGACGGTGAGGCCTGGCTCGAGCTGTGCAAGGGCTGGCAGCGGATCGGCGACCAGGTCGTGGGGGCGCTGCTGGCGCCGTTCCCGCCCGTGCGCAGCGGGCTCGGTGCGCTGGCGAAGCTGCCCGGCGCGGGTGGGCTGTCCTTCGTGCAGATGGCGCTCTCCCCGGCACGGGCCCTCGCCGACACGCACTTCCGCGGCGTCCACGCGAAGATGCTGGTCGGCGGCAACGCAGCCCACTCCGACATTCCGATGGACGCCCCGGGCTCGGGGCTCATGGGCTGGCTGCTCTCGATGGTCGGCCAGCACCTCGGGTACCCGGTGCCCAAGGGCGGCTCGGGGATGTTCTCGCGGGCGATGGCCCGTCGGTTCGAGTCCCTCGGCGGGACGATCCGCACGAGCACACGTGCCACGGAGGTCGTCGTCCGCGACGGGCGGGCGGTCGCCGTACGCACCGAGCACGGTGAGGAGATCGGCGTCCGCAACGCAGTCGTCGCCGACGTCTCGGCGCCCGCTCTGTACGGCGACCTGGTGTCGTGGGACCACCTGCCTGCCCGACTACGCCGGAAGATGGACCGCTTCGACTGGGACCCCGGGACCGTCAAGGTGGACTGGGCTCTCGACGGACCGGTCCCGTGGAGCAGCGCCCCCGCGAAGACCCCGGGGACGGTCCACGTCGCGGACAGCATCGACGACCTGGCGAGAGCCGGGTCGCAGATCGCCTCGCACACGGTGCCGGACCGGCCGTTCCTGCTGATGGGACAGATGGCCGCGGCGGACCCCACCCGCGCCCCCGAGGGCCAGGAGTCCGTCTGGGCCTACACGCACGTCCCCCAGGTCGCTCGGTACGACGCCGGGCCGGACGGGATCAGCGGCGAGTGGAGCCACGACCACGCCGAGCGGGTGGCGGACCGGATGCAGGCCCGGATCGAGAGACACGCCCCGGGCTTCGCGGACCGGGTCGTGGCTCGCCGCGTGCTCGGCCCCAAGGACCTCGAGGCACGCGACGAGAACCTCGTCAACGGGGCCCTCAACGGCGGCACGTCCAGCCTGCATCAGCAGCTCGTCTTCCGGCCCGTCCCCGGCTTCGGCCGCGCGGAGACACCCGTCCAGGGGCTCTACCTCGGCTCGGCCTCCGCTCACCCGGGCGGCGGTGTGCACGGCGCCTGCGGATCGAACGCCGCGCGAGCCGCGCTCGCACACCACCGGGTACGCCGACTGTGGCCGCTGTCCTCGTCCCCCCGGGACGTCCTCACGTGACAACGGCTTCCCCCACGGTCTTCCTGCACATCGGCGCGATGAAGACCGGCACCACCTACCTCCAGCAGGTCCTCACCCAGAACAAGGACGCCCTCGCCGCCCGCGGCTTCCTCTTCCCCGGCGCGACCTGGAACGACCAGGTCCGCGCGGCCCACGACGCTCTCGGACATCACCGGGAGTCCGGGGTCAGGAGCCAGGCGGAGGGTGCCTGGAGTGCGCTGGCGGACGAGATGCTCGCCTTCGACGGCGCGGCGTCGATCTTCTCGGTGGAGTTCCTGAGCTTCGCGGGCCCCGCGGCGGCCCGGCGCCTCGTCAACGACCTCGAAGCCGCGGAGATCCACGTCGTGGTGACCGTCCGGGACACCAGCGAGGTGCTCCCCGCGCTGTGGCAGACGCACTGCGCGAACGGAGGCACGGCCTCCTGGCCCGCGTTCGCGCGGAGCTCGCGCCTCGGCGCCGGGTCCGGGCCGGCGGCTGCCCTTCTCGGACAGGGCGCTCGTCTGTTCCGCCGGGCTCTCGACGTCCCCCGCATCATCGAGGTGTGGAGGACCGTCGTACCTCCGGAGCGGCTGCACGTCGTCACCGTGCCGCCGCCAGGGTCGCCGCGGGACCTGTTGTGGCGGCGGTTCGCGAGCGTTCTCGGGCTCGACCCGGCCGTCGCGACGAACCCGCCCGAGGGCCACAACCCCTCACTCGGCTACCCCTCCGCCGACCTGATGCGGCGCCTGAACGCCGAGCTGGGCCGACTGCCGCGGGAGGAGTACAACCCGACCCTGAAGCACTACCTCGCCGAGGAGGTGCTCGCCGAGCGGGCCGGCGCGGAGTCCCGGGCGCAGCTCGACACCCGGACGCACGAGTTCGCGGTTCGGTGGAACCAGCGCACCCGAACAGCCCTCGAGGCGTCCGGGGCCAACATCGCCGGTGACCTCGGGGACCTCCCGGTTCGGGCGTCCGCGGACCCAGCCCTCTCCGCGATCCCGCTCCCCGAGGCCCCAGACGTCCTCGACGCCGCGGACACTGCCCTCGAGGGGATGGAGCGCCTCCTCAGGCGAAGGAGCCGGCGCATTCGGAACCTGGGCGGCGAGAAGGTGCTCGCGCAGACCGGGCGGCGACAGTCGGCGACGCAGGTCCGGAGGGCCTGGGAGTCGGCCGCCGATCCGGTCAAGACAGCCGTCGCGGACCTGGCGCAGACCTGCCGCCTGGCGATCTCGCTGCAGCAGCAGATCCGGCAGCTTCGCGGCTGAGGCGTCGCCGTCTGACGGTTGTGTCCCCGTTCCTGCTCCATGGACGGCCCGTCCGTCCACCCGAGCTGCGAGAGCCGGACGTTCGCGATGGTCAAGGCGGGCGGCGACGATCCAGCCCGCCTGCTCGCCTGGCACACGCCAGGTATCGGCCAGTTCTTCCTCGACCTCGCGGATCTCGCCAAGGGTCAGCCGGACCCCACCCAGATCGCCGCGCTCATGAGACGGTGGAACATGGACGTCCCCGGACAAGACCTGCCGACCTGAAGCGCTCCAGTCCGCCGCGCGAGAAGTCGCACTCCCCGGTTGCGGATGTGGTCGCGGTTGACCATCCCACGGACCCCCCGGCGGATCCACGTCGGCGTGCTCGCCACCGAGGACATGGGCGGCGTAGTGTCGACTCCTGATCACTCGTCGCAAAGAGGTCGCCATGCCCTACTCGGATCCGGGATCGTCCCCGGCGTCAATCCCGAGCTGGGCGCTACAGCAGGCCACTGAAGAGTTGTACGACGTGGACGACTCCGAGGCGATCGCACAGCACGCCCGAGAGATCGCGCGGCGGGCCCAAGAGCGTGAGGACGAACGCCACGACGAGTACGACGACCCCGACCAGGGCGGGGAAGCCTGACAGCTACGGCCCACCACGTGGACCTTCAAGCGCCGCGAGTCCGACCGGCTCAGGGTCGACACGTCCGCGAGAGTCTCCACCCGGGGGACCGAGGGCATGGCCGCCAGTCGTAGCGGGTAGCACCGCCGCATGAGTCAGACGAGGCGAGTCATGAACTGCACTCCCGAAGACGTCTTCGCCGTCCTGGCGGACGGGTGGCTGTACGGGATGTGGGTCGTGGGGGCAGCAAGGATCCGCGACGTCGACGGCGACTGGCCGGCCCCGGGGTCGAGCATCCACCACTCCGTCGGCGCGTGGCCCGTGCTGCTCAGCGACGAGACGACATCCGCGCGCGCCGATTCGCCCCACCTGCTCGAGCTGACGGTCAAGGCCTGGCCGACCGGCGAGGCTCGGGTCACCCTCCTCTGCAACCCGCATGGCGACGGACAGACCGAGGTCATCATGGAGGAGCAGGCCGTGTCCGGGCCCGCATCGCTGCTGCCCAAGGTGGTTCAGGACGTGATGCTGGGCGCCCGCAACAGGGAAGCGCTTCGGCGGCTCTCACATCTCGCCGAGAACCACGCCCGTACGCCGGCCTGAACCGACACGCACACCGCCGAGATCGGCGCGCTGACCGGCGGAGTAGCCCGAACGGCCTCCACTCCCGGACAGCGATCGCGCCTGCGCCTTGCGCAGGTAGGGGTACTCCGACTCCACGACCTTGCGGACGGCCACGGAGCGATCCGCGAGGACGAGCGACACGGACCGGCCGGCCCGGGCCACATCGCCGGACTCGGCCACCTCCGCGGCACGCTCCTCCGACTCTCGCAGCCGACGCACCACGGCCGAGGTGAAGCCGGCCAGCCACGAACGGCGGTAGGCCGCGACGCTCTCGCCGGGAGGCGCGGAAGACCGGTGCATCATCGAGGTCGCCTGGAGCAGGAGGCTGGTGTACAGCACCTCCGCGCGGGCCAGGTCGGAGTCGTAGCCGAAGAGGTGCATCGAGAGCTCCTTCACGCCGGCGTCGTACCTCGTCCGCTGGACCGCCTGGCACCGGAGCGCGATGGCGACGCCACTGAGCAGGCCCGCCTTGTCCAGCGCGTAGGGCGCGTCGAGCACGACCACCCGGTCGCCGATGACGTCGGAGCCGGGCACGCTCTCGGCCAGGAGCGCGCGGTCGATGCCGTAGGCGGCGGCCAGCTCCGCCGCCTTGGCGGTGTAGGTCTCCGCCTCCTCGGGCGTCGCTGCCGGGTCCTGCGCCTTCGCGAGGATCTTGCGGACCTTGTCGAGCACGGCACCGCTTGCGCGGTCGTTCGCGAGCACGCTGTGGCTGGCGTCCTGGTTCGTCACGGGGTTCCCTTCCGGTTCGGATCATGTCGTGCCGGGACCCTGACACCAGCCATCGACAGACCGCCGACCAGAAGCGGGGTTGTCCACAGGACTGGAACGGCCCGGACCTCAGCCTGCGACCGTGGTGACAACCCGGCTGCGCACCTCGGGGTTCTCCCAGGCGTCGGCGGTCCTCATCAGCCGGTACAGCGAGAGGGCCAGGAAGGGCAGCGCGACGATCACCGACCACTGCCAGTCGGGCGCCCGGGACGTCGCGACGAACAGCATGCCGGTGAGCGTGGTGGCCAGCGCCAGGCGGGTCGAGTACCCGACCATCGTCAACGGAGGTGCCGGCGTCGCACGTGCGCTGCGCATGTCCATGGCGTACGGCCTGCGCACCGACCAGCGCATGGAGCCACTGACCACCTGCAGCGTCACGACGACCGCGGAGCAGAGCACGGCGACCACTTGCCCATGGTTCGGTGTGCCCGCCCGCACCGAGGCGACCACCAGGGCGATCCCGGTGGCGACCAGCAGGACCTCGAGGAGCACGACGACCCGCGAGAAGAACACGAGCCGCGGGTTGACCGGCAGGCTGTCGCGCCACAGCGCACCGCGGCCGTCGAGGCACCACGCGTTCACCCCGAAGAGCAGCGCGCCTCCCGACGCGACCAGTCCGGGAAGGATGGCGAGCATGTACCACTGGAGTGCACTGGCCAGGGCCACCAGCCCGGGCATGAGCGCCAGGAAGGCGAAGCCCCGTCGCAACGGCACCGAGCGCCAGACCCCGGCTCGGTCGATGCGGATCAGCGCCACCAGGTTCGAGGCCGGGTTGGGCCGCCGCGCGTACGTCGAGCTCTCCACACGCATCTCGTCCCGCGGCGGCCTTCGGGCCAGCAGGTGAGCGGCCACCGCGCCCGCGACGACCGCCACGAGCGAGATGACCACGAGAAGGGCCGTCCCGGACAGCCAGGGGACCCAGTCCCCGCGGGATGCCTGGAGCGCCGTGACCAGCACGTGGATCGTCGGGGCGTGGTTGAGCACCGGCACCAGCTGGTGACTCGCGATCAGCCCGGCCATGCCACCGACCACCACGAGGACCAGGCCGCGCACCACCCAGACGCCGTGGCGGGTCCGGCGCAGCCACTCGACGGCCCACGCCACGACCTGCGCGACAGCAGTGCCCAGGAAGAGCCACAGCAAGACCGGCACCTGGGCCGCCAAGAGATTCCGGGACCCCAGGGAGAAGGCCGTGCCGGCGAGCACCACCCAGCTCTGGAGCAGCCAGGCGATGTTCATCGGCGCCATGAGTAGAGCGCCGAGATGGTCCGTCGTCGGGCTGACCGGGAAGGCCACGGCCTGGTCGCGCGGGAGCAGCTCGCGGCCGCCGCCGGCCGACGCCGCGGAGACGATCGAGATCATGAGCACGCCGAGGTACACGCTGGGCAGCAGCAGGATCGTCTCGTCCGCTGACAGGCCGGTCTGTCCCGACGCCCTGCCGTGTGCACCCGGCAGGTAGGCGGGGGCCCAGGCGCACACGACGGTGAGTACGACGATCAGGGCAAGTGCTGAGGCCGCCACCGCCCGGCCACGCCCCCGCACCGCCGTCACCCGGAACGCGAGGAGGGCCCCGACGTCCGCGGTCGCCCGCCGAGCGGCATGCCGGCCCGCACGGAGCCGCCGGGTCCAACCACGACCCGAGGCCCCACGCCCGGGGGAGCCACTGCCGCCGGACCCGAGACCGGAGGTCTCAGTCGAGGAGAGCCCGGTAGACACCGGCACCCTCCTCGCCCTGCATCTCATGCGCGGGCACCGCGGCCACCGCCGTGCCCCCGCGAAGCACGACGGCGTCGTCGCAGGCCTGGACGGCGAGGTCCCTCAGGTGCGTGGAGACAAGCACCGCCGCGCCACGGGCACGAGCGTCGGCGATGACGTCCATCGTGGCCTCGACGCCCAGAGGGTCGACGCCGTCGAAGGGCTCGTCGAGCAGGAGCACCTGGGGCCGGTGGAACGCAGCCAGCACGACCGACATCCGCCTGCCCATGCCGTGGCTGAACCCCGCGGTCACCCGGTGGGCGGCGGCGCCGAGCTCGAAGCGCTCCAGCAGGTCACGGGCGCGGTCCTCCCACCCGTCGGCCATCCGCCGTAGCCGGGCGGCGAGCTGGAGGTGCTCCCACGGGGTGGCGCGCGGGACCAGCCCGCCGACGTCAGGGCAGTAGCCGGTCGCCTGCTTCGCGGCGAGGTTCTCGGTGCGGATGTCGTGGCCGGCGACCGAGACGG
>DASVBF010000263.1:0-2216 GCA_036375975.1 Nocardioidaceae bacterium | reverse complement strand
GTCTCACAGGGCCCCTACGAGGGTGCGCAGAAACACCGCAGCGAGAACCACAGTGGCGACGCAGAACAAGGGGAGAAGCACTGGCCTGATTTTCTCCAACGTCCCGTCACCTCGACGTCTCCAAAGCGTTGCGCCCACCCCGCCAACGATGGCGAGGATGTACGCGACGAAGGCCACGGAGCCCCAGCCCGATCCAAGTTGATCGATCGCAAGTAGTTGACTCACGGATCTGCCCCAGGGTTCGGACACTTCGGACTCAGGCGGGGGTCGCCGTCTGAGAGGTGCTGTGGTGGATCATCTCGAACTCGACGGGGGTCAGTCTGCCGAGTCCTTCCTGGCGCCGGCGGCAGTGGTAGGTCCGCTCGATCCAGGTCACGATCGCGAGGCGTAGTTCCTCGCGGGTGTCCCAGCGCTTTCGGTTCAAGCACATTCTTCTGGCGCAGGCTGAAGAACGACTCCATGGCGGCGTCGTCAGCACACGCCGCGACCCGGCCCTTCGACCCGAGCAGGCCGGCCTGACTGAGCGCCAGGACGCACTCTCGGGACCGGAACTGGCTGGCCCTGTCGGACGGCCAGCCATTTGCGGCCGCAGCGGATTGACCAACGCAGACAGCGCAGCGTCGCTGATCGCTCGAGATGACGGCGGCCGGGACCGCCACGCGAGTAGCCCGAGCGCAAACCCCGAGCACCCGACACAACCGGGACATGCCGAAGCAGGCCTTCTCCTCCTCGACGAACCGGAAAGCCACTACCGGTCGTCTCCTTGGCGAAGAAGGCCGCGGCTTTTCAAGATCTCCCGCTCCATCCGCAACTTCGGTACTCTCCCGCCGCAGCCTGCGCAGCTCTTCCCCGTCGCCGGTCGTCAGATGCTCCGGATCGCGGCACTCACCCCGGTCGATGCGGTCCTGACGGCACCAGTTGCCCAGCGTGGTCTCGCTGATCCCAAGGTCACGAGCGATCCGATGCGATCGACCGGTCGGCCCCCCGCACCATCCGCACGGCCTCGGCCTTCAACTCCGCCGTGTACGGGCTTGGACGACCCATCCAGGGCTCCCCTCCCGTGAGCGTTCGCCCCTGCCAGGGTGTCCACCAAACCAGGTCCACTCCAGAGAGCCACCTGACCGCGGGGCGTGCCCTCGCCGTTCTCCTTGCCGATGCCACCACGCCGCTACCGATAACCGCGCACGTGCGACCCAAGCGAGATCACGAAAGTCGACACTAGACAACGTTCTTTGACTGCGGGGGGTAGATGGAGCAAGCCAGGACTAGCCCGGAGCCAAAAGCCATCAACACCAATCCCGCGTGCCCGTATCCGACAGCGCGAGGAACCACGACGCTCGCAACGCCCATCAAGAGGAACCCCAGCAGCCCAATGGGTCCCTGACTCCTGTGCCCGGTCAGTCGTCGCGACGCAATGCTCAGTGCAAATCCAGCAACGAGTCCGAAGGCGGCCGCGCCAGCTGCTGGCGAAAGACCAAGTTGCGTCCCGGTTCCAGTGTCCGTAACCGCCGCAGCAAAGGTCAGCGCCGCGATTGCGGCCAGAACGACGCGAGCCAGATTCCGCTTCATTAGAAATCATCTCCCAGCCAACGTCGACCAACGCGTCCTGCGGCGTAGTGAGTGGTGAATCCAGCCACCACGCCCGAGGCCGCACACCCGATACCTGTAGAGCAGACAGCGGCAACGGCCGCAATGGTTCCAAAGGCTACGCCAGGCGGTGCGAGGCGCTTGCGAAATGAGTACTTGCCCTGCCACGTATTGACTGCTACTGCCGAGACTCGCTAATCCACTTTCTCCCCCTGGCGGCAAGGACACCCCACTTACCGGCCCGCTCTGTCGCAAATCCGATGCTCTTGCAGATGAGATGCCAGCGCGGGGGGTCGCGGGGCGTGCCGTGTTCGGTGTAGTCGGACCATTCCGTCGAGGCCGGTCGCGACGTCGTCGGTGGTCTGGCTGGCGGGGATGGGGATGGTGGTGACGATGTCGCCGTGCAGATTCGCCAGGGTCAGGGCGGCGGATCCGTCGGCGGCCAGGGTGAGGCCGAGGTCGCCGCCGATGGATTTCGGCGTACCGGGTGATGACGCCGTTGCCGGTCGGGTCGGTGGCGACGGTCCAGGCGGGGTTCTCGTCTGCGCTGGCGTAGTGCCGCACCGGGGTGGAGGTCTCGCTGCCGGTGGTGGTGGTCACCTGTAGTCGGCGGCCGGCCGAGTCGAGAG
>DASVBF010000256.1:0-11942 GCA_036375975.1 Nocardioidaceae bacterium | reverse complement strand
ACGCCGTCGGGCAGGCGCACCACGGCCAACCTCCCCACACGAGGGGCGGCCCCGTGGAGGACGAGCAGCCGGTCGCCGTCGTACAGGGACGGCTGCATGGAGCTCCCGCGGACCACCGCGATTCCCACCCGTCGGGCGGGGCGGTCACGGCGTGTGGAACTGCGTGGCCCGATCCTTTTCACCCTCCACCGCCCTGCTGTTGCCGTCACATCGACCGGGAGTAGTGTCGCAGTTGGCTGTACGAGACCTACTCCGATCGTCGACAGAAAGGACACCACAGGATGCTTTCGCGACTGTTCGCACCGACCCTCGAGGTCCGGGCGCACTGCGACCTGCCGTGCGGTGTGTACGACCCAGCCCAGGCCCGGATCGAGGCCGAGTCCGTCAAGGCCATCATCGGCAAGCTGGCCGACAACGACGACCCGGACTTCCGCACGCGAGCTGTCCTGATCAAGGAGCAGCGCTCCGAGCTGGTCAAGCACCACCTGTGGGTGCTGTGGACCGACTACTTCAAGCCGCCGCACTTCGAGAAGTACCCCCAGCTGCACCAGCTCTTCAACGAGGCCACCAAGCTGGCCGGAGCCTCCGGCACCAAGGGCACGATGGACGCCCAGGCCGCCGACGAGCTCCTTGGGAAGATCGACGAGATCGCGAAGATCTTTTGGGAGACGAAGAACGCGTGACCACCCGCCGGCGCCCGCAAGCTCGGCTGCGTCGGCGTGGGTGTGACGGGGTCGGGCACGATGGTGTCCGGCCCCGTCTACGCTTCGTGGTGGGAACTGGTCTCGCGCAAGCCGGCTCAAGCCCCGCCCTCTACGACCCGATACTTTGACCACAGCCACCTGTGAAGAGGTAATCCGTGGCAGACAACCGACCAGACGTCGAGCTGAGGATCCCGGCGGACGGTGCGTTCCTCTCGGTGCTCCGCACTGCGACCGCAGGTCTCGCGGCGCGGCTCGACTTCACCCTCGACGACATCGAGGACCTCCGGATCGCGGTGGACGAGGCGTGCGCTGTCGTCCTGCCGCAGGCCCGTCCGGAGTCAGACCTGCGCTGCGCGTTCTTCCTCGCGCCGGAGACGCTGAAGGTCGAGGTGTCGGCCCAGTGCGAGTCACCCCGGCCACCACACCGGGACGGCTTCGCGTGGACGGTGCTCTCCGCGCTCACCTCGTCGCTGGAGGCCGACGTCGACGGGGACACACTGACCGTCACGCTGTCTCGGACGAGCGGGGAGACGGGTTGACCATGCTGGACGAGTCCGGCCCCACGGACATCGCCGCGATCCGGGCACGGAGCGCGGAGCTCTTCGTCGTGCTGCGCGACGAGGAGTCGAGCGACCTCGCCCAGGCCCAGGCCCGAGAAGACCTGGTGCGCCTCCACCTGCCGCTCGTCGAGCACCTCACCCGCCGGTTCCTCAACCGCGGTGAGCACTACGACGACCTGCTCCAGGTAGGAACGATCGGCCTGATCAAGGCGATCGACCGTTTCGACTCCGACCGCGGCGTGGAGTTCTCCACCTACGCGACCCCGACGATCGTCGGGGAGATCAAGCGGCACTTCCGCGACAAGAGCTGGGCGATCCGGGTGCCGCGCCGGCTGCAGGAGCTGCGCGCATCGATCTCGAGCGCGACTGCCGAGCTGACCCAGGAGCTGGGACGCTCCCCCACGGTGGCCGAGCTCGCCCACAAGGTCGGCGTCACCGACGAAGAGGTCATCGAGGGTCTGGAGTCGGCCAACGCCTACACGACACTGTCGCTCGATGCCAGCGACTCCGCCGAGGACAGCGCTCTGAGCATGCTCGACACGATCGGGGAGGACGACGAGGCGCTCGAGCACGTGGAGAACCGTGAGTCGCTCAAGCCGCTGCTGGAGGCCCTGGACCCCAGGGAGAAGCACATCCTCACGCTGCGGTTCTTCCGAGGGATGACGCAGTCGCAGATCGCAGCGGAGATCGGCGTCTCGCAGATGCACGTCTCACGCCTGTTGAACAAGACGCTCGCCCAGCTGCGCGACCGGCTCACGGAGGACCCCTCGCTCGACGGCGGCAGCCCCCTGCGCCGCTGACGCCTCAGGGACGCGTCGAGTCGTCCTCCGCGAGCGCGTCGAGGGACTGCGGATGGAAGATCCCGGCAAGCACGACCAGCGCGACGACCGCGAGGCCCACCGCCACCCCGGTCGTGTTGCCGGCCCGGAAGTTCCAGGCCAGCAGCAGCTGGATGATCTGGACCATCACGATCGGCGCCCGGGCCCAGGACCTGAGCTGGTAAACCGCCCAGCCGGCGTACCCCAGGCCGGCGCCGTAAAGCAGGAAGAAGACGGCAGTCGTGGCCCCCATCTGCGCTCTCTCGGTCTCGAGGACTGCGAGCTCGGTGATGCCGTAGACCAGGTACCCGAGCGCCTCGATACCGACCAGCGAGGCCGCCACGGTGAGCGGCGCCGGCGGACGAGAGGACGGTCGGACGGGGCCATCGGGGGTCGCGGTCACGGCGTCAGAGCCTACTGCCGCGATCTTGGGAGGCATCGGCGGGTCACGATCGGGTATAAGCCTTAAAGGCGGCTAAATTTGGTCGCTGTGACCAAAGTGACCTCGCTAAAGGCTTGCCTGGCCACGGTTATCTTGCAACCATCGAACGCGTCACCGGGCGAGCGGTAGGTACGTGTCTGCCCAGACTGGGGAGCCGGTGGCCGCCTTCGACCTCGACTTGCCAGCCGGTGAGTCCACGTCGGGATGTCGTGCCCGCGATCACAAACAGTGACGCGCGTGTGCGACGCAACGATAAGGACCGACTCGCACACCCCGCGAGCGGCCAACCGCACAAGCTAAGGAGTCGTCGCCGTGGATTGGCGCCACCGCTCTGCGTGCCTCGATGAGGACCCGGAGCTGTTCTTCCCCATCGGCAACACCGGTCCGGCCATCCTCCAGATCGAGGAGGCGAAGCAGGTGTGCCGACGCTGCGAGGTGCGCGAACAATGCCTCGCCTGGGCACTCGAGGCGGGGCAGGACCACGGCGTGTGGGGCGGTATGAGCGAGGACGAGCGCCGCGCGCTCAAGCGTCGCAACGCCCGCGCCAAGGTCCGCACCGCGTGAGGCCGGACTAGCGCCGCACCGGAACGGACGTCAGGCCGCAGGCAGGTCCACGACGACGCGGGTACCCCCTCCCGGACGCGGCCCCATCTCCAGAACCCCCTCGAGCTCGGACTCGACCAGGGTGCGCACGATCGAGAGCCCCAGACTCGTCGACGCGTCCAGGTCGAAGTCCTCCGGCAGCCCTCTGCCGTTGTCCTCCACCGTCATGCGCAGCCGACCCACGAGACGCTGTGCCGTCAGGGTGATCCAGCGCTCCCCTTGCGCCAGGGACTGCCCCGACGGCTGGTTGCCCTGCCGGAAGGCGTGCTCCAGCGCGTTCTGCAGCAATTCGGTGACGACCATGGCCAGAGGCGTCGCGGTGTCCGCGGGGATCATCCCGAAGCTGCCCTGACGGGTGGTGACCACCTCCGACCCGTGCGCTCCGACCTCGGTCACCATCACGCGCAGCTGGTCGGCGACCTCGTCGAAGGCCACCCACTCGTCGAACGTCTGGCTCAGCGTCTCGTGCACGATCGCGATCGAACCCACCCGGCGAACGGCCTCCTCGAGCGCCGCGCGCGCTTCCGGGGCGTGCATACGGCGTGCCTGCAGGCGAAGCAGCGCGGCAACCGTCTGGAGGTTGTTCTTCACCCGGTGGTGGATCTCCCGGATCGTCGCGTCCTTCGTCACCAGCTCGCGGTCCCGCCGACGCAGGTCGGTGACGTCACGAAGCAGCACCAGCGCGCCGAGGTGCTCGCCCGTGGGGCGTAGCGGGATCGCGCGGACGATCAACGTCGCGTCGTCGTTGCCCACCTCGGCGTCGAGCGGTCGCCTGCCCGCCATCACGGCGCTGAGCGTCTCCTCGTCCGGGCGCTGCCGGGGCGGCACCAGCCCCCGGGTGGTCTCCGCGAGGTCGAGCCCGGTCAGGTCGCCGGTCAGTCCGAGCTTGCGGTAGACCGAGAGCGCGTTGGGGCTCGCGTAGGTCACCCGGCCGGCCGCGTCGATCCGGACGAAGCCGTCACCGACCCTCGGGGAGTCGACGTGGTCCGACCTCTGCCCCGGGAACGGGAAGAACCCGTTGCTGATCATCTGCGTCAGGTCGGTCGCAGTCTGCAGATAGGAGAGCTCCAGCCGGCTCGGGGTGCGGACGCCGAGAAGGTTGGTGTTGCGGGCGACCACCGCGATGATCCGGTCCCCGTGTCGCACGGGGATCGCCTCCACCCGGACCGGGATGTCGTCACGCCACTCCGGGTCTCCTTCCCGCGCGACGCGCCGGCGGTCGTAGGCCGAGTCGAGCAGCGGGCGTCGGCCCCGTGGGACGAAGGTCCCGACCATGTCGTCGACGTACGCAGTAGGGCCCGTCGTGGGTCGCATCTGTGCGCCCGCCCAGTACCCCTTGCCCTCGCGGTCGGGAAGCCAGAGCACGAGGTCCGCGAAGGACAGGTCGGCGATGATCTGCCAGTCCGCCATGAGGAGGTTCAGCCATGCGACATCGTCGTCGGACAGGTCGGTGTGAGCCCTGACCAGGTCGTTCAACGAAGGCACCCGGCAAGCGTAGGGGAGGCACCCGAGGAGGCCTGAACCCGTTCGTCGGGCAGCCTCGCCGGGTGGCAGGATGGAGCCCATGTCGTCCACGTTCTGGGAGCAGGTGAAGGCCAACGGCCTGAAGGTCCCCGGAGACCGGCCGATCGCGGACCTGACGACTGAGCTCACCGCCATGCTCGGCGACCCGGACCCCTCGATCCGTGGCGGCATCGCCTACCCGACGCTCAGCGCCTGGATCGCCGACGGCGTGTACGACGACCTCCTCGACGGCCTGGGGGACGGCATGGCCGCGGGGCTCGCGGTCGGCCTCGGCCAGGACGGCACCGACACCGTCTTCCGACGCAGCTTCTCCGTTCTCGTGCTGGCCGAGTGCATCGCCCGCGACAACGAGGCCCACCTGGTCCCTGGCGGGACGATGGTGCGCTGGGGCGACCGGGTGGCGGGCTGGTTCGTGCGAGAGCGCGACCTCCGCGGCTTCGTTCCCGGCAAGGGGTGGGCCAACACCGTCGCGCACGGCGCGGATGCTGTCGGCGCCCTCGCGATGTCGGAGGCGATGGGACGCCTCGAGCTCACCGTGCTGCTCGACGTCCTCGCCGACCGGTTGCTACTCCCGACGGAGTACTTCCTCGTGCACGGCGAGACAGATCGGCTCGCTCGCGCGACGATGCGTGTGCTGCGCCGCGACCTGGTCGGGCTGGAGGTGCTCGAACCCTGGCTGGCTCGGATCGGCACCGGTGCGCGCCCGACGGGTTCGACGACGCGGACCCGTACCTCGTCACCTGGAACGTGCAGAGCTTCCTGCGCTCGCTGCACCTTCAGCTGGCCCTGGCACCGAACCCGCCGGCCCACCGCTCAGACCTGCTGCTCACCGTGCTGGACCGCCTGAGGGACTCGAACCCGGACTACCTCGCTGCAGCCGCGCCGAGCTGACCCGACCGGCGACTCAGCCCCTCAGCCGGACGCAACACGAGCCGGGCTCGGGGGCGAGCTCGGGCACGATCCCGCGGACGCCGACTCCCTCGACGAGCCCCCGGACCAGCGCCAGGTTCATCCCGCAGACCAGCTCGGTGTGCCTGCCGGCAAGGCGGTCGAACGGGCAGTTCGCCAGATGGATGTCGCTGTCGCGGCTCCGAGGCTCGTAGCCGTTGCGGACCAGTGCCTGGCACAACCGGTCGAGACTCCCCGGCATGCCATCCGCACAGTCGGCCGCGATCCGCCGGCCAGCCTCCTCGGCCTCCTCCCGCACCGCCTGGTCGATCGGCACGGCGTCTCGCATGGCGCGGTCGATGGCAGCCGCCATCACCTCGCCCGCGATGTCGTAGCGGCGCTCCGGCAGGGAGACCGAGAACTCGCGGGAGGAACGCTGGTACAGCTTCGAGGGCCTCCCCGCTCCCGGCCCGCTTCGTCCAGAGAGCCTGCGGAACTCCACGTCGAGCAGACCGTCCGACACCAGCCGGTCGAGGTGGAACTTCGCCGAGTGCAGGGGCAGGTCCAGGGCGTTCGCAGCCTGTTCGCGGCTGACCGGCTCCGCCTGCCCCACGACGTACAGGTACAACGCTCGACGGGCCGGCTCCATGAGCGCGCCGACCCCGGTGACCTGCTCGGCCAGTTCGTCAGTCATGGGATTCCTTCTAAGAGACAAACCTATTGACTTTAGTTCGGCTGTGACTCTAACGTCGAACATACACTCTTCAAGAAGCCCCGGAGGTTTCCATGACCGACACCCGCTCCTCGTCTCCGTCCACCCTCGCCCCCGCCAACATGGGCGAGGGCGCCCGCCAGGCGTTCCTGCTGCTGCGCACGGTGTTCACCGTCGCCCCGATCCTGTTCGGCGTCGACAAGTTCGCCGGCCTGCTCACCAACTGGGAGAAGTACCTCGCGCCCTGGGTCGACAACCTCGTGCCCGGCACCGCCCACCAGGCCATGCTGGCCGTCGGGGTGGTCGAGGTGGTCGCCGGCATCCTGGTCGCCGTCCGGCCCGCGATCGGGGGCTACGTCGTCGCCGCATGGCTGCTCGGCATCATCGTCAACCTGGTCAGCATGGGCCAGTTCCTCGACGTGGCGCTGCGCGACTTCGGTCTCCTGGTGGGGGCGCTCGCGCTGGCCAGGCTCGCGACGTCACCCGCAGCCCGCGCGTCGCGGGGCGGCGCCCGGTGAGCCAGGTCGCCGCGCCGATCGACCTGGGGGCGGCCGAGAAGGCGGCCGCGGACCTCCTCGCCGCCCTCGGTCTCCCCGTCGACACCGACGACATGGTGGAGACACCGCGGCGGATGGCGCAGGCCTACGCCGAGATGCTCACCACCGAACCGTTCGGCTTCACCACCTTCGCCAACCGCGAGGGCTACGACGAGCTCGTCCTCGTCCAGGACATCCCCGTCCGGTCCCTGTGCGAGCACCACATGCTCCCCTTCGTCGGCGTCGCACACATCGGGTACCTACCGGCCGACCGGATCCTCGGTCTGTCGAAGTTCGCCCGTGTCGTGGACAACTTCTCCCACCGGGCGCAGACTCAGGAGCGCCTGACGAAGCAGATCGCCGAGCATCTTCAGGACCAGCTCTCACCTCGGGGGGTCGGTGTCGTGGTCGAGGCCGAGCACACCTGCATGAGCCTTCGCGGAGTCCGGGCCGTGGGCAGCCGCACGGTCACCTCCGCCCTCTTCGGGACCTTGCGGGAGAACCCCTCCTCGAGGGCCGAGTTCCTCTCCCTCACGCACGCCAGCCGGGAGGCATGATGGCCAGCAGCGGAACATTCGTGATCGTCGGTGGCGGGCTCGCGGCCGGCAAGGCGGTCGAGGGGCTCCGCGGCGGGGGCTTCGAGGGGCGGGTCGTCGTCCTCGGAGAGGAGCACCACCTGCCTTACGAGCGGCCTCCCCTGTCGAAGGCGTACCTCATGGGCGACGACGAGCTCGAGAGCGCGTTCGTCCACCCGCCCGACTGGTACGACGAGCAGGACGTCGATCTGCGGCTCGGAGCTCCCGTGACGGCGGTCGACCCGGCCTCGCGCACCGTCTCGGCCGGCGCCGAGCAGCTGTCCTACGACCGGCTGCTCATCGCCACCGGGTCGGCCCCGCGACGTCTGCCCATGGCCGACGAGAGCGGTGCGCCCGTGGCGTACCTCCGGACCATCGAGGACAGCAACCGGATCAAGGGGGCGCTGCAGCCGGGTCGGCGCATCGCCGTCATCGGCGCCGGCTGGATCGGTCTGGAGGTGGCCTCGGCCGCTCGCAAGGCCGGATGCGAGGTGGCGGTGCTCGAGGCCCTCGACAAGCCCCTCGTCCGCGTCCTCGGTCCCGAGGTGGCCGAGGCGTTCGCGGCCCTGCACAGGTCACATGGGGTCGACCTCCGCACGAGCGTCTCCGTCTCGGCCGTCAGCAGCGAGGACGGGAGGGTCGTCGTACGTCTCCGGGACGGGGCGCCGCTGGAGGCGGACCTGCTGGTCGTCGGGGTCGGGGTGTCCCCGAACACCGACCTCGCCCAGGCCGCCGGGCTCAAGACCGACAACGGTGTCGTGGTCGACGAGTACCTGCGCACCAGCGCTCCCGACGTGTTCGCCGCCGGTGACGTCGCCAACGCCTACCACCCCATGCTCGGCCGGCACCTGCGGGTCGAGCACTGGGACAACGCCATCGAGCAGGGCCTTGCCGCGGCACGCAACATGCTGGGCGAAGGTGAGGCGTACCAGCGGCTGCCCTACTTCTACACCGACCAGTACGACCTCGGCATGGAGTACGTCGGCAACGTGGGCCCGGAGGGGTACGACGAGGTGGTCCTCCGAGGAGACGTCGCCGGCCGCGTCTTCACCGCGTTCTGGCTCAAGGACGGCAGGGTGCAGGCCGGAATGCACGCCAACGACTGGGACGCGATCGAGCCGATCAGAGCAATCGTGACGACCGGCGAAGTCGACCTGAAGGGGCTCCGCGACCCCTCCGTGCCGTTGGCCGAGATCACGGACTGACACCGCCGAGCGGTCGGCGTACCGCGGGGTAACATGCCCGCCATGACCGACGTCACAGCGACCGAGCAGGCCGACCAGCACGACGAGGCCGGGGCGGGCCTCACCGACGGACACGGAGGTGAGCATGCCGTCGCCGTCGCCGCAGCACACGGCGTCGACACGATGTTCACGCTCTCCGGCGCGCACGTCTTCCCCATGTACGACGGGGCCGTCCACGCCGACCCGCCCATGCGGCTGCTCGACGTCCGGCACGAACAGACCGCCGTCTTCGCCGCCGAGGCACTGGGCAAGCTGACCCGCACCCCCGGCCTGGCCGTGCTCACCGCCGGGCCCGGGGTCACCAACGGGGTCAGCGCGATCACGCAGGCTTCATTCAGCGGCTCGCCGCTCGTCGTGGTCGGCGGCCGTGCACCCGAGAACCGATGGGGCATGGGCAGCCTCCAGGAGTTCGACCACCCTGCTGTCCTCGGGCCGATCACGAAGTCGGCGCGCACCCTCCAGAAGGTGGACGAGATCGCGCCGGGTCTCGACGAGGCGTTCACCCTCGCCGGCTCGCCCCACCGAGGGCCGGCCTTCGTCGACATCCCGATGGACGAGTTCTTCAACCGGGCCGCCGTCGAGCGACCGACCCCGGCTCCCCGCAGCCGGACGGAACCGGACCCGGAGGCGATCTCCGAGATCGGGGCCCTGCTCGGGGAGGCGCAACGGCCTGTCCTCGTCCTGGGCACCGACGTGTGGGCCGACGGGGCCGAGGAGGCCGCTCTGCGGCTCGTGGAGCAGGCGGGACTCCCTGCCATCACCAACGGGATGGGCCGTGGAGTCGTGCCGGGCGGCCACCCCATGCTGATGACCAAGGCGCGGGGCAAGGCGCTTGGCACGGCGGACCTCGTGGTCGTGGTCGGCACTGCGCTGGACTTCCGGCTCGGCTACGGCGTGTTCGGCGGCAAGGACGGCGCGCCACAGGCGAAGGTCGTGCACGTCGCCGACTCGGAAGGGCAGGTCTCCCAGCACGCCGACCTGGCCGCGTCCGCCTCAGGCGACCTCACGCTCGCGTTGGAAGGCATCCAGAGCGCCCTCGAGCAGCAGCTCCGCAAGCCCGACTGGTCGAGCTGGACGAACGACCTCCAGGCTGCCGTCGCCGCAGCCACGCAGCGCGACAACGACCTGCTGCGGGCCGAGGCCGACCCGATCCACCCGGCCAGGATCTACGGTGAGCTGCTCCCCCGCCTGGAGGCAGACTCCGTCGTGATCGGCGACGGCGGCGACTTCGTGTCGTTCGCCGGGAAGTACGTCGAGCCCAAGCAGCCGGGAGGATGGCTCGACCCGGGACCGTACGGCTGCCTGGGAGCCGGTCTGGGCGCTGCCATCGCCGCCCGGATCGCCCGGCCGTCGTCGCAGGTCGTGCTCCTCTTCGGTGACGGCGCAGCCGGTTTCTCGCTCATGGACGTCGACACACTCGTGCGACACGACCTGCCGGTCGTGATGGTCGTCGGGAACAACTCCGCGTGGGGCCTGGAGAAGGGTCCTATGCAGATGCTCTACGGCTACGACGTGGCTGCCGACCTCGCGCCTCAGTCCCGGTACGACGAGGTGGTCAAGGCGCTCGGCGGCGGTGGCGAGACCGTGACCGACCCGCGACAGATCGGTCCGGCGCTCGACCGCGCGTTCGACTCGGGGGTGCCCTATCTCGTCAACGTGATCACGGACGTCGAGGCGGCCTACCCGCGCGCCACGTTCGGGGTCTGATGTCGCTGCTCATCCGGCCCGCCCACCACGAGGAGCTCCCTGCCGTGGGAGCGCTGACCCTCGACGCCTACGCTGCCGACGGCTTCGTCCGCGCCGACGGTCCGTACGCCGAGGAGCTGCGAGACGCTGCCGGGCGAGCCCGCGAGGCGGAGCTCTACGTCGCGGTCGACGAGGAAGGCAGGCTGCTCGGCACGGTGACCTACTGCCCTGTCGGCTCGGAGTACCAGGAGGTCGCGTCAGGACCGGCCGAAGGCGAGTTCCGGATGCTCGCGGTAGCCCGGGACGCTCGGCGACGTGGGGTCGCGGAGGCGCTCGTCCGGATGTGCGTCGAGCGCTCCGAGGAGCTCGGTTACGACGCCGTCGTCCTCAGCAGCATGCGGAACCAGGAGCAGGCACAGCGGCTCTACACGAGGCTCGGCTTCCGCCGCACGCCCGAGCGCGACTGGAGACCCCGGCCCGAGATCGAGCTCCTCGCGTTCCGGCTCGACCTCAACGGGCCGGTGGGCCGCTGAGCCTCGACAGGAACCGCTCGCGGTCGACGACGACGCGAGTGACCTCGCCGGTGCCGACGACCTTGCCGTCAGAGGTGTTGCTCGCCGCGACCGAGAACCGCACGAGCCGTCCGTCGACGTACGCCACGCCGGCCTGGACCTCGACCCGTTCACCGACGGCACTGGCGGCCAGGTGCTCGAGCGAGACGCGGGTCCCGACGCTGGTCTGACCCTCGTCGAGGGAGTCCGCGATCGCGGAGCAGGTGGCGGCCTCGCACCAGGCGAGCAGCCGGGGGGTGGCGAGCACGTCGAGGTCACCGGACCCCAGTGCGGCCGCGGTGTCCGCATCGGTGACCTCGAACTGCAGGGTGGCTGGGTGTCCGGGCTCCATGAGGCCCATCCTGCCGCCGCCGCGGGGCCGATTGGCAGGCGGGCCCTGTCCTTTGCGAGAATGGGCGGTGACGCGCAGCCGACCTGGCTGCGTGTCCCGCGTTGAGGAGGACACCATGGGTAAGACCGGCCGCAAGCGCCGCGCCCGCAAGAAGAAGGGCGCCAACCACGGTAAGCGCCCCAACGCCTGAGCCCAGGCGTTCTTGCGCGTGACGCGCACAGGTACGAGAAAGACCCCGGCCGGGCACGGCACGGGGTCTTTGTCGTCAGCGGCCCCGCGGCGTCAGGCGGGGTCGGTGTGGATGTCGACGCGGACTTGACGGATCCGCAGGAGCACACGCTCGCGGAGGTTCTCCGGAGCGTGCTCCGAGCAGGACCGGGCGACGAGTGCCTTCACGGTCCGTTCGAGGTCGTACTTCTCCAGGCAAGGTCCGCACTCGTCGAGGTGCTGCTCGATCTCGCGGCAGTCGGCCTGGTCCATCTCGTTGTCGATGAAGAAGAACATCCGCTCGAGAACCTCGGCACAGTCCTTGTCGTGGTGCTTGCCGCAGCTCATCAGGCATCACCCTTCGCGTCCGCCGCGCTCGCCGGCATCAGGCCACGCTCGCGCACATAGTCCTCGAGCAGCTCCCGGAGCTGTCGCCGCCCACGGTGCAGACGCGACATCACGGTGCCGATCGGCGTGCCCATGATCTCGGCGATCTCCTTGTAGGGGAACCCCTCCACGTCTGCGAGGTACACCGCGAGG
>DASVBF010000223.1:0-26930 GCA_036375975.1 Nocardioidaceae bacterium | reverse complement strand
CGGTCGAGGAGGTCAGCCCGGGCCGGGCGGCCGAGGCGATGGCGGACTACCCGGGCCTGCGGTCCCACCCGTTCCCCCACTGCTTCTCCTGCGGCCCGGAGCGCGCCGAGGGCGACGGCCTCCGGATCTTCCCCGGCCCGGTCGGCGGGGGCAGGGTGGCCTCGATGTGGACGCCGCACGCGAGCCTCGCGGAGGCCTCGGACGTCCTCGACCCGGGGGTGGAACGCGTCGGCCAGGCGACCACGTGGGCGGCCCTCGACTGCGTGGGCGGCTGGTCGACCGACCTGGAGGGCCGCCCCATGGTCCTCGGGCAGATCGCGGCCCGGGTCGACGCTCTCCCGGTCGTGGGCGAGCCGCACGTGGTCATGGGGCTGGAGCTCTCGTCGGAGGGGCGGAAGACGTTCACCGCGAGCACGATCTACGACTCCGACGGCCGGATCGTGGCCCGCGCCAGGCACACGTGGATCGAGGTGGACCCGGCCGCGTTCGTCTGAGCTATCCCTCGAGGGCCCGGTTGTAGCGGGCGAGCTGGTCCGCCAGGGAGGCAAGCTCCTCCGCGCGCCAGTCGGAGAGCCGGTCCGCGACGTCGCGCCGGCGCTCAGCCCGGGCCGCTGCCAGGCGCGCGGCGCCCAGCTCGGTCGGGACAAGGGTCTGGGCGCGACGGTCCTCGGGGTGACAGGAACGGGTGAGCAGGCCCAGAGCCTCCAGGTGCACCACGTGCCTGCTGACGGCGCCCTTGTCGATCCCGAAGTGCTCGACCACGTCCGAGGCTCTGGCTCCCTCGTGCTCCGAGACGAACAGCAGCACGGACAGCGCGGCCGGCTGCAGGTCGGGGTGGACCGCCGCGGCGCTGTGCGTCATGCGCCGCCGCACCCGGTGCAGGAGGACCCCCAGCTCCCGCTCGATCCGGAGCTGGGAGTCCGACTTGCTCTCGTGCGTCGACATGAGCGGCCTGCGCCTCAGACCTCGACCGGAGTCTTCTCCACGTCGAGTCGCTCGAGCTCGTCGGCGCGCTGGATGGTCGTGCGCAGCGGGACCTCGCGGATGAACACGATCGCGAGCAGGGCCAGGACGGCGAACGGGGTCGCGAGCAGGAAGATGTGACCCGTCGCGTCGGCGAACGCGGTCTGGAACACCTCACGCACGGGAGCCGGAAGCGCCGACAGGTCCGGGATCGACGTGCCGTCGCTCGCGCCCGACGGCGTGATGCCGAGCTTGGCGAGACCCTCGACGACGCCGGAGCTGACCTGGTGGCCGAGCGCGGTGCCGAGCGCGGAGACCCCGATGGAGCCGCCCAGGGTGCGGAAGAACGCCGCCAGCGAGCTCGCGGCGCCCATGTCCTTGTGCGCGGCGTTGTTCTGCACCACCAGGACGAGGTTCTGGTTCACCGCACCCACGCCGATGCCGAGGACCGCCATGAAGGCGCCGACCTCGAACAGCCCGGTCGAGCCGTCGATCGTGCTCAGCATCGCGAGCCCAGCGACCATGATCACGGCCCCGCCGACGATGTAGCGCTTCCACGTGCCGGTCCGGGAGATGACCCGCCCGGAGACGATGCCCGAGACGAGCAGGCCACCGACCATGGCCAGCGACATCAGGCCGGCGTGGGTGGGAGACATGCCGCGGGCGATCTGGAAGTACTGCGACAGGAACACCGTCGCCCCGAACATCGCCACGCCCACCATGACCGAGGCGAACACGGCCAGGCTGGTCGTGCGGTCGCGGAACAGCCGCAGCGGGATGATCGGCTCTTCGACCTTGCCCTCGACGTAGACGAAGGCGAGCAGCAGCACGACGCCGAGCGTCACCATCCAGGCCGTCGTGAACGACTGCCACTCGAAGCGGCTGCCGGCCAGGGAGACCCAGATCAACAGGACCGACACCCCGCAGGTGATGAGAAGTCCCCCGAGGTAGTCGATGGACACCCTGCGCCTCACCGTAGGCAGGTGCAGGGTCTTCTGCAGCACCACCAGGGCCAGGGCCGCGAACGGCACGCCGACGAAGAAGGTCCAGCGCCAGCCGAGCCAGGAGGTGTCCACGATGACGCCACCGATGAGCGGGCCGCTGACGGTGGCCATCGCGAACACCGCTCCCAGGTAGCCGAAGTAGCGGCCCCGCTCACGAGGGGAGACGATCGTCGCGATGACGACCTGGACGAGCGCAGCGAGGCCACCCACGCCCACTCCCTGGATGAGCCGGGCGCCGATCAGCACGCCCATGCTGGGGGCGAGGCCAGCGACGAGGGAGCCGGCGAGGTAGATCAGGAGCGAGACCTGGACGAGTGCCTTCTTGCTGAACAGGTCCGCGAGCTTGCCCCAGATCGGCGTCGTGGCAGTCAGGGCGAGCAGGGTGGCGACGACCACCCAGGTGTAGCCGGACTCGCTTCCGTGGAGGTCGGTGACGATCCGGGGAAGGGCGTTCGAGACGACCGTGGACGAGAGCATCGCCACGAACATGGCGAGCAGGAGGCCCGAGAGCGCCTCGAGGACCTCGCGGTGCGTCATCGGCTCGGCGACCGCGGGGGCGCCGGTGGAGCGAAGAGGTGGTGTCACGAATGGTCCTCGATGAGATCAGTTAGTTGCCGACGGCAACTATAGGCGAGATGGTTGCCTGTTGCAACCATCTACGCCCTCCTGGTGAATTGCCTTGTCGGCGGCTGGAGCCCCGCCGTACCTTTGAGGGACACGAGGAAGGAGGTGGTCCAGAAGTGAATTCTTTACGGACTCGTGAGGTGGCTGCTCGCTAGCAGCGCACCGGCCAGCACGACTGTGCCCTCGGCACCAGACCGGTGGGCAGCTGGCAATACCAAGCAGTCACCCGACCCGCAGGCGCTCCGGGATGTCCGCCCGGAAGGCGACCGCCATCCCTGATGACGGAACCGCGCACGCGCCTGCGGGTCGACCTCTTCCCGTTCACCTCCCGTTCAGCGACGCGTCCGCCCCGTTTGGGTGCATTTTGCCGTCCTTCGTTTGTAGGCTGACCTGATGCCGAAGCCATGGAGAACCCGCCTGTTGTCCGCCCTCTCCCACGTCGGCGTGGACTCCCGGATCCTCGCGCCCGGCGCGGCCCTGGTGACCAGGCCCGAGACACACCTGAACGTCCATGAGCTGGACGAGACGACCTGGGTCGTGGAGCAGAGCGGCCCCCGGAACGAGCTGACCATCGAGCCTCTCGACGAGCGCGGGTGGGTGCTCCAGCGCGGTCCCGGACGCAGACGCAAGGTCCGGCGCATCGGCACGCCGGAGGAGCGGACCCACCTCGTGCTGGACGAGAGGGCGGCGCGCCGGGACCTGCCGCACGTGCAGATGAAGCTCTTCCACTACATGGCGGGCGAGCACGTCGCCTGGCTCGTGAAAGAGCTCGGGGTGAACTGCGTCCTCGACGTGGGCGCGAACATCGGCCTCTTCGGCCAGATGCTCCGCCGGCGGGGGTACCGCGGCCGGATCGTCTCGTTCGAGCCGCTCCCCCACCTCGCCGAGAAGCTCCGCGAGCGTGCCGAGGGCGACCGCGACTGGCTCGTCATGCCGTATGCCCTCGGTGACGAGAACACCGAGGCCGAGATGACGGTCGTGGACGACCAGGGCACGACCAGCTCGCTGCTCCCGGTCAGCGACTTCGGGAAGGGCTGGTCCTCACGACTCGAGGGCATCCGCAAGGAGACGGTGCACATCCGACGGCTCGAGGACGTCTTCGACGAGGCCGTCGCCGATCTGGCCGCGCCACGGGTCTTCCTGAAGCTCGACACCCAGGGCTACGACCTCCGGGCCTTCACCGGCGCCGGCGCCCGGGTCAAGGACCTGCTGGGGCTCCAGTCCGAGATCTCCTCGGTGCCCATCTACGACGGCATGCCGCACATGACCGAGTCGATCGCCGCGTACGAGGCCGCCGGCTTCTCGAGCACGGGCATCTTCCCGGTCACGCGAGACGTCCGGTCCCACCAGATCATCGAGTTCGACGTGGTCATGGCCCGGCCCGAGGCGGTGTGGTCGGAACCGGCACCGGAGCAGCCGTAAGGCCAGGATCCAGGGAGCCGGAGCGAACGCCTTCAGATCACCACCGGCGCAGTGAACTGCGAGTTGTAGAGCCTGGCGTAGGCGCCGCCGACCGCGACCAGCTCGTCGTGGGTCCCCTGCTCGACGATGCGTCCGTGCTCCATGACGAGGATCAGGTCGGCGTCTCGGACGGTCGAGAGCCGGTGCGCGATGACGAAGCTGGTGCGGTCACTGCGCAAGGCAGCCATGGCGTGCTGGACGAGCAGCTCTGTGCGTGTGTCGACGGAGCTGGTCGCCTCGTCGAGGATCAGCAGCGCCGGGTCCGAGAGGAAGGCCCGCGCGATGGTCACGAGCTGACGCTCGCCGGCGCTGATGTTGCTGCCCTCCTCGTCGATGCGGGTGTCGTAGCCGTCCGGCAGCGAGTGCACGAACCGGTCCACGAAGGTCGCGCGGGCCGCCGCGAGGATCTCCTCCTCGCTTGCTTCCGGCCGCCCGTAGGCGATGTTGTCGCGGACGGTCCCCCCGAAGAGCCAGGTGTCCTGCAGCACCATCCCGATCTGGGAGCGGAGATCGGACCGAGGCATCCGGGAGATGTCGACGCCGTCCAGCGTGATCCGGCCCGCGTCGACATCGTAGAAGCGCATGACGAGGTTCACCAGCGTGGTCTTGCCGGCCCCCGTGGGGCCCACGATGGCGATCGTCTCGCCGGGCCTGGCGACGAGGGACAGGTCGTCGATCAGGGGCTCGTCCTCGACGTAGCGGAACGAGACACGCTCGAAGACCACCTCGCCGCGCTGCTGCGCCGGGGCCGCGACGCGCGGCGCGTCCTCAGGCTCCTCCTCCGCGTCTAGCAGCTCGAAGACCCGCTCGGCGGAGGCGACGCCCGACTGGAGCAGGTTGACCATCGAGGCCACCTGGGTCAAGGGCTGCGTGAACTGGCGGGAGTACTGGATGAACGCCTGGACGTCGCCGAGCGACATCGCGCCGCTGCCGACCCGGAGCCCCCCGAGCACCGCGATGACCACGTAGTTGAGGTTCCCGATGAACATCATCATCGGCATGATGAGCCCGGACACGAACTGGGCCCCGAAGCTGGCGTCGAAGAGCTTCTCGTTCTCGTCGGCGAAGATCTCCTCGACGGCATGCCTGCGTCCGAAGACCTTGACCAGCGCATGCCCGGTGAACGCCTCCTCGATGTGGGCGTTGAGCCGTCCCGTCCTGCGCCACTGCGCGGCGAACTGCCGCTGGCTTCGCTTCATGATCGCCCCCGTCACGAGCACGCTGAGCGGCACCGTGACCAGCGCCACCAGGGCCAGGAGCGGGGAGATGAAGAACATCATCGCGACCACGCCGACCACGGTGAGCAGCGAGGTGAGCAGCTGGCTCATCGTCTGCTGGAGGGTCTGGCTGATGTTGTCGATGTCGTTGGTCACCCGGCTGAGCAGCTCTCCGCGAGGTTGCCGGTCGAAGTACCTCAGGGGCAGCCGGTTGATCTTGTCCTCGACGTCGGAGCGCATCCGGTAGACCGTGTGCTGCACGACGTCGTTGAGCAAGAAGCCCTGGAGCCAGGACAGCAGGGCGGCCCCGACGTAGACGCCGAGAGCCAGGACCAGGATCCGTCCGACCGCGGAGAAGTCGACGCCCTGGCCCGGGACGAGGTGCTCCATCCCGGCGAGCATGTCCGCGATCCGGGTCTCGCCGCGTGCGCGGGCAGCCGTGACGACCTGCTCCTTCGTCAGGCCAGCGGGCATGTTGCGCCCGAACAGACCGGCGAAGATCAGGTCCGTCGCCCGGCCGAGGATCTTGGGCCCGAGCACGGTGAGACCCACGCTGACCACGGCGAGTGTCACGACGAGGAAGACCCGCCCGCGCTCCGGCGTCAGCCTGCGGACCAGCCGTCGCGCCGAGGGCCCGAAGTTCTCCGACCTCTGGCCGACCATGCCTCCGCCGAACGGCCCGCGGCCCGGTCCCGGGCCCGCCTGGATCCGCTCGGTCTCCTTCATCGTGCTCATGCGGCGCCCTCCGCACTGAGCTGCGACTCCACGATCTCCTGGTACGTCGCGCACTCCGCGAGCAGCTGCTCGTGCGTGCCGCGACCGACGACGCGGCCGTTCTCGAGCACCAGGATCTGGTCGGCGTGGAGGACGGTCGACACCCGCTGCGCCACGATCAGCACCGTGGCGTCGGCCGTGACCGGCAGCAGCGCCTGACGCAGGCGCGCGTCCGTCGCCAGGTCGAGCGCCGAGAACGAGTCGTCGAAGAGGTAGATCCGGGGGCGCTTGATCAGGGCACGCGCGATGGCCAGTCGCTGTCGCTGGCCACCCGAGACGTTCGTGCCGCCCTGCGCGATCGGGGCGGCGAGCGCCTCCGGCATCGCCTCGACGAAGTCGCGGGCCTGCGCCACGTCCAGCGCGGCCCACATCTCCTCCTCGGTCGCGTCCGGCTTGCCGAAGCGCAGGTTGCTCGCCACCGTCCCCGAGAACAGGTATGCCCGCTGTGGCACGAGGCCGATCGCATTCCAGAGCACGTCGGGGTCGAGCTGTCGCACGTCCACCCCGTCGATGAACACCCCTCCCGCCGTGGCGTCGAACAGCCGCGGCACGAGGTTGAGCAGCGTCGTCTTCCCGGACCCGGTGGAGCCCACGATCGCCGTGGTGAGACCGGGACGGGCAGTGAAGGTCAGGTCCCGGAGGACCGGGTCACCGGCGCCCGGGTAGCTGAACCCGACACCGCGAAGCTCGAGCTCCCCGCGAACCGTCTCGGGCGTGACCGGCTCGGCGGGAGGTACGACGGACGACTCGGTGTCGAGGACCTCCTCGATGCGGTCCGAGCACACGGCCGCCCTGGGGACCATCACCAGCATGAAGGTCGCCATCATCACCGACATCAGGATCTGCACCAGGTAGGCGAGGAACGCGGTGAGCGCACCCACCTCCATCTGACCCGAGTCAACCCGGTGGCCGCCGAACCACAGCACGGCGACGCTCGAGATGTTGAGGATCAGCATCACTGCGGGGAACATCGTCGCCAACCATCGCCCGACGCTGATCGCCACGTCGGTCAGCTCGGTGTTGGCAGCAGCGAAGCGATCCGTCTCGTAGCGCTCCCGGACGAACGCCCGCACCACCCTGATGCCCGTGATCTGCTCGCGCATGACCCGGTTGACGCCGTCGATCCGCTCCTGCATCAGCCGGAAGCCGGGCAGCATCCGCGACGCGACGAAGCCGACCGTCACCACCAGGGCCGGCACCGCGACCGCCAGCAGCCAGGAGAGCCCGACGTCCTCGCGCATGGCCATCACGACGCCGCCGACCATCATGATCGGGGCCGTGGCCATCATCGTCGCGCCGAGCATCACGAGCATCTGCACCTGCTGCACGTCGTTGGTGTTGCGGGTGATCAGCGAGGGCGCGCCGAAACGGTCGACCTCGCGCCCAGCGAAGGACCCCACCTGCCGGAAGATCGCCGCGCGGACGTCCCGCCCGAAAGCCATGGCGGTGCGCGCGCCGAAGAAGACGGCGATCACGGTGCAGATGATCTGGACGAGTGCGACGGCGAGCATGACCCCGCCGGTCCGCAGGATGTAGCCCGCGTCGCCGGTGGCCACTCCGTTGTCGATGATGTCGGCGTTCAGCGAGGGGAGGTACAGCGCCGCCATGGTGCCCAGGAACTGGAGCACGACGACGGCAACGAGGGCGCTTCGGTAAGGCCGGAGGAACGTCTTGAGAAGCCGGACGAGCATCAGCGTCGCCGGCCTCTCGGCGCCGTTGCGGCCAGACGGCGTGGCATGTCTTACAGCCTAGTGACCGACGTGTCCGAGGAAGACCGGTTTTCGCCGACAGGTCAGGGGGCGAGCCGGTCGGTCGACCAGCCGTTGGGCTCGGCGGCGCGCCGGTAGCGCAGCCGGTCGTGCATCCGACCCAGCCGGCCCTGCCAGAACTCGACCGAGCGGGGCACCACGCAGTAGCCGCCCCAGTGTCCGGGCCGCGGCACCTCGGCGTCACCGAACCTCGCCAGGACCTCGTCGTAGAGGGCGTCGAGGGACTGACGGTCCGGGACGACCGTCGACTGGTGGGAGGCCCACGCTCCCACCTGCGAGGTGCGCGGACGGGTGGCGAAGTAGGCGTCGTTCTCGGCGTCGGTCAGCCGGACGGCATCGCCCTCGATCCGGACCTGGCGCTCGAGAGCGTGCCACGGGAACAGCATCGCGCAGCGCGGGTCGTCCGCGAGCTCCGCGCCCTTGCGCGAGGTGTAGTTGGTGAAGAACACGAAGCCGCGCTCGTCGAGGCCCTTGAGCAGCACGATCCGGGACGCGGGACCGTGCTCGGCCCCGCAGGTGGAGAGGATGAACGCGTTGGGCTCGTGCAGACGCGCGCGCACCGCGTCGTGCATCCACCGACGGAACATGCTGATCGGGTCCGGGTCGAGATCGGCCTCGTCGAGCCCTCCGGCGGCGTACTCCCGACGCAGGTCACTGAGCTCTCGCGCATCCACGGGGACGAATGTAGTGCCCGCTGGGATCCCGAGGTGACGAGCCCGCCCCGGCAGGGCACAATGCCTCGTTGGACCGCACGCGGAAAGAGGAGTCGAGATGAGCGAGGTTCAGCACGGCCTTGAGGGCGTCGTGGCGTTCGAGACCGAGATCGCCGAGCCCGACAAGGAGGGCTCCGCACTCCGCTACCGCGGCGTGGACATCGACGAGCTCGTGGGGCGGGTCCCGTTCGAGAAGGTGTGGGGCCTCCTCGTCGACGGCACCTACGACCCCGGCCTCCCGCCGGCAGAGCCCTTCCCGCTCCCGGTGCACTCCGGCGACATCCGGGTCGACGTGCAGAGCGCGATCGCCATGCTCGCTCCCGCCTGGGGCATGCGGCCGCTGTACGACATCGACAACACCCAGGCCCGCGCGGATCTCGGTCGGGCGGCCGTGATGGTGCTGTCGTACGTCGCCCAGGCCGCTCGCGGCCTCGGCCAGCCGATGGTGCCGCAGTCCGAGGTCGACAAGGCCCGGTCGATCACCGAGCGCTTCATGATCCGCTGGAAGGGCGAGCCGGACCCGCAGCACGTGAAGGCCGTCGACGCGTACTGGACCTCCGCCGCCGAGCACGGCATGAACGCCTCCACCTTCACCTCGCGCGTGGTCGCCTCCACCGGCGCCGACGTCGGCGCCTCGCTGTCCGCGGCGGTGGGCGCGATGAGCGGCCCCCTGCACGGCGGCGCGCCCTCGCGCGTCCTCGGCATGATCGACGAGGTCGAACGGCGCGGCGACGCGCGGGCCTATGTGAAGGAGCTGCTCGACAGCGGCGAGCGGCTCATGGGGTTCGGGCATCGCGTCTACCGCGCCGAGGACCCCCGGGCCAGGACACTGCGTCGCACCGCGAAGGAGCTGAAGGCGCCTCGCGCGGAGGTCGCCGAGGCGCTGGAGGAGGCCGCCCTCACGGAGCTTCGCGAGCGCCGCCCCGACCGTGTCCTCGAGACCAACGTCGAGTTCTGGGCCGCGATCGTGCTCGACTTCGCCGAGGTGCCGCCGCACATGTTCACCTCGATGTTCACCTGCGCCCGCACGGCCGGCTGGTCGGCTCACATCCTCGAGCAGAAGCGCACCGGCCGGCTGATCCGGCCCTCCGCGAAGTACGTCGGGCCCGGTTCGCGCAAGGCCGAGGACGTCGAGGGCTGGAACCCGGACTGGGCGTGACCGACCACCTCGCGGAGGTTCGCGACGCGTGGGACCGTCGGGCGCCCGTCTACGACGAGGAGCGCATGCTCGCCGTGGCGGGCGCGAAGGCCGACCGGGGCGACCCCTCGGCCGCGAGGAGTGGCCGAAGACGACACGTTCGGGGCCCCGGGCTCGACCGCCTGAGACCACTCCTGCCGATCAGTGCTGCTCAGAGCCGGCGGTGGGCAGCGATCTCGCGACCGGCGCCCACGCCGAAGGCCCGGTCCAGCTCGCGGTCCCACGCCACCACCTGACGACGTCGGTGCATCATGAGCCCGCCGAGTGCGGCGGCGGCCGGCACGGCCAGGAGAAGCAGTTCCATTTTCGTCGACCTCGTGTTGCGTGTGCCGGGCAGTGATGAGGGAGCCCGGCAGTCCCCCCTTCCTCGAAGGTACGACCGGCGCCGGAGCGCGCCAGCGTTTTGGGCGGATGTGACCCATGTGAGTCATGCCTGCCCGAATTGTCGGGTCATCCCGACGGGCGTCGGGGCGGTTCAGAGCGGCTTGCCGTAGTAGCGCGACTTCGGGGACCACTTGTAGTACCCGAACCCCTCGACGGGGCTGTAGCCCGAGGAGAGGTACAGCGCGATGGCCTCCGGCTGCTCGATCCCGGTCTCGAGCACCATCACGGCGGCGCCCGCGTCGCGCGCCGTGCTCTCGAGATGGGCGAGGATCCGCCGAGCGAGGCCGTTGCGGCGTGCCCACGGCGCGACGTACATCCGCTTGATCTCGGTGACGGCCGTCGCCCCGAAGGCCGTCACGTCGCTGCGGAACCGCCAGCCACCCATCGCCGTGGGTGTCAGGTCTACGTACCCGACGTAGAAGGCGCCGCCGGGTGCGTCGAACATCGAGGGGTCGAGGGGGGTCTCGTCCGGGCCGCCGTAGCGGTGGGTGTACTCCACCTGCACCTCCGACACGAGAGACGCGGCGTCTGGATGCGTGAACGGGACGCGCCGGACCTCCAGCGGCTGGTCCATGTCGTCCCCGTCTCCTGAGTGGTTCCTGCGGGGTGACACAATATGCGAGCAGACCCTGCAGCATCCCCGGCAAGCTCTGACAACGAGGTCAGGTCACCACCACTCGACCCACGAGGAACTCCGTGACCGACGCGATCAAGATCCCTGACTCCATCAAGCCCGCCGACGGCCGTTTCGGCGCGGGGCCGTCCAAGGTCCGTCCCGAGGCCGTCCAGGCGCTCGCCGCGACCGGCACCTCCCTGATCGGCACCTCCCACCGCCAGGCGCCGGTGAGGAACCTGGTCGGCAGGGTCCGCGAGGGCGTCCGCCAGCTGTTCGACCTGCCCGAGGGCTACGAGGTCGTCCTCGGCAACGGCGGGGCCACCGCCTTCTGGGACATCGCCACCTTCGGCCTGATCCGAGAGAAGAGCCAGCACCTGTCCTTCGGCGAGTTCTCGTCGAAGTTCGCGAAGGCGGCGAAGCAGGCTCCGTTCCTGGAGGACCCGACCGTCATCGAGTCGGCAACCGGCACGAGGCCCGAACCGCGGGCCGAGGCGGGCGTGGACGTGTACGCATGGGCGCACAACGAGACCTCGACGGCCGTGATGGCGCCGGTCAGGCGGGTCGAAGGTGCCGACGAGGACGCGCTCCTCCTCGTCGACGCGACCTCCGGCGCCGGTGGGCTCCCGGTCGACGTCACCGAGGTCGACGCCTACTACTTCGCGCCGCAGAAGTGCTTCGCCTCCGACGGTGGTCTCTGGGTGGCCGTCATGTCACCGGCTGCCCTCGAGCGCGCGGCGGCGATCGGGGCGAGCGACCGGTGGGTGCCCGCGTTCTTCGACCTGCCGACCGCCATCGACAACTCGCTGAAGAACCAGACCTACAACACCCCGGCGATCGCCACGCTGTTCCTGATGGCCGAACAGCTCGACTGGTTCAACGGCCAGGGCGGCCTGGAGTTCGCGGTGAGCCGCACGACGGACAGCTCCAACCGCCTCTACGGGTGGGCCGAGAAGACCAGCTACACGACGCCGTACGTCGAGAACCCGGACGAGCGCTCCCTGGTGATCGGCACGATCGACTTCGACGACGCGATCGACGCGGCGGCCGTCGCCAAGGCGCTCCGCGCCAACGGCATCGTTGACGTGGAGCCCTACCGCAAGCTCGGCCGCAACCAGCTGCGCGTGGCGATGTACCCCGCGATCGACCCGTCGGACGTCGAGGCTCTCACCGCCTGCGTCGACTACGTCGTAGAGCGCCTCTGACGACCACGACGGACGCTCCGGCTGCCAGGACGACGAGCATGTAGCCGCCCGGCCCCAGACCCATCCAGGGCTGAGGGTCGTCCTCCCGGTCCGAGGTGCGCTCGGAAGAGCTCGCCCCGGGCCGGGCCGGCCGAGCCGCCTCGGGGCGCGCCGATCGGGCCGCCTGTGACCTGGCGGCTCGTTCGAACGAGCGCAGGTCGACCGCGAGGACGTCGGAGCTCTCCCCCTCGCTGCTCAGGTAGACCGACCCGCCTTCCACGGCGATCCCCTCACCCTGCTCCTGCCAGGGCAGCTCGACCTCGGCCAGGCGCCGGAAGCCCGGATAGGTGTAGAGCCCCGCGGTGCCGTAGGTGCGGAGGAGGACCCGGTCACCTTCCGGGAGGAAGGCGCCGTCGGTGATCAGCCCCGGCACGGTTGCCACACGCCGGAGCCGGTGGGTCTCGCCCGCCCGGAGGTGCCGCGGCGCCTCGTAGACGACCCCTCCGGAGACCCAGGACTTCGTGACCACGAGCACCCGTCCGGAGCGTGGCCGAACCAGCAGCGTCTCCGCGTCATGAGCACCGTCCGGGTAGACGAGGTCGAACGCGGCGTCGGAGACCAGGCCGCCGCCGCTGCCGAGGATCAGGCGGTGGACACGGATCGTGTCGCGCCAGCGACGGTTGTCCCCGATGTCACCGACCCACAGCGCGCCGTCGGCCCCCGGAGCGAGTGCCTCGACGTCGTCCGGGTCCTCGTCGTCGTAGGTCACCATTCGAGTCGTCCGGCCGGTGCGCGGATCCACCTCGTAGACGTAGGGACCGTCCCCCGAGTCGTTCACCGTGAACACCACCCCGCCGCGGACAGCGAGGCCGCTCGACTCCGCGATGCGGTCGTCGTGGAAGGTGGTCAAGACCCGCGCCCGACGGTCGGGGTCGCCCTGGGACTGCGTAGGTGCGGCCGCGACCGGCCCGAGGAGCGGCGCTACGGCGAGGAGACCCGCCGCGAGCGACCTAATTCGTGGCCCCATGCGGCCGGGTGCCGGCGACAAGGCGCTCCTGGAGCAGGTCCGCGAGACGCGGGTTGACGTTCCAGGTGCGTACCAGGTCCCGGAACTCCTGCTCTGCCTCCGGGGAGGCCGCAGCACCCGTGCGGGTCGCACGCAGCAGGGTGTTCCGCGGCGTGTGCCGGCTCTCCACGAACTCGATCACCTCGACACGGTAGCCGAGCAGGCGCAGCACCGCGGCCCGAAGAGCATCGGTCAAGGTGTCGGCGAACCGCTCCCGGAGGATGCCGTGGCGAGTGAGCAGGGCGTACGGCCCGGGGGCCGGCGTCCGGCGGAGCTGGGCCGCCACGTCGTGGTGACAGCACGGGGCGGCGAGGACGAGCGAGGCGTCCCAGAGAACCGCACGTGCCAGGGCGTCGTCAGTGGCTGTGTCGCAGGCGTGCAGCGCGAGTACGACGTCCGGCGCCTCGTCGAGCGTGACCGACCCGATGTCGCCCCGGAGGAACCTCATGGAGCCCGAGATGCCGAGGCCGTCGGCGACCTCGGTGTTGTGGAGGTACGACTGCTCCTTCACGTCCACACCGACCATGCGCACCGGGAGCTGCCGCACTCGGGTGAGGTAGCTGTGCGCGGCGAAGGTGAGGTAGGCGTTGCCGCAGCCGAGGTCGACCACCCGCAACGGGTCCTCGGGCGTCGGGGTGCGGAGCCGTCCGGAGGAGAATCCGTCGTCCAGGGCGGGTGCGAGGCTGCGGAGGAACTCCTCCACCTGGCGGTACTTCGCCTGCCTGCTCGGCTTGACCCGGCCGGAGCGGTCGGAGATCCCCACCGCCACCAGCGCCGGGTCGTCCTCGGGCAGCAGCCGCGGCTTGACCCGGTTGTGCTGTCGCCGCGCCTCGGCGGTCTCCGGAGCCACCTCGGTCCGGGGGCGGGTGTGAACCATCGCCTCGAGCTTCTTCGTGACACGCACCTGGTGGGTCTCGGTGAGGGTCTCGACGTGCCAGTTCCCGAAAGGCTCGTCGAGCAGGCCGTCGAGAGCCTCCCGCGCAGCGTCCCCGACGAGGAAGTTGGACGTGTGCGCCTGGGTCTCGTCATAGGTCGTGACCTGGAGGTGACGACCGGCCTTGAGGTCGACGTACCGCATCTCGGCGCGTCGCGAGCGCGGGATCCGGCCCTTCTGGCGTCCCGAGGCAACAGCTCTCACCAGCGTCTTGTCGTCCAGGACCATCGAGCGCATCCGGGTCAGGACCCGGAGCAGGGGCTCGGCCACGTCAGCCCCGCACCAGGGCGGCGACCACCACGACGAGGATCAGCGCCACGAGGGCACCGGGGATCACCATCCGGCGGTAGCGGGGGTTCATGGCTCCCGAGTTTATCGAAGGGGGCATGACCCCTTCGGGCTATGGAGGGCCTGACCGGGCGGGAATAGCGTCGCCGGAGGAACACAACGGACGGGGGCCTGCAGGACAACGAGGAGGCCAGCAGTGTTCATCCAGATCATCCAGGGCAAGTGCACGCACCAGGACCAACTGCGTGCGCTCAGCGACAGGTGGCTCCGGGAGGTCTCGCCCGGCGCGACAGGCTGGCTGGGCGCCACCTACGGGTTCACCGACGACGACATGTTCGTGGGGGTCGTCCGCTTCGACTCGAAGGAGTCGGCGGAGGCCAACTCGACGCGGCCGGAGCAGAGTGCATGGTGGAGCGAGGCCGAGAGGTGCTTCGACGGCCCGGTCGAGTTCCACGACGCGGACAAGGTCCTGACGATGCTCGAGGGTGGCTCGGACCAGGCGGGCTTCGTCCAGGTCATGCGCGGGAAGCTCGACGACCCCGCCCTGATCGAGGGCGAGCTCGACGAGATGGGCAGGGTCATCCACGAGATGCGCCCGGAGATCATCGGCGGGACGCTGGCGCTCGAGCCGGACGGCACGTTCACCCAGACCATGGCGTTCACCAACGAGACCGAGGCCAGGGAGGGGGAGCAGAAGGCGATGCCGATCGAAGGGCCGGTGAAGCACCTCATGGAGGACTGGGAGCACCACACCCACGACGTCACCTACCTAGACCTGCACCACCCCTGGTTCGCGTCGGCAGGAGCCGCGGCCGGTCGTTGATCTCGGGGTCGAGCAGGCCCTGGGTCCGGCTGAAGACCGCTGCGGCCAGGGCCGTGCCGACGATCGTCACCGCGCCCCCGCCAACGAGGGTCCAGCGCGCGCCGAACTGCTCCCCGATCCACCCCACGATCGGGGAGCCGATCGGCGTACCGCCCATGAAGATCATCATGTAGAGCGCCATCACCCGCCCTCGCAGCTCGGGCGAGACGCTGAGCTGGATCGTGGTGTTCGCGGCGGTGATCATGGTCAGCGCGGTGAGGCCGATGAGCGGCGTCCACACGGCGAAGGCGAGGTAGGTAGGCATCAGCCCGAGCGCCACCTCCGCAAGCCCGAAGGCCAGTGCGGCCAGCACCACGAGCCGGTTGCGCACGATCCCGCGGCGCGCGGCAAGCAGAGCGCCGGAGAGCGAGCCGACGGCCATGGTGGTGCCGAGGATGCCGTACTCCGACGCTCCCTTGTGGAAGACCTGGGTCGCCATCAGCGCTGACGTCATCTGGAAGTTGAGGCCGAAGGTGCCGGCGAAGAAGACGATCGCCAGGACCATCATGATGTCGGGGCGGCTTCGGATGTACCTCAGCCCGTCGCGGATCATGCCCTTCTCCCTACCGCGCGGGGCGGGGGTGTGGAGCTCTTCTGCCCGCATCCGCTGCAGGGCAACGACGACCGAGGCGTAGGACAGCGCGTTGACCACGATCACCCAGCCGGTGGCCTGAGCGCCCCCGCCCAGCCAGGCGATCATGAACCCGGCGACCGCGGGGCCGACGATGCGGGCCACGTTGAACGACGCGGAGTTGAGTCCCACGGCGTTGGTCAGGTCCTGCTTCGGCACCATCTCGCTGACGAACGACTGCCGGGCCGGCCCGTCGAAGGCCGTGCCGATGCCGAACACGAACGCCAGCAGGTAGACGTGCCAGGTCTCGACGGCGCCGGTGACTGCCAGGACGCCCAGCAGCAGGGACGGCCCGGCCATCATCAGCTGGGTCACCTGGAGCAGCCGGCGCTTGGGGAACCTGTCGGCCACCACCCCGGCGTAGGCCGAGAACAGCAGGATGGGCAGGAACTGCAGACCGGTCGTGATGCCGATCGCCGTGCCGGAGTTGCCGCTCAGCTGGAGGACGAGCCAGTCCTGGGCAACCCGCTGCATCCACGTGCCGGTGTTCGAGACGACACCACCGACTGCGTACAGCCGGTAGTTACGGATCGACAGGGCGCGGAACGTGGTCAAGCGTTTGCCAACCTCTCGAGGATCGGGGCTGCCTGGCGCAGCACGGAACGTTCTTCGGGCGTGAGCTCGGCCAGCCGCCGGGCGAGCCAGGCGTCCCGGCGCCGCCGGTCGGCCTCGAGCGTGATGCGGCCCTTGTCGGCCAGCTCGATCACCACTTGACGACGGTCGGTCTCGTGCGCCCGCCGCACGACGTACCCGGCCTCCTCCAGGCAGTTCACCGTCCGGGTCATCGACGGCGGCTGCACCCGCTCGTGAGCTGCGAGCTCGCCGATCGAGCAGGTGCCGTTGCGGAAGAGCGCTCCGAGCACCGACAGCTGGCCGATGCTCAGCTCGTTCTCGGGGTCGCGCTCGCTCCGCAGCCGCCGGGTCAGGCGGGCCACGGAGATGCGCAGAGCAGCCGCGAGTCCCGCGTCCGTGCGGGCGAGCCTCTCGATCGTGGGAGTCATTTACTTAGCGTAACTCATTACCCTTGCTAAGTATTTCTCATTCAACGAGGGCAGGCGGAACCGAGTGGAGGACTCTCCCGGTCGGTCAGTTTCAGCCGATGTCGCGCCGGCGGAAGCCCACCCAGCCCGCGGCGATCGCCACGACGGTGAGCAGCATGAGTACCACGAGGGGCGCGGCCGCGATCTCGGCAGCGGGGACAGCCGGGACGTGCGTGAACGGCGACAGGTCCTTGACCCACTGGGGCGGGTCGATCAGGCTGCCGAGCCATCCGACCACGAAGGCAAGTCCGAGGAGCGCCCAGACGACCCCGGCGGCCCGCGGCAGCCAGCCCACGAGCAGCACCACGGCGGCGGCGAGGGCGAGGACCGCCGGGAGGTGCACCAAGGCGTAGCCGGTCATCCGCCACACCTCGGAGGCGCGGTCCGTCGAGACGGCGTACGAGATGCCTACCCCGAGCCCCCCGGACGCGACGACCAGGGCCGCACCGAGAACGGTGACGAGCAGGCTGCCGAAGAGCCAGCGGGTACGCGACACGGCCGTGGCCAGCACGGGCTCGAGCCGGTCTGCCGTCTCCTCTCCCCTCGTCCGAAGGGCGGAGGAGACGGCGAACCCGGAGCCGCCGATGGCCAGGAGCAGCAGGCAGGTGGCGAAGAACGCCTCGACGACGTCCATCCCCGACGAGGCGAGGTACTCCTTCAGGGTCGGGTTGTCCTCGACCATGTTCTGGATGGACTCGCTGAACGACCCGAGAAGCAGCCCCATCAGGAAGACGCCGACGAGCCAGGCGAGCAGGGCCCCGCGCTGCAGGCGCCAGGTCAGCCCGACGACGCCCGACAGCGAGCGACGGGCCGCCGCACGTCCAGGACGGGCAGTCACGAGGCCGGCGCCGAGGTCACGGCGGCCCTCCAGGAGGATCGTCGCCCCCAGGAGCAGGACCGTCACGCCGAGCGAGAGCGCCAACGGCCACCAGCGGTTGTCCGCATAGACCTTGACCTGCTGGGACCATCCCATCGGGGAGAGCCAGGACCAGAAGCTCCCCCGCACGTCACCGATCGCGCGGAGCCCGAACGCGACGCCGAGGACGGCGAGCGACACTCCGACGGCCCCGCGACCGTGGCCCATCACCTGGGCGGCGCAGGCCGTCACTCCCGTGAAGACCACGCCCAGCGCGGCCACGGCCGCACCGAAGAGCAGCGACTCACGGACCGGCTGCTGCTCGGCGACGAAGGAGAGGCTCACACCCGCGCCCACGAGCAGGGAGGCACCCGTGGCCACCAGGACCGCGGCCGTGATCACCGCGTGCGGGTCCACGACGGTGGACCCCAGCAGCTCGACACGGCCCGCGTCCTCCTCACGTCGCGTGTGCCGGACGACGGTGAAGATCGCCATCAGAGCGACACCGAGGAGGGCCGTCAGGCTGGTCTCGTAGATGAGGATCCCGCCGATCTGATGCAGGGCGACCGGCGGCCCGCCGAGCGCCACCGACGCGGGAGAGCCACCGACGTTCACGGCGTACGCCGTGATCTCGACAGGCGTGTCGTAGGTGCGCCGGACCGCCGCCGCGGAGACCCAGGTGACCGTGACGATCGCGAGGACCCAGACCGGCAGGTAGATCCGGTCCCGCCGCAGCACGAAGCGGATCAGGGGTACGACGCCCGTGAAGGCGCTCACCGCACGGCCTCCTCCTCGGGGACCACGTCACCGAACTGCCGGAGGAACAGCTCCTCCAACGTCGGTGGGTGACTGACGAGCGAGGTGATCTTGAGCGGCGCCAGGTAGTCCATGGCGTCGTCGAGGTGGTCGGTGTCGACGTCGAAGGAGACCCGGCCGTCCTCGCGTACCACGTGCGCCACCCCCGCGACGTCCTGGATGCGGTCCGACGGCCGCTCGGTCTGGACGATCACCGTCGTCCTCGTCAGATGCCGCAGCTCCTGCAGCGTGCCGCTCTGCACCACCCTGCCGGCGCGGATGATGCTGACCCGGTCGGAGAGCGCCTCCGCCTCGGCCAGGATGTGGCTCGACAGAAGCACGGTCCGCCCCTGACGGCGGAGCTCCTCGATGCACTCCCGGAACGCCGCTTCCATGATCGGGTCCAGTCCCGAGGTCGGCTCGTCGAGCAGGAGCAGCTCCACGTCCGAGGCCAGGGCGGCGACCAGGGCGACCTTCTGCCGGTTGCCCTTCGAGTAGCTCCTCGTCTTCTTGGTGGGGTCGAGGTCGAACTGCTCGAGCAGTGCCGCGCGTCGCTTCGGGTCGATGCCGCCGCGCAGCCTCGCCAGCAGGTCGATGACCTCACCCCCGGTGAGGTTCGGCCACAGTGCGACCTCACCCGGGACATAGGCCAAGCGTCGGTGAAGGGTCGCGGCGTCCCGCCACGGGTCACCGCCGAGGAGGGTCGCCTCGCCCCGGTCCGCGCGGAGCAGTCCGAGCAGGATCCGGATGGTGGTCGTCTTCCCCGAGCCGTTGGGGCCGAGGAAGCCGTGCACCTCCCCGGTGCTCACCTCGAGGTCGAGGCCGTCGAGGGCGACCGTCGTACCGAACGTCTTGACCAGTCCCGAGACGGAGATCGCGGTGCTCATGCCACCACTGTGGCACCGGAGAGGGCTTCGTGGCAGGGACTTACGCCCCCAGCAGGTGCCGAATCGGCTCGATCGCGAAGTACACGACGAAGAGCGCCGACACGACCCACATCAGGGGATGGATGTCGAAGAGCTTGCCCCGGACCACCTTCACCAGCACGTAGCCGATGAAGCCGGCGCCGATGCCCACGGAGATGGAGTAGGTGAACGGCATCAGCACGATGGTCAGGAACGCCGGGATGGCGATCTCGACGTCGTCCCAGTCGATGTTGCGGACCTGCTGCATCATCAGGAAGCCCACGAGCACGAGGGCCGGGACGGCTGCCTCGTTCGGGATGATCTCCACGACGGGTGCGAAGACCGTGGCGAGCAGGAACAGCACGCCCGCCACGACGCTGGCAAGACCCGTACGCGCGCCTTCGCCGACGCCCGAGGCGGACTCGATGTAGGACGTGTTGCTCGAGACACCGGCGGCGCCGCCCGCGGCAGCGGCCACCGAGTCGACCACCAGGATCCTCTTGGCGTTCGGCGGCGAGCCTTCCTCGTCGTTCAGACCCGCCTCGGCACCGATCGCGGTCATCGTCCCCATGGTGTCGAAGAAGTCCGCGAGGAGCAGCGTGAAGACGAACAGGGCGGCGGTGACGAGGCCGACGCGCTCGAACGAGCCGAAGATCGAGACCTGCCCCAGGAGCGAGAAGTCCGGGACCGCGATGACGTCCGTCGGGATCGCCGGCACGTTGAGGTTCCAGCCGGTGGGGTTCGTCTTGCCGTTGTCGAGGACGGTCGGGCCTATCTTCGCGATGCTCTCGACGATGACCGCTACCACGGTGGTGACCAGGATCGAGATCAGGATCGCGCCCTTGACCTTCCGGACGTAGAGCGCGATGACGAGGACCAGCCCGAAGGCGAAGACCAGGACGGGCCAGCCCTGCAGCGACCCGTCGAGCCCGAAGCCCACCGGGACGGTCGTGTTCAGAGCGTCCGGGTTGCGACGCACCCAGCCCGCGTCGACGAGCCCAATCAGGGCGATGAACAGACCGATGCCCACGCTGATCGCGACCTTGAGCTGGCCGGGCACCGCGTGGAAGACCGCGGTCCGGAAGTTGGTCAGCACGAGGACGAGGATGATCAGGCCTTCGAGGACGACCAGGCCCATGGCGTCGGCCCAGCTCATCCCCGACGCGATGCTGAACGCCACGAAGGCGTTGAGGCCGAGTCCCGTGGCAAGTGCCAGGGGGAAGTTGGCCACGACGCCCATGAGGATGGTGAGCAGGCCGGCCACCAGGGCGGTGGCGGCGGCGATCGCCGCGAGGTTCGGGGCCTCGCCCCCGCCGAGGAACCTCCCGTCGGCGTCCTGGGCGAAACCGAGGATCAGCGGGTTCAGCACGATGATGTAGGCCATCGTGAAGAAGGTGACGAAGCCGCCGCGCACCTCCCGGCCGACGGTCGAACCCCGCTCGGAGATCTTGAAGTACCGGTCGATGAAGCTCTTCGGCGGCGCCTGCCGGGTGGTGGCTTCAGGCGCGTTGGTCTGGGTGAGCTCGTCCACGTGTGTCCCTTGAGGTTGTGCTGGTGAGGGGAGGCGGGGAAGTGGCGGCGGCCCGAGAAGGACAGCCGCGCATATCCTCCCAGAACCACCCCCGGCTCGGCGAGGGAGGTAGGTTGGGGCTCGTGGAGCACGAGGAGCGGCCCGTCGAGCAGGTGCAGGTCCACAAGATCGGCAAGCGGAAGTACATCGTGGCCGACGTGGAGCCCCTCGACGTCGACGGGGTGCGGACGGTCGCCGTCGGCACGGCGCTGTGGGCGCTCGCGTTCGTCCTGCTGCTGCCGTTCTACGGACGCCTGGAGGAGAGCGGGCGGATCTGGTGGCTGTGGACCTGCATCGCGGGGTTCGGCCTCGGGATCATCGGCTGGGACTACTGCCGGCGTCGTCGACGCCGGCGCACCGACTAGAACTCCTCGAGGTCCTCCCAGCTCAGGGTGTCCAGCACCGGCTCCGGCAAGGGAGCGGGCAGGTTGCGCTTGTGCAGCTGGGCCTCGCTGTGCGCGCCGCACCCGTGGTCGAAGGAGACGACCCGTCCGTCGTCGTTGGCGAAGGCGTTCGCGCAGACCCCGAACACCTGGCCGAGCGACCCGGTCAGCCGCACCATGAACCCGCAGGTGCTGCACGTGCCTGGAGCGGACTGGGCGATCGGGGCCTCGGGGCCGTGGCTGCCGTCGTACCACCGCTGGGCGGCGAGGTCGCGCCCCTCCAGCGAGAGCACCCGAGGCCGGCCGAGGCCGAGCTCGTCGGAGGCCGTCCTCACCGACTCGTCGTCGACGACCTCGTCGTCGGCGAGGTAGCCGGGCACCAGGCGCGGGTCGTTCTCCTCCGTCGGGAGGAGGTCGCCGGGGCCCAGGTCGCCGGGCTGGATGCGCTCGCGCCAGGGCACCCAGGGCGGCGCGACGAGGGCCTCGCTACCGGGAAGCAGCACGACCTCGTCGACGGTGACGTGCTTCGCGCGAGCGGCCCGGGCCACGGTGACCGACCAGCGCCAGCCGCGGTAGCCGGCCCGGGCGCAGGCGAAATAGTGGGTGGTGACGCGCTCGTCGTCGCTGGAGTACCCGAGGTGCTCCCCCACGTCACGCGGGTCGACGACCTCGAGGAGGGCCTCGCGCGCGAGGTCGACCGCACGTACGCCGACGGAGTCGGGCTTGAAGGTCCGGGCGGCTGTCATCACCTGGTGATTCTCCCTCATCCGGACCTCGGCTGTCACAACAGGTTCCACATGCGTCGTCCCGCCCCGGCAGGATGGACCCATGGCGGACGAGCAGGAGACTGGCCGCAGCCCCAGCAGAGGCGGCCGTGCGCTCACCCAGGCCGCTCGTCGTGCAGGGGCGGCGACAAGCCGTGCGGCCGGCTACACCTACCGGCAGGCGCGCCGCGCGTCCAGTGCGCAGGGTGCGGGTGAGACCGGTCTCTACCGGCTGATCGAGCTGCACGCGTTCAGCGCAGCGGGCGACGCGGCGGTCGCCGTCTCCCTTGCCGGAACGCTGTTCTTCCAGGTCCCTACCGGGGAGGCGCGGCTCCAGGTCGCACAGTTCCTCGCTCTCACCATGCTCCCGTTCGCCATCGTCGCCCCTCTCGTCGGTCCCCTGCTGGACCGCGTCGCGCACGGCCGCCGCTGGGCGATCGGCAGCACGATGGCGCTCCGGGCGTTCCTCGCCTGGGTCCTCGCGGGAGCGGTGCTGACGGACTCCGCGGTGATGTTCCCGGCCGCGCTCGGCGTGCTGGTCGCGTCGAAGGCGTACGGCGTCACCCGCGCCTCCGCCGTGCCCCGCCTGCTTCCGGAGTCGCTGACCCTCGTGAAGGCGAACGCCCGGATCTCGCTCGCCGGGGTGGTGGGAGCTGCCGTGTCCGCCCCCCTCGCCGCGCTCGCCGCGCACTTCGGCCCGGACTGGGCGCTGCGCTACGCGTTCGTGGTGTTCGTCGCCGCGACCATCCTGGCGATCCTGCTACCCGCGCGCGTGGACTCCGCGCAGGGTGAGGAGCGACTGCCGAGGCGGGTCCGCGCACGCATCCCCGGGCCGGTCGTGCAGGGGCTTCGGAGCAACGCCGGCCTCCGGCTGCTCTCCGGGTTCCTGACCATGTTCATGGCGTTCCTGCTGCGCGACCAGCCTTTCCCGGGCTGGGAGGACCGGCCGGAGCTGCTCCTCGGGCTCGTCATCGGTGCGGCGGGCGTCGGAGGCACGCTCGGGGTCGCGGTCGGCTCGATCGCCCGCTCCGCACCACCCGAGGTGACCGTCGTTGCCACGCTGCTCGTGGACGCAGTCGTCGCCGTGGCCGCAGCGGTCTTCTACGGTCTGCCGACCGCGGTGCTGCTCGGTCTCACCGCGGGCCTGGCCCAGACCCTGGGCAAGCTCTCTCTCGACGCCCTGGTCCAGCGGGAGGTGCCGGAGCGGACCCGCACCAGCGCGTTCGCCCGCACGGAGACGCTTCTGCAGCTGTCGTGGGTCTTCGGTGGCCTGCTGGGACTCGCGATGCCACTCAACGCGCGGCTCGGCCTCGGCGTCGCGGCGGCGATCCTGGTGCTGTGGGCCGGGTTCGTCCTCCAGGCACGCAGGAGGGCCTAGCGGTTCACAGCTCGAGCTCGTCCGCCAGCGCCCGCAGCAGCTTCGCCGTCGGCTTCGCGGTCTTCGGGTCCGGGTGCCGGCCGTTGCGGTAGCCCTTCTCGATGTTCTCGAGCAGCCGGTACAGGTCCTCGATGATGTTCACCATCTCGGCGGGCTTCTTGCGCATCGCCTTCGAGACCGACTGGGTCGGCTCCAGGACCCGGACCTGGAGGGCCTGGTCACCCTTGCGCCCCTGCACGATCCCGAACTCGACCCGCTGCCCCGCCTTCAGCGTCGTGACGCCCGCGGGAAGGGCTGCTGCCCGCACGTACACGTCGCCCCCCTCGTCCTTGGAGAGGAAGCCGAAGCCCTTCTCGGCGTCGTACCACTTGACCTTGCCAGTAGGCACCGGATGACCTCTTCTTCTACTCGTCTACGGGGAACCGCAGCTGGACGGGTCCCAAGCCTATTGCGGCACAGGGCCTCTGCACGAACGGGTCAGCGATATCGCTCTGCGTCGACGAGCCGTTCGTTCATGGCGCCGGAGCGGAACCCCTTCTTGTCGAGGTAGGCGCTGGAGAAGCCGGCGTCGAGGACTGCCCGGACCACCTGGGGCAGGGTGACCGCCCGCTGGAGCACGTCGCAGTCGACCTCGATGCTGGCCACGTCGTCGAGGTCGCGGACGCGGAGGTTCCGGACGGCGACCCCCGCCTCGTCGAGGGCGGTGCGGACGGCCAGCTCGGCCCGCTCGATACGGGCGAGCCGGAACGGGCTGACCTCGATGCCGTAGGCGACCCTGGATGACAGGCACGCCGCGGCGGGCTTGTCCCAGGTCGGCAGCCCCCAGGCCCGGGATGCCTCGCGGACCTGCTGCTTGGTGAGGCCGGCGTCCCTCAACGGGGTGATCGCCCCACGCTCCGCGGCAGCCCGGATGCCGGGACGGAAACCCGCGACGGCGTCGTCGGCGTTGGTCCCGGTCGCGACGTACGCGAAGCCGTGCTCCCGCGCAAGCGGCCCGAGTACGTCGAGCAGCTCGGCCTTGCAGAAGTAGCAACGGTCCCCTGCATTGGCGCGGTAGCCCTCCCGCTCCATCTCGAAGGTGCGCGGGGTGTACACGTGCACGCCCAGCTCCTCGGCAAAGGACCGGGCGGGGGACCTCTCGTGCTCGGGCAGCGAGTCGGAGTACGCGGTGGCCGCCGCGACCTTGGCCGGGCCGAGGGCTCGCGCGGCCGCCGCAAGGAGCAGGGCGCTGTCCGCGCCACCGCTGAACGCGACCATCACGGACCCCCGGGAACGGAGGTCGCGATCCAGCGCGTCGAGGCGCTGTGCGAGGAGGTCGGGAGCGGTCACCGCGCCACCATATGTACCGGTTCCGATTGAAACCAACCCTGCCCGCTGCGAGCATGAGGAGTCGTGACCGGCGGAGGGCGGTCCCGTGGCGAGTCGTTGGGAGGCTGTCCTTGATCGCGGTGACGGTGGTCCACCACGCTTCGACCGCCGCCGTGCTCGCCACAACCGTCGTCCTCGGCACGGCGGGCCCCGCGACGGCTACGACATCTCCCGGCCGCGAGGCGTCGCCCGCCGCCGTCTACGTGGTCGCGCTGAACGACCAGCGACTCGCGGTCGACCCGCTGCTCCGGCAGATCGGGTCGCCGCGTGTCCTGTACCGGTTCGGCTCGGCCCTCCAGGGCTTCGCTGCGGTCCTGACACCGTCGCAGGTCACGCGGCTCGAGTCCGAGCCCGGGGTCGCCCTGGTCGAGCGGAGCATCAAGCAGCACACCGACTCCGCCTCGAAGCCCGTCCCGGCCGACCTCCGCGAGGCGATGGCCGCATCGACCAGGACCGGCGGACCGCGAGGCGGCGGTCGGGGGATCGTCGTGGGCGTCGTGGACAGCGGCATCTGGCCAGAGAACCCGAGCTTCGCCGCCCTGCCCGACGTGGACCCTCGAAGCCCGGCGGGTTTCAGCGGTGCCTGCGCGCCGGCCGAGCAGTGGGACCCGGCCGACTGCAACAGCAAGATCGTCTCCGCCCGTTACTTCGTCAACGGGTTCGGCGCGGACAACCTGGCCGCGTCGGAGTACCTCTCACCTCGTGACGGGAGCGGCCACGGCTCGCGCACGGCCGCGGTCGCCGCCGGAGACGACGAGGTGCGTGTCCGCGTCGAGGGCCAGGACTTCGGGGAGACCTCCGGCGTGGCTCCCGACGCCCGCATCGCGGTCTACAAGGCGTGCTGGAGCGCGCCACAGCCGGACGACGACGGATGCACGACAGCCGACACCGTGGCGGCGGTCGACCGGGCCGTCGCGGACGGCGTCGACGTGATCAGCTACGCGATCTCCGGACGCTCCGGCCGCGACTCCCGTGCCCTGGAGCTGGCGTTCCTCAACGCCACGTCGGCCGGTGTGCTCGTCGCGGCGTCAGCCGGGGACCGAGGCCCGGCACCTGGGACCGTCGCCAACGCCACGCCCTGGCTCACGACGGTGGGCGCGAGCGTCGACCGCAAGTTCCAGGGTGCGCTGGTCCTGGGTGGCAGGCGCTACGTCGGAGCGATGGTCTCGGACCAGCACGTTCGGCGCGCCGGCATCGTCCTGTCCGAGGACGCGGCCGCGCCGGGTGCGCGTGCCGAGAGCGCTCGTCTCTGCCGCCCGGGCGCTCTCGACGCCGCGGTCGTCCAGGGCAAGGTCGTGGTCTGCGACCGCGGGAGGATCGCGCGCGTCGAGAAGTCGGCCGCGGTCGCTCGCGCCGGCGGCGTCGGCATGGTGCTCGCCAACGTCAGGGCGGCCCACGTGGCCCCGGACTTCCACGCGGTCCCGACGGTCAACCTCGCGCTCGCGGCCGCGGACGAGGTCAAACGCTACGTCCGGAGGGTCGCCCACCCGACGGCGTCCCTCGACCCGACGGCCTCGGACGACGTCGCACTCCCCCGGGTGGCGGCCTTCTCCTCGCGCGGGCCGGCTCCGCGGGGCGGCCACCTGGTCAAGCCGGACGTGACCGCGCCGGGCGTCGCCGTGCTCTCGGCCGTGGCCCCGCCCCTGGACACGGGGAGGCGGTGGGACATGTCCTCCGGCACGTCGACAGCGACGGCGCACGTCGCGGGGCTCGCCGCCGTGGTGATGGCTGAGAGGCCGGGGTGGACGCCGGCCATGGTCAAGTCCGCGATGTCGACGACGGCCGGTGAGCTCGAAGGGGCCGGTCGGCCGCTCTCCGCGGGAGCGGGACAGGTGGATCCGGATGCGGCCATCGATCCGGGGCTGGCGCTCGACGCCCCCACCGCGCGTTTCCGGGCCTGGCTCGCCGGCAGGGTGCCGACCCGCAACCTGAACCTGCCCTCGATCGCCGTGGGCGAGCTGACCGGCCGCAGCAGGGTGGTACGCCGCGTCACGAACGTCTCGGGCCGCACCGAGACCTACACGGCGCACGTCCACGGCCTCGCCGGCGTCGACATGCGAGTGCGGCCCTCGTGGCTGCGGCTGCGACCCGGCGAGACCCGCCGCTTCGCCGTCGTGTTCAACCGACGTACCGCCACCCTCGGGAAGCCCGCCCAGGGCTACCTGAGCTGGTCCGGCTCCAGCCAC
>DASVBF010000221.1:0-3905 GCA_036375975.1 Nocardioidaceae bacterium | reverse complement strand
GTCGTGCACCAGCGCCACCATGCTGAAGCCGAGTGCCCCCAGGGCCCCGAGACGGCCCGCCCGCCGAAGGCCGGGCCGACCGGTGACGTCGGCCCCCGCGGCGAGCAGCGAGGACCCGGCCGCCAGGCCACCCGAGAACAGGTAGGCCGGGATGTCCGCCTCCCACGGAGCCGGCTTGACGATCTGGCGCCCGTAGTACGAGGTGAAGTCGGCCTCAGGCACCATCGAGAACTCGCCGCCCTCGCGCTCCCCTCGGCGCCTGCGGCGGCCACCGTTCCTCCGGCGCCCCCCGTTGGCACCGATCACGGCCTCACGGTCCGGTCGGCGGTCGACCGGGCCGGTGCGGTTCACCTCGGGGCTCACCGGCGCCTCCCGATGAACGAGACGACCGCTCCTGCGAACATCGCCAGCGCCGCGGTCGTGGCTCGGTTGAACATCCTCGGCAGGTCCTTCGTGGTCACGACCGGGTCGGGCGGGAAGCCGTACACCTCGGGCTCGTCGAGCAGCAGGAAGAAGGCACCGGTGCCACCCACCCCGTCCTCGGGGTCGTTCCCGTAGAGACGGGCGTCCATGATGCCGGCGTCGTGGAGCTGCTCGACGCGCCGGTTCGCGCGCTCGCGGAGCTCCTCCACGTCGCCGAACTGGATCGACTCGGTGGGGCACGCCTTCGCGCAGGCGGGCCGCTCACCCACCGTGAGGCGGTCGTAGCAGAGCGTGCACTTCTGGGCGATGCCCACGTTCTTGGCGCCCTCCGGTCCGGTCCGACGCTCGATGACGCCGTACGGGCACGCGGGCACGCAGTAGCCGCAACCGTTGCAGATGTCGTCCTGCACCACCACGGTGCCGAACTCCGACCGGAACAGCGAACCGGTGGGACAGACGTCCAGGCAGGCCGCGTGGGTGCAGTGCTTGCACACGTCGGAGGACATCAGCCAGCGGAAGTCGGGCTTCCCGTCGGACCCGGCCACCGTGCCCACGGCGGCTCCGTCTCCCGGCATCTCCGGCATCCCGAGGTCCACGGTCCCGGCCGGCTGGGCGGGCTGCTCGATGAAGGCCACGTGGCGCCACGTGTTGGCGTTCAGCGACTCGGTGTTGTCGTAGGACATCCCCGTCCAGCTGAAGCCGTCGTCGGGGACCTCGTTCCACTCCTTGCAGGCGACCTCGCAGGCCTTGCAGCCGATGCAGATCGAGGTGTCGGTGAAGAACCCCTTGCGCGGCGGGTGGTCCTCGTAGCCTGCCTCGGCGGCCGGGTCCACCGGCCCGAAGAGGCTGTTCTTCCCGATCACTGCCTCTCCTTCCTGTCCCCGGTGGGGTCACGGCGGTCTCGGCCGGCGGAGTCGTCGCCGACGGTGACGATGGGTCTCCCCGGGTCGACGTCGGTGCCGGCGCGGCGTCGGTACTCCCCGACGTACTCGAGCAGCGCCTTCCCGCTCGGTCGCCGACCGGGCTGGATGTCGCAGGTGCCCACCTTCGTCTCCTGGATCAGCACGTTGGGGTCGAGGGTGATCCCGAACAGGTCGTTGGCCGAGTCGCCGCTGACCAGGCCACCCTGTCCCCAGTGGTAGGGGAGCCACACCTGGTGGATCAGCTTGCCCTCGACCTTCAGCGGGGTGAGCCGGTCGGTGACCATCACCCGCCCCTCGACGGCTGCACGCGAGGTGATCACGTGACACCAGCCCATGTGCTCGAGTCCCCGCTCGGCGGCGAGCTCCGGAGACACCTCGACGAACATCTCCGGCTGGAGCTCCGAGAGGTACTCGAGGTACCGGCTCATGCCGCCCGCGGTGTGGTGCTCGGTGAGCCGGCTGGTGGTGAAGACGTAGGGGAACACCTCGCCGTGGAGCTCGGGCGGGCTCGGGTTCATCGGGTTGTCGGGTCGGTCGTACTCCTTGCGGGTCGGGTTGCCCTGCTGGCCGTACAACGGGTTGCGGAACGGCGACTCGACCGGCTCGTAGTGCGTCGGCAGCGGACCGTCGATCAGCCCCTGCGGGACGTACAGCGCGCCCTTCCCGTCTCCTTGCATGATGAACGGGTCGGTCCCCTCGAGAGCCTCGGTGCCGCTGGAGCCTTCAGGAGCGCGGTACGACGGCGGCTTGGTCTTCTCCACGTCCGGCACGTCGTGGCCGGTCCACTCGCCCTTCTGCTCGTCCCACCAGACATAGGCCTTCTTCTCGCTCCAGGGCCTGCCGTCGGGGTCCGCCGAGGCGCGGTTGTAGAGGATCCGCCGGTTCATGGGCCAGGCCCAGCCCCACTCGGGCGCGACGAACGACTGGTCCTTCGCCGGCTTGCGGCGGGCGGCCTGGTTCACGCCGTCCTTGAAGACACCCGAGTAGATCCAGCAGCCGCCCAGGGTCGACCCGTCGTCCTTCATCTCCGTGAACGACGAGAGCGGACGGCCGGTGGCGATCTCGTAGCCGTTGATCTCCTTCAGCACGGCCTCCGCGCTGGGCTCGTCGTGCTCACCCCCGACGGGGTAGTCCCAGGCGAGGTCGAGGACCGGTCGGTCCTTCTCGTCGATCGAGCCCTCCAGACGCTCCTTGACCATCCGGCCGAGGTGGTAGAAGAACCACAGCTCCGAGCGGCACTCGCCCGGCGGGTCCAGGGCCTTCTCCCGCCACTGCAGCATGCGCTGGGTCTGGGTGAAGGTGCCTTCCTTCTCGGCGTGCGAAGCGGCCGGCATCAAGAACACCTCGGTCGCGCACTCCTCGGGCACGATCTCGCCGGTCGCGACCTCGGGCGAGTCTCGCCAGAAGGTGGCGCTCTCGATCTCGAACAGGTCGCGGACGACGAGCCAGTCGAGCTGCGCCATGCCGAGCCGCTGCGCCCGACCGTGGGCCGACCCGACGGCAGGGTTCTGTCCCAGGAGGAAGTAGCCCTTGACCTTGCCGTCGATCATGTCGAGCACGGTGCGGTAGGTGCCGTGGTCGCCGGTGATCTTCGGAATGTAGTCGAAGCAGTAGTCGTTCTCGGAAGTCGCCGCGTCGCCCCAGTAGGCCTTGAGCAGGTTGACCCCGTAGGCCCCGGCCTGGCCCCAGAAGCCCTTCGTCCCCGGATGGCGGATGCTGTCGATCCACTCCTCGAGCGTGGTGTGGTCCTCGGCCTGCGGCATCGGGAGGTACCCCGGCAGGATGTTGAACAGCGTCGGGATGTCCGTGGACCCTTGGATGCTGGCGTGTCCGCGCAGCGCCATGACGCCGCCGCCCGGGCGGCCGATGTTGCCCAGCAGCAGCTGGAGGATCGCCCCGGTGCGGATGTACTGCACACCCACGCTGTGCTGGGTCCAGCCGACGCTGTAGACGAGCGCCGTCGTCTTGTCCCGGCCGGAGTTCCTCGTCCAGGCCTCGCAGACCTCGAGGAACGCCTCCTGCGGGACCCCGCAGGTCTCCGCGACCATCTCCGGGGTGTACCTGGCGTAGTGCCGCTTGAGGATCTGGTAGACGCAGTTCGGATGCTGGAGGGTCTCGTCGCGCGGCGGGTGCGCCTGCACGCTCGCGCCGTGCGTCTCGTGCTGGAGCGCCATCGCGGTCTCCCGCTGCTGGGCGTGGTCCTGCCGGGTGCCGCCGTTCTCCTCGTGCCCGGCGTACTGCCATGTCGTGGGGTCGTACGTCCGAGTCTCGGGGTCGAAGCCCGAGAAGAGACCGTCGAGGTCCTCGGGGTCCCGGTAGTCCTCGGAGACGATGCTCGCAGCGTTCGTGTAGGCGACGACGTACTCGCGGAAGTCGAGCTCGTTCTGCAGGACGTAGTTGACGATGCCGCCGAGGAACGCGATGTCGGTGCCGACCCGGATCGGCACGTGGGTGTCCGCGAGCGCGCTGGTCCGCGTGAACCGCGGGTCGACGTGGATGACCTTCGCCCCCCGCGCCTTCGCCTCGACCACCCACTGGAAGCCCACGGGGTGGGCCTCG
>DASVBF010000029.1:0-2762 GCA_036375975.1 Nocardioidaceae bacterium | reverse complement strand
TCGTCATCGGGTCCGGCAAGCGCCTGTTCGCCGACGGCACCGTGCCCTCCGCCCTGACACTCGTCGACAGCAAGGTGTCCACCACCGGAGTGGTCATGGGTACGTACCAGCCGGCAGGCGAGATCGTCACTGGATCGTTCGCGCTCGACTGACGTCGCGGACCCCGTGCGGCGCTCGTCGGCCGCTACTCGCGCCCGGCCGTGACAAGACCGCTCTCGTAGGCGAAGATCACCGCCTGCACTCGGTCGCGCAGCCCGAGCTTGGCCAGCACGTTCGACACGTGCGTCTTCACCGTCCCCTCGCTCACGTGCAGTTCGGCGGCGATGTCGGCGTTCGACAAACCGGCCGCCAGCTGTCTGAGGACCGTGGTCTCCCGGTCGGTCAACCGTTCCCGTCTCGTCACCAGATCCGCCCTCGGCCTCGGCTGGCTCACGAACGCCTCGACCACGCGCCTGGTCACCGCCGGGGCCAACAGGGCGTTTCCCGCCGCGACGGTGCGGATCGCCGCGATCAGGTCGTCGGCCGGGGCATCCTTGAGGAGAAACCCGCTCGCGCCCGCGCGCAGCGTTTCGTAGACGTACTCGTCCAGGTCGAACGTCGTGAGCACGAGCACCCGGGTGGACGTGCGGGCGACCACCTCGCGCGTCGCGTCGATGCCGTCGCGAACCGGCATCCGGATGTCCATGAGCACAACGTCGGGTCGCAGGGCCACGCACTGTCGCACGGCCGCCGCGCCATCCGCTGCCTCACCCACAACCGTCAGGTCCTCCTCGCCGGCGAGCAGCGAACGGAACCCGGACCGCACCATGCCCTGGTCGTCCGCCACGAGGACCGTCGTCATGAGAGTGCGGGCTCGCGGACAGGCAGTGTCGCCGACACCGCGAACCCGCGCGCGTCCGCGCGGGGAGCGGCGGAGAACCTGCCGCCGTAGAGGTTCGCACGCTCTCGCATCCCGACCAGCCCATGACCGATGGCGGGCGACAGCGGCCGCGGCGCACCCGGCCCGTCATCCACCACGCTGATCACGAGATGATCACCAGTGAAGTCGAGCCGCACCACGCACGACGCGCCACCGGCGTGCTTCCGGACGTTGGTGAGCGCCTCCTGCACGATCCGGTAGGCGGTCAGGTCGCCGCCAGGAGGCAGCGGGACGCGCCGACCGACCACGTCCAGGTGCACGTCGATGCCCGCCGCGCGGGTCTCCGCGATCAAGGCATCGAGCTGGTCGAGCCCGGGCTGGGGTGCCAGCGACGTCGGCTCGTCGCCGGTGCGGAGGACGCCCAGCATCCGCCGCATCTCGGCCATCGCCTGCCGCGCCGCGGTCTCCACCGCCGCCAGGTCTGCGGCCTCGGTCGAGTGCGCGCAGTGTTCGCCATGGAGCCGACGGCGGACCGCCTGCACCTGGATCGTGATCACGCTGAGGCCGTGCGAGACCACGTCGTGCAACTCACGGGCGATCCGAACGCGCTCGGCAGCGACCGCCTGGGCTGCGTCGAGCTCGCGCAGCGCCTCGGCCCGGACCGCCCGTTTGGTGAGCTCGACAACGTGACGGTCGCGCACCCGCAGCAGCTGGCCGACCAGCCACGGCCCGACGTAGATGCCGACCGCCACGGGCAGGTCTGCCGGCGGGATCTCGTCCTCGGCCAGCCCGACCGCGAACAGCAGGGCCAGTGCGGCCGGCCCGGACAGGCTTCGGGGCCAGTCCACCCGTGTACCGACCGTGTACGACGCGATCAGCAGGGGTGGCATGAACAACAGGTCCGCGCCGGCGCCCTCCCCGAGGAACCCGAGCACGGTGCCGATGGTGACGGTCCAGAGGACGGCCTCTGGCCAGCGGCGCCGGACCGCGAGCGGCGCGGTCAGGCACACGGCCAGGGCCAGGTCCAAGGGGACTGGCAGCGTGTGGTCCGCGGCCAGCAGCTGCGCCGACCCGGTCACCAGCAGGACAACCGCGATCGCGACGTCCACGGCGGGGGCGACACGTCTCATGGCGGGCACCGTAGACCGGAGGCCGAGGCGCTTGCCTCCCCCGAACGTGGGATTCCCGACGGTCGAGGGCTCCCTCCTGAGACAGAGACAGGGGTGGCCACCCGTTCGATGTCCCGCGGCCCCGCCCGCCTCACTGTGGTGCTACCACGACAACGGAGGGGACCATGACTTCTCAGGCCACGTCCGTCGGCCCGCGCTCCCAGGCCATCGCGCTTCCCGCGGTCATCCGGGCCAGCGGTGTGGTGGCTGCCGCAGCCTGGACCTTGCTCGCCGTCGTCCAGCTCACCAACCCGACGTTCGACGACCAGCTGACCAGCACCATCGACTACGTCAACGACTCGAGGTTCACCCTCGCCCTGGTCACCTCGGCCATCGCGGGAAACGCGTTCCACCTGATCGGCCGTCCCCGCACGGTCCCGGTCCGGCTCATGCAGGTCGGGTACGTGCTCGTGGCGGTGGGGGTGGGAGTCGGGCTGGCGCTCGGGCACAGCCCCTCGTGGTTCGCAGCGGTCGGCGTGCCCGGCAACCTGCTCGCGATCGTCGGCATGGTGTGGCTCGGCATCCACGGACTGGCTCGGCGCTCGCTGCCGCGGTGGCTGGCCGCGTTGGCGATCCCCACGGGGCTGCTCACCGTGCTCTTCGCCGAGTTCGGCACGTCACTGCTGGCCGCGGTGTTTTGGCTGCTGGCCGTGACCAGAGCCGCGGACGTCCAGGAACGCTAGTGGGCCCCGTGGGACTCGAACCCACAACCCGCGGATTAAAAGACGGGCTGA
>DASVBF010000021.1:0-6433 GCA_036375975.1 Nocardioidaceae bacterium | reverse complement strand
GGGATGAACCAGCGCGACGAGTTCATCACCTGGGTGCACACAGTCCTCAGGAACGCAGAGATGGCAGTCCACAACGGCGACGCGTCCCCGAGGCGTGCCATCTGGTCACGCAACGACCCGGTCACCGTCCTGGGCGCATGGAGAAACGCCAGCGGGCAAGCGGAGCTCAATGAGCTCTTCGCGCATCTCGCGGAGAGCTTCTCGGACTGCACCTCCTACGAGTTCGAGCTACTCGAAGCCGAGGTGCTCGGCGATGTCGCCTACACGGTTGGATTCGAGCACACCACGGCCTCGGTCAACGGAGTGCCGAGCACCTACACACTGAGAGCAACCCAGATCTACCGGCGTGAAGGCGGCGAGTGGAAGGTCGCGCACCGACACGGCAGCGCACCACCAGGCTGATCCGCAGAACCCTCGGCACTGAAAGCCTCGCGGCGGGTGTGCGGCAAGACACGTGGTGTCATCCCACCGGTTCAGCGCATTGGGCAAGGACGCGCCCGACGCGGTCGCCGTCCAGCCCTCGGCAGGCGCCGCTCAGGTGTGGGTGGTGAACTGTTTCATGCCGCTGCCGGCGAGCCACTCGCGCCACGTCACGTCGTAGTCGGCGTACCCGTTGTCGCCGGCGGCCTTGCCCCGAGGGGTGCCCGTGATCGTCACCGGGTCGCCCTGCCTGGACAGGTTGAAGTACCACCGCGCGTTGGCGTAGGAGAGGTGGACGCAGCCGTGCGACGCATTGCCGCTCCCCGGGTACGGGTCGGCGGTCGAGTAGTGCACGAACGTGCCCGACGACGTTATCCGCACGTCCCAGGGCAGGACGAGGTCGTAGAAGTTCGGGTCGCTCGGATCGCAGGCAATCCCCACGCTGCACGACGTCATCCGCACGGTGCGCGACTTGTTGACCACGGCCATGGTCCCCTCCCAGGTGGGGAACTGGGGACTGCCTGCGTTGCTCGGCATCGTGCGCAGGATCCTCCCATTGCGGGTCACCACGGTCTTGTGCCTGTTCACGTAGACGTGGGTGCGAACGTCGGCGCCGATCTTGAAGCCCCGGGTGTAACTGTGGGTGCCGTAGCGCCCGTAGCCATCGCCGACGTGGTTGAACCGGGCGACCATCGACACCGTGGTCCCCGGCTCCCAGAACCTCTTCGGCCGGAAGTCGACCCGTTGAGAGCCGAACCAGTGCCACGCCCCCGTGACCGGGACTGACGTGGTGAGCCGGATGTGCTGCTCGATGCGTTTGCGAGCCGAGACCTTCACCGGGTGCGTGAAGACCATCGAGATCGGCATCGCCACGCCCACTGTCGTTCCGCTGAGCGGGGCGATGCCGTCCAGCAACATCGGGGGACCTGTGGGGTATGGCTTCAGCGTGGGGGTTGTCGTGGGCGCCGACGGGAGCGTAGCCGGCATTGGCGTCGTGCCTACCGACGCTGAACTGGACGGCGACGCCGGGCTGAACGGAGACGCCGGGCTGAACGGTGACGCCGGGCTGAACGGTGACGTCAGGCTGAACGACGAGGCCGGGCGGTCAGCGGCGTCCTGGGTTGAACCAGACCCGGCGCAGCCGGCGACCGTCAGCAACAGGCCAACCACGGCGACCGCGAAGGTAGCGCGGAGGCTCCGAACCCGTTCAACCCCGTCGCTCAAGAAGCCCCTCCCCCGTCCGGTGCGCTCTCCATCAATACCCGTTATACGCGCCATCGGGAGCCAAGGTTGGCCCGTCGGGTAATGATCTTCGCCATGCCCCGACCTGAACCTCCGCATTGTCCCTCGATGCGACCGGCCGACGTCGGCCCGACCACTGCGGCCGGGCGCGATCTGGTGGCTCTAGCCGCTCGCTTGATGCGTCATTTCGCCGCCGGCGACCTTGGCCGCCGCAGCTTGCCCATCGTCGGCGGAGGCGGCCATGACGGTGTCGCTGCTGTCGGCGGAACGAGCGATCGTGTGCGACTCTGTGGATGAAGACGGTCTGCTGGCACCTGGCCCCACCGCCCGCGACTACGCCGCGCCGGACTTGGGTCCGGACGGGAGGACAGCATGGAACGCATCGAAGCAGACCTGCTGATCCCGGTCGAAGGTGAGCCGGTCCGGGACGGTGTCGTGCTCTTGGACGGGGCTGTGATCAGCTTCGCCGGACCAGCAGCGCAGGCCCCGTCTGGCCCCTCGGGGCAAGCCATCACCCGTGCTCCGGTCGTCATGCCGGGCATGTGGGACTGTCACGGACATTTCCTCGGCATCCAGTCGGCGGAGTTCATGGCCATGGCGATCACCCCCGTGGCACTGCGGGCTGCCCGCTGCGTGCGGGATCTGCGGGCGGCGCTGGATGCCGGCATCACCTCGGTTCGTGAGGTCGGTGGGCTGGGTGTCCATCTGGCGCGGGGGGTCGACGAGGGCACATTGGATGGGCCCGCGATCTACGCCGCCGGCGCGGTCCTCGGCGCCACGGGAGGCCACGCCGACGTACACGGCCTGCCCCTGTCGTGGATGCAGCACTTCGCCCAGTCCGGCGGGGAGCTGCGTTCCTGCGACGGAGCCGACGACTGCATGCGAGCCACTCGGGAACAGCTGCGCAACAACGCCAAGGTCATCAAGGTCTGCGCCTCCGGCGGAGTTCTCTCGGAGGTGGACCACCCCATTCACCAGCAGCTGACCCTCCCCGAGCTCCGTGCCATCGTCGAAGTCGCAGGGATGGCCGACCGCATTGTGGCGGCGCACTGCCACGGCAAACCCGGGATCATGGCCGCTATCGAGGCCGGCGTGCGAACCATCGAGCACGGCACCTATCTCGACGAGGAATCCTGTGACGCCATGCGGGAGACCGGCACCATCCTGGTTCCCACAAGGACAGTCATCGCCGAGCTCGAAGGCGTCCTTCCCGAGTTCGCCCGCGTCAAGCTGGAAGCGCTGGCCGACCAGCACGCCGCCGCGGTCGCGCTGGCACACTCGCGCGGCGTCACCATCGCGATGGGTACCGACATCTGCTGCACCGGAACCGGCACCGCAAACTCATGGGGTCGCAACGGTCGAGAGCTACCCCTGCTCGTCGAGGCCGGCATGACCCCCGCGGAAGCGATCCGTGCCGCGACGGTCAACGGCCCACTCACCCTCGGCGGGCAGGCGCCGCGCAGCGGCGTCCTTGCAGCCGGGTACGACGCCGATCTGATCTCGCTCGACCGAAACCCGCTCGACGACATCACCGTCCTGGCCGACCCGAATCGGATCATCGGCGTGTGGCGCGGAGGGAAGCCGTTGAAGCAGAGGGAGCGCGCGACGGGACAGCACTCCCAATCGCTGGGGTAACGGAGTACTCGAACGTGCGTCGTTCCGGCTCCCCTCTGTTGTCAACCGGCCCTGTTGAGAGCCTCTGAGGCGCGGTGCACAGGTCCTGCCGATTAGTTTGAGGCACTTCGCGGGTCAGGATGAACATGACCAATAGGAGGGCCCGATGACCAAGGTGATCACCGGCACCGTCGAGGTGCCCGGCGCAGTACTGACCTACGACGTCCGCGAGCCGGAGACGCCGAGCGACCATCGCCCGCTGTTCATCTTCGGTTCGCCGATGGCCGCGTCCGGCTTCGAGCAACTGATCAGCCACTTCACCGACCGCACCGTCATCACTTACGACCCTCGTGGCGCCGAGCGCAGCACGCTGAGCTCAGAGGGCACTGTCACCGGCGAGCTTCACGGCGAGGACATGCACCGTGTCGTCGAGGCCGCGGGCCTGGGGCCGGTCGATGCGTTCGGGTCCAGCGGCGGGGCAGCCTTCGCCCTGCACTGGATCGTCAAGTCTCCACGCGACGTCCGCACGCTGGTCGCGCACGAGCCGCCCCTGTCCACGATCCTCGAGGACCGCGAGATGGCAATCCGGGTGAGCGAGGACATTGTCGCGACCTACCGGCGTGAGGGCTACGGGCCCGCGATGGCGAAGTTCATCCAGCTGGTCATGCACTCGGGGCCGCTCCCCGATGACTATCTGGATCGACCGGCGCCGAACCCTGCCGATTTCGGCCTCCCCACCGACGACGACGGCTCCCGCGATGACGCCCTGCTCAGCCGCAACCTCGCCATACCGCCCTTCGAGCCCGACCTCGAAGCGCTGCGAACCTCCACTGTCCGCATCGTCCCGGCGATCGGCACCGAGGGGGAGGGCACGCTCGCTCGCCGCGGCGGTGAAGCGCTGGCGAAGGAGTTGGGGATGAAGCCCATCGTCTTCCCAGGCGACCACGGTGGCTTCACAGTGAGCCCGATGTCGCCCAACAACGAGCCCGCGGCGTTCGCCGCCAAACTGCGCGAGGTGCTCGACGACGCGTGATCCGCCGCAGATCTGGCGACGAACAGGGCTCTAAGGGCTTGTGCGGCGTGGTGATCTCACAGCGAAGATCCCGCTGGTTTGTACGTCCTTCAGGAGTTCGGAAGCACCGCCGATCCTTAGGACATGACGAGCAACGACGAGCCGATCTACGAGACCGTTAAGCGTGAGCACAACTGGGATCCCGAGCGATGCGAGCCACTGAGCTTGACCACCCTGAGCGTGGGCCGGCACCTCGGGTAGGTCGGGGCCGGGCTGTCGGTCTTGGTCGGCCGGCTCCAGGTCCCCGTACCGAAACATGGCCTGCGCGTTGCGTCTTTCCGCCGCCATTCACCGAGCCCAGACCTAAGCACCGGGCTCGGTGACAAGGGTCACGATCGGCATCTGACAAGACCCGCATGCTCCTCGCCTTGACGCATTCCGATATAGGCATATGATGGTGCCATGGCACGCGCAGCGACGACGTCGGACGTCTTCAACGCGATCGCCGAGCCGCAGCGCCGGGAGATCCTGGTGCTGCTGCGGGCGGGTGAGCGGCCGGTGACCGACGTGGCGCGGGAGCTGGGGATTGCCCAGCCGCGCGCGTCCAAACACCTGCGGGTGCTCAGGGAGGTCGGGCTGGTGCGGGACCGCAAGGCAGGTAAGCAGCGCCTGTACTGCCTTGACGCCCGCGGGCTGCGGCCGGTCCACGAGTGGACCGGCGGGTTCGAGCGGTTCTGGAACGAGGCCTTCGACCGCCTGGACGCATACGTGCAGGACCTGAAGCAGGCAAGGCAGGAGGAGTAGCTATGAGCGGGACGGAACGAGGAGCGCCTGTGCAGGCAGCGTCGGCCGACCGCGAGATTGTCATCTCCCGGGTCATCGACGCCCCACGGGAGCTCGTGTTCGAGGCGTTCACCGAGGTCCGGCACCTGTCGCGGTGGTGGGGACCGGAGGGGTTCACCACCACCACGCAGTCGTTCGAGTTCCGCGTCGGCGGGGATTGGGACTTCGTGATGCACGGACCGGACGGGACGGACTACACCGAGTGGATCACCTGGACCGAGATCGCCCCGCCGGAGCGGATCGCCCTGCTCCACGGCGAGTCCCCCAGCGACCCGAACGCCTTCGAGTCGGTCCTGACGTTCGAGCCCGACGGTGCGGCGACCCGGATCGAGATGCGCACGGTGTTCCCCACCAAGGAGCTGCGCGACGAGGCGGTCGAGAAGTACCACGCGATCGAGGGCGGCCAGCAGACCCTGAACAACCTCGCTGCCTATCTCACCGAGATGGTTCGGAAGGAAGCGGAGGGCTGATGGCCGGGAAGGTGTTCTTCAGCGTGTCGATGTCGCTGGACGGTTTCATCGCGCCCGAGTCTCTCGAGGACTTGATGGGGCAGCAGTGGATGGAACTGCAGCAGTGGATATTCCCGCAGCGGTTCTTCCGGGAGAACCTGAAGATCGGCGAGGGCGGCGAGGAAGGGCGCGACAACGACATCGCGCGGGAGACGTTCGAGCGCACCGGCGCGAGCGTCATGGGCAAGCGCATGTTCGACGCCGGCGCGCAGGCGTGGCCGGAGGAGGCGCCGTTCCACACGCCGGTCTTCGTCGTGACGCACGAGAAGCGTGAGCGCTGGGAGCGGCCGGGTGGGACCACCTTCCACTTCGTCAACGACGGCATCGAGACCGCGCTCGACCAGGCCCGAGAGGCCGCGGGCGACCGCGACGTTCGCATCGCGGGCGGCGGCGCGACGATCCTGGAGTACGTGAACGCCGGCCTGATCGACGAGTTCACGATCTCACTCTCACCCGTGCTCTTCGGCTCCGGAATCCGCCTGTTCGAAGGCGTGCACGCGGACCGCATTGCCTTGGAGCCGGTCCGCGCGGAGCCCACCCCGAGGGTGACGCATCTGACCTACGCCGTCCGGGAGCGGTAGGCGGACGCCGGACGACACACGGCGGACGCGAAGGAACACCCACGCGGTTGGCACGCATACGGTTCTCCTGACGGGATGACCCGCCCATCTGCTGGATGGCCAGGAAGAAGCTGAGAGGATCCGGTGGCACCGGAACACTCGGCTCCGATGGGGGACGATTCGCCGGGTGGGATGGCCAAGAACGGGCCCGAATCGTGAGCCGAGTCAGGGAT